>JAFQJK010000001.1 GCA_017415005.1 Rikenellaceae bacterium
CACCTCCCCGATGCCGGTGTAGCGCGGCGGCATCGGTACGTCGGGCGACCGGAAGTCGGGGCCGGCCGCACAGCCGCCCAGTGCCAGCGTCAAGGCCAGCAGGGCCGGTTTTATGAGTCGTATGCTACGTTTCATCTTATGACGGTTTATTGGTGTTGTCATCGGCACCGGAAGCCTCTGTCCCTGCAGCCGCCCGGTACGCTGCGATCTCGGCGGCGTTTTCGGCCTCGACCTTGCGCATATCCTCCTGTTCGCGTGCTTCGAGGGCCACTTTCGCGTCGCGTTTCTGCTCGTAGTGTCCCCACTTGCCGATCAGGACGAACAGGGCCGGGTAGGCGAACAGCGCGATGAACGTGGCGATGAGCATGCCGCCGCAGAGAGCGATTCCCATGACGTTTCGTGCGACGGCGTTCGCGCCGGTCGCGAAGACCAGGGGCAGGATGCCGAGGATGAAGGCGAAGGCCGTCATGATGATCGGCCGCACCCTGAGCCTGGCGCTCTCGATGGCGGCTTCGCCGAGGTCCATACCAGCGTCGAACTTATCCTTGGCATACTCGATGATCAGGATCGCATTCTTGGCAGCGAGGCCGATCAGTAGGATGAGCGATACCTGCAGGAAGATGTCGTTGGCGTAATTGGGGTTGATCATGTGGCCTATCCAGATAAAGAGCATGGCACCGAACACGGCGAACGGGATCCCGAGCAGGATGGTCACAGGCAGCGACCAGCTCTCGTACAGCGCAGCGAGGATCAGGAAGACGAAGATCACGGCAAAGACGAAGACGGTACCTTCGCCGCTGCTATGCGTCTGTTGGTACGACATATTGGCCCAGGCATAGCCCATATCCTCGGGGAGCACCTCTGCCGCGACTTCCTCGAGGGCCTTGAGCGTTTCGCCCGACGAATACCCTTTGGCCGGCGATCCGGTGAGTTGCGCCGAGCGGTAGAGATTGAAGCGGTTGGTGAAGGCCGGGCCGGTCGTGTCGCGCACGGCGATGAAGGCCGAGAGCGGCAGGCTTTCGCCTTTCTGGTTCGTGACGAAATAGAGGTCGAGCTGCTGTTCGTTCTGCCGGTAGTCGGCTTCGGCCTGGATATAGGTTTGGTAGAGCTTGCCGAAACGGTTGAAATTGTTGACGTAGGCGCCGCCGAGGAAGGTGGTCAGCACGCCGTGCAGCTCTTCGAGCGGGACGCCGGCTTTGAGGGCCATCTCGTTATTGACCGAAATGGCGCGCTGGGGCACGTAGGCGTCGTACACCGTGCTGATCGTTGCGATCTCGGGACGTTTCTGGGCCGCCGCGATGAATTTGTCGGCCTGTTCGGCCAGGTATTGCGGCGTGTTGCTGCCCTTGTCCTGCAGCATCATGGTGAAGCCCGATCCGGGGCCGAGGCCGGGGATCGACGGCGGCCCGAACGTATAGACTTCCGCCTCGTTGATCATCACGTAGAGCTCGCCGTTGAGCGCGTCGGTGATTTGGTCGGCGGTTTGTTTGCGCTGCTTGTAGTCCTTGAGCTTGATGAACAGGATCCCGGCGTTGGGCGATTCGGTGCCCGAGAACAGGCTGAAACCCGCGGCGGCCGACACCGACTCGATGTTGTCGTTGTGCCGGAGCAGGCCGATGATCTCGTTCACGACATGCTCGGTCCGCTCGAGCGAGGCGGCGCTGGGCAACTGGATGTTGGTCATCAGGTAGCCCTGGTCCTCGTTGGGCAGGAAGCCGGTGGGCACCACCTTGATGAAGAATAGCGCGACGCCGGTCACGAGCGCGATGAATACCAGCGTGCGGCTGGCGTGGCGCATGATCACGCGGCTGGTCTTGAGGTAGCTGTCGACCGAGCGGTTGAACCATCCGTTGAACCGGCCGAAGAAACGGTTCAGCGCATTGTCCTTCTTATGTTCCTCGTTGCGGGGTTTGAGCAGGATGGCGCACAGGGCCGGGCTCAGCGAGAGGGCATTGATGCCCGACAGGGCGACCGACAGAGCGATCGTGATGGCGAACTGCTGGTAGAGTTTGCCGGCTGCGCCCGGCATCAGGCCGACGGGCAGGAAGACGGCCATCAGCACGGTCGTCGTGGCGATGATGGGCGAGGCGACGACCTTCATCGCTTCCTGTGTGGCGATACGGGGTGAGAGTCCCTTCTCGATATTGACCTGCACGGCTTCGACCACGACGATCGCGTCGTCGACCACCAGCCCGATGGCCAGCACAAGGGCCAGCAGCGAGAAGACATTGACCGAGAACCCGAGCAGCGGGAAGAGCATGAAGGCGCCGACGAGCGAAACGGGGATGGCGATCACCGGTACGAGCGTCGCGCGGATGTCCTGCAGGAAGAAGTAGATCACCAGTACGACGAGCACCAGCGCGAAAAGCAGCGTGAGCACGATCTCGTGGATACCCGATATAAGGGGCATAACGAAAACTCCGAAACGCATTATTCACGAATATCAGCAAGATAACGAAAATGGCTACAATAATTCAGTATAATTTGAGTGTCGGAATTTCAAGGACAACTATCATTGAAGTATAATTTAAAGCGGTATTCCGTGCGCTTGCAACGACATTGCACCCCGATCACATTTTGCCCCCGATGTTTTGTTCGGGCCGAAAAGTTTACTATATTCAATACCACCAGGCAGGCGACGGATCAAACGATGAGAATATGGAAGAATGCAAGGAGGAACCCCTCGCCGCGATTCTGTACATAGATCATTACGGTCTTCCCATGTCTGCGCCTGCACATATCGAACGATTCATAGAAGCGGCTTTCAAGAAAGGAGGAGCATTAGCCGATCAGATCGTAGCGCAAAACATGACAATAATGGGGTATGGATCGCGGCCCATGAAAACGAACTAACCCAACAGACAGTTAACTACTAACTACTTACGAATACGCCCCGGCACGTTGTCGGGGCTATTTTTTTGCATCGTCCCCCTGGTGTCCGACGCTCGACTCGGATACAGGGCCAGCGCCGAGCCGGGCGCGCAGCTCTCCGATCAGTTGCTGGGCATCGGCAAGCTGTTTCTGGTACTTCTCGACCATTTTCTCGACGATCGCGGCAGGATATGCCTCCCCCTTCTGATAACGCTCCAAAACGAAGCGTTTGGCGTATTCTACGAGCCATTCCTGTATCTGCTCGTCGGAGTAACCCGTGAAGATGTTGGTAACGGGAGCGGGGCTCTGTGTTCCGTATGCCGCCGTCGGTTCTGCTGCCGGATCGACGGGAACGGAAGGCTGGGTGTACGATGTGTTATTTGGGGACGTTTTGCGGAGTTTTCGTTTGTCCCCTAATTTGTCCCCAAAAATGTCCCCTTTTGATTTGGGGACGTTTTGCGGAGTTTTCGTTTTAAAAATTTCTCCCTCCCCTGTCAAAAGCCATTCCGCATTTATATCGTTATAAATAGTCAATATTTTGGCTATTTTATCCCCGCCGAGATCACTTCGCATGCCCAACCCCTTAAAGTTAGAGGCTGAAATCTGTGTGTTTCTATAAAACAATTCTTTTGAAATACCCTTCATTTCCAGATACTTCAATAGGCGCTCCTTAATTGGGGACAAAATTTTATCCATTTTATTTGGATTGGTCTAAATATTGACTATATTTGCAGAAAGTTTGTAACGCAAAGGTATTAATAAAAACGAGACATGAATAACGTGCGAGAAATTAATCGAGTAGACTGGATTCGTCTAAACATGAAGCGGGGCGATAAGAAATATATCGCGCGTCTTCTGGACGTTCACCCGGAATGGGTGTCGCGAGTGATTCGCGGCCAGGGCGTAAGTGAACGCGTGTTGCGAACCGCCGAGGCCCTGATCGCCGAACGAGAAAAACAAACCAACTAAAATATCGTGTTATGAATCAGGTAGACAAGATTATTCAGGAAGTAAGCGATTGGGCTAAAAGCAAAGAGAGCCATCACACCTTTGTTATGCTCATTAATGAGGACGGCCTTTGGGGATATGCCGGGGTGTCGGTGGGCGCACTTAGTAGTGCGCTGGCTTCGTATATGGACTCTGAACCAATGGTGGCGGCCTCTGTATATCGGGCAATGTCTATACACTTAAAATGCAAGGAGCAAGAGGCCGCCACACAAAGAGAGAAAGATGGTGACCGTAAGGACGAGGCGCTCAATTAATGACGGTGTACGCTTATGGTATGGTTAGCAGTAGATAAGGACGGCGCGGAATACATATGTGACAACCGCCCGTATCGCCGGGAGATAATGGGTGAATGGATACCCCGCTATGATGTTGATTATATGATCCGCTTACCCTTCGGAACGATCGAGAAACTGATCGGCCACTCCCTTACCTGGGAGGATGAGCCGGTAGAACTTAAATAACCAAAATCATACGACTATGTACGGAGATGAGATTTTTAGCAAGGAGCCGCCGATCCCGGCAAGCAAGAAAAGCGACGATACCCCCCCGATATCCCCGAGACGCCGAAAGCAAAGCGCAAGTACACGCGCCGCTCGGAGACCATGAAGGAGCCGGCAGCGACACCCATTGCAAGCGAACCGGATGATGCGTTACTGGCTGCCGAAGCGCTGTTCGACGACGGACAACTGCTCGGATACTACACGATCACCGCCTTCGTCCGGTTGTACCGCATGGTCAAACCCGAGGACCGGAAGGAGCTGGCAATGATCATCGAGGGGCTGGTGTGCAATCCCCGGCCGCTCACCGGGCAGGCCGAATAGCCGCCCATCCCGCAGCAGTTTGCGACTGCCTCCCGGAGCGAGACCGGGGCGGGAACAAGGTATATTAAATGACAATGCCATGACAAACAAGGAAGTGTATCAATTTGTGAACGACGTCGCCGAATACTGTGAAGAAGTTCTATCCCGTGAATGCAAAGGCGTTATCCGGAACGATACCGGCACGGGAGCCAATAAACCCATAAACCACACAGCTATGAACAAGCGAACCATCAACATCAATGTCCACAACCTGATCGGCAACCTGGTCGTCGTGTGCGCGGAAGACGCTCCGGAAGTTATTACCGAAAAGGTGCGGGAGGTCCTGCAACGCGCTTTGAATGCGGTTACTTCTGTCGACCAAGAGTCATGTCCGGAAAATCGCGAATAAAGTTATGCAATAATGTAATCCCGTGAATGCAAAGGTGTTACCCGGAGCGATACCGGCACGGGAGCAACAAAACCTTAAACCACGAAACTATGTTTACAAAATTAATCATCCCGATTATCGAAGGCGACGGTGAGGATCGCCGAACCGTAGGGACACAAATAGATTACAGGCTATTCGGCCTGCTGATCTGTCGAAAAATCATGTTTACCCCGTCAAAATACGGACTCAAAGAGTGGGAGTTTACTTATCGTATTTGACGCTTCTGATCAATACAACGTGAGAAATGAATACACCGCGAGCGACAAAACGGCCAAGATTAGAAAGGTGTAGGCGATGGGTTCGCACACAACGAAGAACTTTCTTTGTTTGGCGTAAACGATTTCCATTCGGCGCCTCTCGCGAATGGCGGCTAATAATTCTTGATGGTATAGTTCCCGAGTCCTTTTTTGAACTTCTAAATGACTATACAAAACTGCAGCTAATGCCAGGCATCCGAGTGCGAGTAAGGCGGTCGCGATTGAAAAACACAGACGGGCTGATGGCGATTGAACAATGGTGGCGCCGAGGGAAATTAGAATCCCAAAAAGAGTGGCGGACAGAAAAAGAATCCGTTGAGCCCATTCGGTTTGTTTTTCATTTAACCGGTTGGTTTCGGCCATAAGCTGCTGCACATTCTTGGTGTAATCAATCGATTCCATAACAATTACTTAGACGATTAGCGCACGTAAGTTAACCAAAAATCCCGTGAACGCAAAGGCGTTATCCGGAGCGATACCGGCACGGGAGCCAATAGAGCCTGAGGGCGGCCTATCGCCCCGCGGCATAGGACCCGGACAGAGAGGGCCGGGACGGGAGGAGGCCCGGAGCCTCCTCCCTTAACCAAGACAAAAGAATGATCCTACCTAACGACATACTGATCCGTGAGACCCCGAACGGGACGACTGTATGGGTGTCCCAGCGGCTGGTGGTCGAGGTGTGTGAGGTGAATGATGAATATTTACGGACTCATTGTAGGGATCGTTACAAGCAATCCCTTCCCGCCTCGTGGCAGAAGGCAGCCGGTCAGGGCGATTTTTTCCTGGGGGATTCCGGCAAGTCGTGGCGCTGGGGCCGCCGTGGCGGTCAGTATTATTACGATATCGACCGCATACCCAACCGCAAGCCGGCCTGCTACCGCGATCTGCTGCCCTCGAAAGAGGAGCTGATCGCGCATGTCGACGGGAACAACCTGCGTAACAGCCGGGAGCGGCAGGCCGGGATCGCCCGGAGCATCCGCAATGCCGTGAGCGAGTTGCGCAACGAGGAGGATGCGCGGTGGATACATACCCGAAGCGGCTACCAGGTCAAAGCATCGGTAGCCTCGGATTACGCCCAGGCGCTTGCCTGGTGTCGTTTCATCCGGATCACCGTCGGCCGCAACGAGCTGGCCCGCTACGGACTGAGCTCCGTCGGCCAGCTCTACGAAAGCTGTGCCGGCATCCTGGAGGAGCTGAACCTGTCGAACTTCCGGATCACCACCCCTGAATCCCTCCGTAAGAAGCTGGCGGGGTTCCCGGAGGACCCGGAACGGCAAAGGATGTGGATCATCTCCGGTAAGCATGGTAACGACAATCGCAAGATTGTCGGAGTGAATCGGATCGTCGATGTGAGGACCGGGGAGATCCACGAGTTCGATATCCATCAGGCGATCATGTACCAGGCCTACATGAATATCGACGACCCACGCAAGGAATACCAAAAAACGCTCTACGATACGGTGTATGTTCCGACTATGGAGGCTTTCGGCGAGTGTCCCGTTTCCCTCCGGAGCTTCAATAGCCATTTAACCCGGTTCTGCTACCGGCTGCAAACGTCCATGCACCGGAATGGACGGGCGTGGTATCGCAAACATATGCTCACCTACATTCCGGCGGCCAGGCTGGTGTACGCACACTCGCTGTTCTGTGGCGACGGTTCCGGTCTTATCGGCTATAAATACTGGAAAAAGAGCTACAAAGGCGGCAAGCCGAGTCATGAGCTGAAAGTAAAGAACCTGTACGCCATTCTCATTACGGACGTGGCGAGCGGCTATATCGCAGGCTTCGAGTTTTCGCCCGAGGGTTACAGTGTCGAAACCGGAGCCATGATGCGCGAAGCGGTGCGGATGGCTGTCGAACAGGGCGGCCGGCAAACCATGTTCGAGTTCGTGAGCGACAAACACGGCGCCTTCACCGATGCGGAAAACAAGGAATTCCTGCGCAGCGTGTTCAACGTGGTGCGCACCATCGCTTCCGGAAACTCCCAAGCCAACCCGGCGGAGATTATGTTCAAGCTGTTCAAGAACGGAACTTTGCGGCGTTTCCGGAATTTCGTTCGCTCGTCTCACGAGGCTACCGATCCGGAGAACTTCGCCAATACGGACCACATCACCAAAGAAGAATATCCGACCTATAACGAAGCCATCGAGCAGATTCGCTCTGCTATCGACCGGTGGAACGACACGCCGCGGGGCGATGGTCGCACCCCCCGCCAGATATTTTTCGAGAGCAAACATCCGGACTGCGAGCCGATGGCGGCCATGCAGGTACGGGATATCATGGGCAACCACACGAAAGTGGAGGTGACGCGTATGCGCGGTTTTGTCGAAGTGACCCATGCAGGTCATAAATCGCTTTTCGAGATCCCCGACTATCACAATACCGGTGCGCGTCGTATTTCGGCGGCCACCGGATACGGTTACGACGCTCATGTGTATGTGCATTGGGATGAATCGGGTGCGGATCTGTACTCCTCCGACGGCAAATATATCCTCACCTGCCCTCCGGCGGATCGTGCAGGCAAGGCCTATGCGGAGCTCACGGACGAACAGCGTGCCGCCCGGCGTCGGCTCGCGGAACGCCAGGCTTCCCAGATCGAGGCTTCGATCGCATTCGGACAGAGTGCCCTGGATGCTGTCGATGCCCTCTACAGTGGGAACGGCTACGCCGCCGACATGGCCCTGGGTGGTGATAAGGAGAGTTACAACGCCGCACGGGAGGATGAGATTGACGCTATGATCCCGGACAAGACCGGCACATCGGAGCCTGCCGGGCAACAGGAAGACGAATCCAAGGCGCGCATCGATCCGAAACAAGCGGCTTTTAATCGGTTTTTAGGGATAATTTAAACACTAACATATCAGCATGATGGAAAAAGAGATGTTTACCGACGAGGAAAAACAGCGCATCGGCGCCGGCATCCTCGAACTGCACCGCAACAGTGGGCTGAGCGGCCGGAAATTCGCCGCCTCGATCGGATTTAAAGAGTCGGATATCTCCAATCTGAAGACCGAGGCCTGGAAGAAGAACCGGCAACTGATCGGCGATCAAAAGTGGTTGCGGCTCGCCCAGAAGTCCGGTTTCACCAAAGATGCGGAGCTGAAGCTGGTGACCGGACGCACCTCCGTCTTCGATTACATCACCGAACAGTTGCGCGTATGCCAGGCGGCATCCACCTACTCCCTGATGTGTGACAGTGCCGGAATCGGTAAGACATACGCCTGCAAACAGTACAAGAAAGAGAATCCGTATGTCTTGTATATCGATTGCTCGCTCTGTCCCAAGGCTACGCAGTTCAAACGCGCGTTCTCGGCTGCGGCAGGCATTGCCTCCATTGGGAGCATCGACGAGGTTTTCGAGGCCGCCATCTTATCGGTCAAGCAGATGACTAAACCGCTTTTGATCCTGGACGAGGCCGGAGACTTGAATGACAATGTGTTCAAGCTGATCAAGCGTCTTTACAATGACCTGGAGGACATTTGCGGAATCAGCATGTTCGGTGCAGGAGGTCTGAAGCACAAAATAGAACGCGGGATCGGGTGCAATAAAGTTGGTTTCGAAGAGTTGTTCAGCCGTTTCGGGCGCGATTACGGCAGATTTACCCCCGATCCGTCCCGGACGAGTCGTGCGGATTTCGAGGAGTATATGCGCAAGGAAATGGAGATCGTCCTGTTGGCAAACGGATTTAACCGCCAGACAGCCGTTATGACATGCCGCAAGATGCAGGGCCGGGACCTGCGCGCCATCAAGCGGGCAATCAAGGCAACCCGGATGAATGAGATGCAAATTACAGTGAAAAACCCCGACGAACAATAATAAAGCTATGGATTTCAGAATCATCGATCTCAAAGAGGAGCGGGCACGCAAGGCGGCCCGGTTCGAAATGGTAAGACGCCTATATGGTCAGCGACTGCACAATGCCGAGGTTACGCAACGCTACTTGCGGCGCTACGGATCCCGCCTGACGATGGCACGCCGGATAGTGCTCGGTGCGCATCTGGCCGACCTCACCCAATCGCTTCGAGAGATGTGCAAGGAATACACGGATCTATCCCGCGATCTTGCGGGCGGCATATCAATATAACCCTAACAATCAAATAACTGCATTATGAGTACAAATGTATTAGACAACCTCACATCCGACCAATTGGCTGAAATGCTGGAGCAAAAAAAACGGGAGGAGAGGGAGAAGGCGAACAAAAAGCGCGAGACTTACGAATCGCTCAAGTCGGAACTGATCAGTCGCATCGAAAGTAAAGTGCGTCATGCGGACGAAGTGATCCGTGAACTCCATGCGTTCGTGACGAACGAAACAAAAGCGTTCTACGACGTGATGCGTGAATACGGGTCGTTGCGCAGCAATGAGCAGCGTAGCTTCACCCTGACGGGCGACTCGTTCCGCGTCGAAGTGAAAAGCAATAATGTCAAGTGTTTCGATGAAAGAGCGGACATTGCGGCCGCGCGGCTGATCGAGTTCCTGAAAGTGTGGATACAGAGTAGCGAACAGGGCTCCAAGGATCCCATGTATCAATTAGCCATGACGCTCCTCGAGCGCAACAAGAACGGCGACCTCGACTATAAGTCGATCAGCAAGCTGTACGCACTCGAGTCTCAATTCGATTCGCCGGTGTATTCCGAGATCATGCAGCTTTTCAAGGAAAGCAATACGATCGAGGGTACATCGCTCAACTTCTATTTCTATGAGAAAACCGAATCCGGAGCATGGACCCGGATGGAGGTGTCTTTTAATAGGCTATAAGTCCCGGACCGGGTGGTTTCAGAGGCGGTCCGACTCCGCCTCCGGGAACAAAAATTTCGAGCAACGAACTATGAAAACAGCACAAGAAGCGGCCAGAGAGTACGCCAACGATAATGGATTTATGCTTGATGAATGGCATGATATACATAATGCTTTCCTCGCCGGTAATGCTTTCGGCTACCGCAGAGGCATGAAAGAGGCCTATCGGTGGATCAGCGTAAGCGAGGAGTTGCCCGAGACGAACCCCGATATGCTTGATATGGATGCACGCGACCGGACGATGAAGGTTTTGGTCAAGCTGAGATCCGGCGGCTGGTCAGCTTCTTACCGGTACAATTTCATGGGGCAATGGCAATGGGCCGGTAGCGGGGCATTTCGTAGATCGATCGTCGCCTGGCGCCCCATCGAACGCAAAACCTTCGATAGCGGCAGAGAACCGAAATAACAACCGCCTGCGGGCATAACTGAGAAGATGATGAATAATCAAGTAGCCAACATTGAGCAATCAATAAAACTTACTAAAACCATTTAAAATGTATTCCTGTATATGGATTGAAGGCGAGGAAGCCTTAATGAAATTTTGCCAGAAACACTTCAAAGATAAACCGTGTTTTTGCGAGACGACTGGACATTGTGGGACGGCAACAATACACATGATATATAAATGTCGTGATGAGAACGATACTCGCAAAGGATTTGCTCAAATGTTCTTCCTCTACATGGAGCATTCGAATGGGAAGTATTACTACACTGATATTGAAAAAATAGAACGATGGACCTATGAACAAATCAGAGCTGATAGATCTTCTATTGTCAAACGATGAAGATGATGTTCTAATAGAGGTAGACGGTATTTTATACGATTTCGAAATAGAACATGAGGAGGAACAGTTTGACGGATTCGATACTGTTTATCCAGCTTGCTTAACATTCAGACCGAAACTGAAAGAAGAATGAAAAAAATCATGTTTAATGACCACTACGGTCTGACCGCTGCCGACCTTGCAATCGACGTGAACACCTTACCTGAAAATCCTTACGAAAAATGAGAACCAAGATAATTTTTGATGACAGCATTGACGATTCCGGAATCGATCTCTCGACTGATACCGATAATAACCATTACATACTTGCCATAACATCAGATAAAGTAAAAGATGTGTGGTTCACTCCCGAAGACTTCCTTGAATTTCTGAATGAGTGCCAGCGATTCTATACGGATAACGAGAAGCGAAAAACCGAACAGTCTACGTGTATAACTAAGAAATCATGATTCCACCTATCGCCATTCATCACAGTCTTTTCCTTACCGCACAAAAGGATACGGAGGAGAAGCGAAAAGCCCGCCAGGAAGGCCGGCTACCCCAGGGGCTCACGCCTTTCCGTCGCGGGGCCGAACTTCCCGAGACCTGTAACTCACGGACGGCTATCGTCTACCTGCTCACCGATGTCTTGTATCAAATACTGTTCGAGCTGTGCGAACAGATGCAGGAACGGGGGCTGGACTTCAAACACGACGCCAAGCGCCGATTCAACGAGCTGTTCCGGGCGGCCAAAGCATTCCGCGCAGCAGCCAATCGGGCCAACCTCGAAGTCTTCAAGCTCTCGGAGCAGACCGTCGAGAGCTATTTCGAGGATACGCAATGGTTCCGCGATATCATCGAACTGATCTACGACCGCAGCATGGGGACCCGGGATGCCCACGACCGTATCCGAGCGCTGATTTTCAACCTGCCGAAAGGCGAAAAAACACGATAACGATGGGAAAAGCAAGTAAACATCTCAGACAGTTTGCCGAATATCTCTACAAGAAATCCGGAGGAGTGACACCCATTGGTTTAGAATTGCCAATAAAATGCGAAAGGCAACAACCGAATCAAATCACGGTAGATGCCATTGTGAAAGTGGATACGAGATATATGATGGTTGAAGGTGTTAAAATGGAGCTGGCACGCAGCCTTGCCCGTGAAATAGTAGACAAGGAACTGGCAGTCTTTCATGAGAGAGAATCATCTATGGATCACCGCCCATTTGAAACAGAGTTTATTGCTCGAACAACGATCATAATCCCCGATAAAGAAGCCAATGCACACCGATAAGGACAAAGACGGCAAGATCTCGATCAGCGAGCTGACGCCCGACGAGGCGGGGCTGATCCAGGCGGCGGTCAACATGCTGGCCGAGCTGACCGACAAAAAAGAGCATGCCCGGTTTCTCCGTAAGCTGGCCATGCAGATCGACAAAGTATAAACCTAATTTCGTACAGAGATGGACCTAATCCTGAATGCCTACCAGAGACAGGCCAAAGAACGCCGTATTTGCACGCTTATGTCGGCCTGCAAGCTGATGCCTAACCGACCCGATATCATGGCGCTTTGGGGCGTTTCCTGCCTCGACGCCATGACGGACGCGCAGCTCATCGAGTGCGGTGAGTTTATGGAGGCCGCTTACGTCGGTAAGACCACCCTGGCCCCGGAGAAGATCCGCCGGCTACGGTCGCAGGCTATGACCGTCCTGAACCGGATCGGCAAGTATGCCTCCCCGGCCGACTGGACCGAGGTAAACCGCTATTTGCTCCAGAAGAAGGTGTGCGGCCGCCTGCTCTATATGCTGGGTGAACAGGAGCTGCGCCGGCTGATCCGCAAGCTGCGCGCCATCGCCGACAAAAAAGAGGCGTCGCCGGTTCAGAAACCCAGCGAAATGACCGAACGCACATGCTATGTAGTAACGATCCCCGCCGAAGGCGGCCCGGTCAATTAAAAAAGCCGCACTCCGAATAATCGTCGTACGGCTCGCTCACAACGACAAATATAACGATTATTCGGTAGCTATGGCATATAACGGTAAAATATTTCTGCAAAAGGTGATCGATATCCAGAACATTACCCTGGAACACAAGCGGCGCGGAGCCACCCAGCGCTGGATCTACCGCGAACTGATCCGGGAGCGTTTTTATATCGCCGAGTCCACCTACAACCGCTATCTGGCCCTGCCGGCCAAAGCCATGCTGCGGAAGCTGCTGGAAGCCGAACAAAAGCACCCCAGATTGTTCGATTGAGTTTTTTAGCTATATTTGCCCTTGAACGTTACAACTAACATAGGGGCAAGTGTATTCATAGATTTGCCAAAGAGGGTCAACTCGTGAGGGTTGACGACATCTAAGCCCCGCTTAGTTGTGACGTTCACCTCTTTGGCTTTTTTATTTAATTCTTTTTTCATGAACGTCAAAAAGAATGAAGCTGGCACCTTACTGCCAATGACGGTGACCGAAGGCGTTACCGTCCGCGTGATCCCATCCGAGCGGCACGAGTATCTAATGACCACCCGCGAGGTGGCCGCCGGGTACGGCGTAACCGAGTACGCCATCCGGAAAAACAAAATGTCGCTGGGTGACGAATTAAAAGAAGGAAAGCACTTTATTTCCGCCGTTACCATTGGTAACGGCAAGCCAGACAACCTTCCTTCAAATGCCGTTCTATGGACCAAGCGAGGAATCATTCGGCTGGGATTTGCCATGAGGTCGGAACGTGCCCGGCTGTTCCGTGATTGGGCCGAGGAGCTGGTTATCCGGCTGGATGAACAGCGCGACCTGTTCGGCGGGACAGCCTCGCCGGTCAAGGCCCTGCCCGCAAAGCGCCGGATCAACCGCCTCACACCCGACCGTCTGATCGACATCCTCTCGGACGTGTGCCTGATCGAGAACGGCGAGCTGCGCGAGCGCATCGCAACCAAATTGAAAGGAGGGTTCGATTATGGCAATTAGTGTTCAGGACCAGCGGCTGGTCATTACGTGCAGCCCGTTCTCAGACTACGAGACCGCGCACGCCTACGTCGATTCGTTACTTACGCTTCTGCAATCCGTGACCGAGGAGAACCGGATGCCGCCCGACCGGCTCTGGTACGTCTACGAGCTGATCCGCGAGCTGCTACCCTCCGAACAGGAGTTTTTCGAGCTTCAGCACCGACCATAAACCCGACAAGGCCCCGCCGCTGGCGGGGCTTTGTCTTTTAATATCTTCCATTTTGTATTTTCGAATAAGATTATTATTTTCGGTTTACAATTATATATTTATTATTATGGATGATCCTTATTATTTTCCACAAGCAAAACCTACCCCTAAACGTAATCCTCCCATATGGTTAATCGGCATAATTGTTTTTATTGGTCCTATTATTTTGCATTGTATCCTGCACTCCTCGGATTCTCCCCCTACTCGTAGAAACCCGATGATTTTCGACAAAGATCGGGCGTGCTTTGAGCTCCAAGAACACGTTACCTCGGCACTTAAAGCTCCGGCAACCGCGCAATTTCCTGCATGGAATCTATGGCGCCAAAGTACCGAAGGAGGGGCAATCACCTTAGAAGCATACGTCGACTCCGAAAATAGCTTTGGGGCACTACTTCGCCTTAAATTCCGGGGATATTTCAAACAAAACGATGAGGGTCGTTGGTATTTATACGACGTCCAAGAGATCAAATAGTTTGACTCTATGATCATGAGCAAGGCCCCGCCAGCGGCGGGGCCTTGCTCATCATTTGCGGATCCTGTCACAGATACTCGGCAGTCACTTCGACCGGCACTTTGCGGCGCTCGGTAACGGGCGCGGCCGAATCGTCCCGGACGACGGCGCGATAACTCTCGACGTGGGCGATCAGGTGGTCGTGGTCCTGGTCGACCTGCGTACCGACGCGCGTGAAGCTCCCGGCGTAGTCCGCGCGGAAGCCCTTCATGTGGCGGTGTACGGCACCGAGCAACTGCAAGTGTTCGAGCGCTGCGGCATTGTACCCTTCCTTCCATGCCGTCGTGTAGGTGCTCTTGCTGCCGATATGCAGGCTTAGCGAGAGTGCGGCCTGCTGGCGCTTGCTCCCGAGCTGCTGCCACTCCAGGTCGCCGAACTCGATGAGTACGCACGGGAACCGGAGCACCTTTTCCTCGGCCATGTGCTGCCACTGGTTGTTCCACAGGTCGATGAACTTGAACACCGGCACCTTGTGCCGGGTTATTTGCATCAGGTGCCGTGCCAGATCCACATAGAGCCGGTCGAGCACCCCTGGCTTTAAATCGTCTATCTCCATAGTCTTAGGGTTAAATGTCGAAAATCACGTCGAGAGCCCGCGCGGTCACGGCGTCCAGCTTGCGATTCATCACCTCGCTGTTTCCGGCGAACCGGCGCTGTGGCAGGTTCATGCGCCGGGTGTGCTGCCGCACCTCGTACGATCCGGCCTCGTAGCGCACGCTGCGCGTCCGGTTGTGTCCGGCCCGCGTCACATACTCCTCCTTTCGCCGGCCGTAGATCCGCCGCGTATGGGCCCGCACGGTTACGGTCGCTTGTACGCCCTCGTTGTGCGCTGCCGCATACGGCAGGTTAGACCCTACGACGGTACGCCGGAACGTGGCCGTCTCGATGCGGATCGAGTTGCGCAGGTGTCCGCGTCCGATGAGGATTGCCCGGCCCTTGACGCCCTTTTTGCGGTCGGGCCACTTTTTCAGGGTCCGGTCGCGCCATCCCTGGCGGCGGAAACTGTCCTTGAAATAGTTGACCGCAACGGTGCCCCAGATGCGCGGCAGTTGCCGGCGCACGGTGACAAAACGGGCGGCCGCCCTCGAAAAGTCGACCGGACGACCCTTGTAAGTCAATTTTTCAGGCATTTTATTTGCATTTAAAGATTCGACCGCTTATATTTGCGGAAGTCGGGGATGCGTCCCGGACGCAACCGTGGGGCTTGCATGCAAATGTGGGCCTCACATCTTTTTTAGTAGCTCACCACGCTATTGTCCGGACGAATAATAATTATGCGACGGATGGAACACTCTCGTTTGACTTGCAGGCACACCCCCTTGAGCGTATGTTCGGCGATGTCTTCGCGGAGCTTTACCACCACGTTATCGGCCTGCCGCGACGCATCGACGATCCGGTGGTGCAGGTTGCGCCGTCCCGAGAGCTTGAAATCGAAAACTTCGCCGTCGACCACCGCATCGGCGTTCTTGCGCAGGTCGCAGCGGTAGCCTTCCGGATAGAAGCGTTTTTTGAGCGCCGCATCCTTTTCGTGGATCACCGGCAGCAGCCGGATCTCCTTGCTGCCGTTCTCAAGCAGGATGCGGGCAATGACGGCATTGTCGGCCAGCTCGTCCGCGCCGTGCAGCGGATGCACATCGATCGTTCGTGCCCCTTCCCCCACCTTTACGGTCCGGTACGTGTTTTCCGGAGGTAGATAGGCCACGGCCTTGCGCATGACGGCTTTCGGCACCCCGTCGTAATACGGATGGTTCTTGGGAAAGATGAGGCCCGTTTCGGCCAGGTTGGTCCGAAACAGGGGGTCCACGTACGGGGTTTCGATCCGGTCGAGGCCGGTCGGCGCGCCGGCGGTCTGCTGTGTAGTGCACCGACATCCGAATCCGTTGGGCGGGTAGTAGGTCTTCCAGAAGTCGTCGTCGATGGGACGAACTACACCGTCGAGCGCGGCATGCGAGGGGCGCACGCGCCGGTCTCCGGCCGTTACGTAGCGTAGCATGGGCAGGGTATCCTTGTTGCGCTGGTATCCCTGCCAGTCACGGGCCGTCATGGCCGACGACACAGCCGTATCGCGTTCGGTGCGCAGGTAGTCGACATTGTACATCCGGTCGATCCGGCGGGCCGCCTCCTGCACTTCCGAGAACGGCCGCGGGTTGCCCGCCTCGTCCGTCAGCGCATCGGTGAGCTCACGCATCTGCTGGTAGTTCTTGACCGCTGCGAACTGGTAGACGTTCCCTTCGAGATGGTCGAGCAGATCATAATCCGGCGTACCGAGCGTAACGGAGCTCCAGTCGAGGCCGGTGCCCTCCGCCACGGCCGCTTGCAGTTGCGAGGCGTTCAGCTCGAATGTGCCGGGATCGAAGTCCGTGTTCGCACCGCGCCGGAGACGTCGCAACAGCTTATCCAGGTCAGGATCGGGCGTACCGCCTTCGGCCGTAGCCTGCATGGGGTCTGCTCCGTAGAGCGCCGTAACACGATCACTTAGTGCCGGCTTTTTTTTTTCGACAACCGACATAGCCGTCGCTGTCGGCAACAGGGGTTGCGTCACCTCGCCCGTGATCGGGATATTATACTTGTCGACGAAGTATTTGGGATCGACCGTATAGCGGTTCAGGATCATCTGCTCGATGAGTAACTGCTCCTCGGCGGTGCGCTCCTCGACGTGCTCCCACTCGAAAACATCGTTGTCGGTGAATGGGAAACCCAGTTTCTGAAGGCGCGGGATCAGCTTGTTGTTGACCATATCCCGCACATGCTCGGCACGCGACTCGATCACCTGCTTGAAAATCTCCAGGTGTGTCTGGCTCTGCGAAAGCGAGCTACCGTCCTCGATGGTCATGGTCTGGAGCAGCACGCACTTACTGATCTCGTTGTTGCATCGGTCGATCCGCTTGTCGAATACGTTGTACGAATCCGACTGGTTGCCGTCCTTGATCTCGATGCTCGTACCTTCGGGGAAAAGTCCGTAGGCGGCGGCGCCCATCTGTGCGAGCATATCGGTGATCCGTTGCTGTTCAGCCTCGTTCGTGCTCGTGGTCTTGGCTATGCGGATCGGGATGCCGTAGATCTCGCCGAAGGTATCCCAAAAGGCCGCCATGTTCTTCTTCGAGATCGTGTGCGGGCTTACCTTGAGATAGAGCCCCAGGTCGTTCTTGCGGCCACACTCGATCAACCAATCGTAAATGCGCGGATCATCGCGATACGGGATACCCTGCGCCACGTCGTCCGACGGGTCGCGCAGGATCACGCCGTATTCGGGGCATACGTGTTCGCGTGGGATCAGCTCCACCCCGTCGAGCTGCTTTTTGCCGCGCACGGTGATCACATTACCCAACTGCGGTAACGAATGCCCCCACGTGAAACTCTCCAGATCGTACGTGACCAGCTCTTTGAACCATTCGCTATGGAACAGCTCGGTAAGCTCCTCGCGCTCTTGTTTGCTGCGCCGGTCGATCACTTTGAACATGCGGCCCAGCACCATGTTGTTGATCTGTCCCACGCAGCCCGTCAGGTGATTATCAAGTTCGGCATCGGCATAGATAGCCAGCAGGTCCGTGCGCTTGGGATTCTCGTAGTCGATCGCTGCCTGATGGGCGCGCCGCCAGCGGCCGATATCCTTCTTGGTCAACGCCCGTGTATGCTGGTCGAGCTCGATCATGATCTTGCGCACGCGCTCGGGATTCTCACGCAGTTGCGCCACGAAACCGTCCAGTCCCGTAAGTGCGGAACCCTCCACGGGGTATGGGTTGCCATATCGGTCCAAAATTCGCATCTTTTTCTGTCTGTTGATTAGTTATACCACCGAGCAGGGGCGGATTAAAATTAAAGGGGATTTAAAGGCAATGAGGGGGTATCAGTAGGTATTCTCATTACGAGGCATCGAGCCCCAACGCACCGACTGGAACATTTCGGGGTTTTGTTCCGGGTCCGTACCGTCCGGATTGGGATCGCTCAACGAAGGGATGCCCGGGTCGTTGTCCGAATCACGGACGCTCACCAGCCACTTGATCGCATCCAGGTAGCGGATGCGACGTACATCCTCGTCAGTAATTCGTCCGGGCAGAGCTGTGAACAGATGATAGAGGGCAACGTCGAGCGTAATGCGCACCAGGTTGTCGTTGCGGTCGTCACCCGTACGGGCGAACTCCGAAGCGATGCGATATTTACGGCGCAGATAGCTGCTCACCTCGTCGCAGGCCATGCGTTCGATCCGCTCGAGCTGCGCCTCGCTCTGCAATAGAGCCGCCTCCAGGTCTTCCCGGGAGATTAGGCTGTAATAGTCTTCACGTTCAAGATACATGGCCTACCGGGTTATGTAGAGCGCGCGGCGCTCGAGTTGCTCGATCGTGATCCCCTTGCGGAACATTCGCCGGCTGATCATTTCTTTGAGACGCTTACGCGGCACGATGCGGATCTTATTATGGATCCGGATCACCAGGTAGCGATAACCGGTCTTCTCCCGCATATCTTCGGCCTTGTCGATCGCCCGGCCCAGACGGCGGTAGTAATACCAGTTTTGGAGCGTGTGAAAGATCTGCTTCATATCAGTAGCTATTACGGTTATTGAAATGTGTGCTGCGGGAAATGCGGGGCGTGAAGGCCATTACGCGATCCATTTCGCTCAGGTCGGCCACAGCGCGCTCGTCAGCATCCGGGCTGTCGTCGTGGGTCCGGTATCCGGGTTCTATGCCCAGCAGTTGACGATTGCCCTCGATGAAGTCGGGGCTGTGCCTGCCCGCCTCGTTGTAGCGGATACGGCCGTTCTCATAATAGGGAAACATACTCATCAGGCGATCGAGCTTGCGGGTTTTGGGGGTGGGTACCACGGCGATGTTGAGCGAGTTGCCGTAGGCCGCCTCCTTCTCCTCGATGGCGCTGCGCATCGGGTCGTTCCAGAACTGAGACTCCACACGCCAATGCACCATGACCGAGGGCGGGAGTTGCTGGTTGTAACGGTGCATCCAGTCCAGGGCGTCATTCATCTTTCTCTGGCGCACAAAGCAATCGATCAGGTAAAAGTTATGTTTGTACAGCCCCCACACGCGCACGGCGTTGTAGTCGTTTTTGCCCGAGTAGGCCGGATCCCAGCGCCCGACGATAAACTCGAAGGCCGATAACTTCGGGAGTGGCACCCATGCCCGGTCGATATGATCGGCCGTGAAGATCTTGCCCTCGATCATCGGTCTGTTGTTGTACTCTGCGTCGAAGGCTATCGTGCCGATCTCTTGCTCGATCTGCCGGTAATAGTCTTCCGGGTATTTGGATTCCCAGCGGGGTTTACGGTCGGGTCCCGGCGCGGCGTCGACCCGGTGCACAAGCCACGAAGGCAGGGCCTGTTCGAGTTGTCCCTGGATCGTGCGCGGCGCAAAATTGTTGTTCGGCATGAGGAACCGTCGTACCGGACCATCCATTGTCGGGATGAGCGACGAGCGGATCCAATAGGCGGTCTCATCCTGCCGCGTGGGGTTCTTGATCGTTTCCTTATCTTCAAGATCGTCGCAGATGCAGAGCGTGGGGCGCAGACCCCGTTGGCGCAGACCGCGTACATCCTGTCCCATACCGATCGCACGTGCCACGAAGCGCTCCTTACAGGAAAAACTTCCTTTCATCCAACTGCCTCGCACGACCTGTTCTCCGAAATCCCAGCACAGTCGTTGGTTGCTCTTGAACTCGGCCTGTAAGTCGGAGAGCAGATCTTTGGCCTTGTCTTCGGTATTGCCCACCAGGACCAGGTAGACGGATTCGCCGTTGATCCAAAGCCAGATCGGCAGGAATACGTCGCACACTACGCTCTTTGCCAATCCGCGCCCCCAGCGCACCAGGCACTTGATCAAAGGGTCGGCCTTGACCCGGCGCGCCAGATCGATATGAAAATCGGGAGTGCCGGATGTGGCATAGTGCGGGAAATAGTGTTCGACGAAAAAAGCGAAGTCGCGGCGCGCTCGATCGATGCGGGCCTGCTTGTCGAAAGGCGACTCCAGGCGGTTGACCGTCGTATGGTGCATGATCTGCTCCCGGTGCGCCATCCAGCGCTCGATCGCCTGTTTCTCTGTCAGCTTACTCATGAGGCTGAGCCCTCCGTCGCTCTTCGATAAACAGATCCTGCAAGCGGGTCAACAACCGAACGAAAGCACCGAACAAATCGGCCTTCTTGCTGACCGTAAGGCTCTCGGTAATGAGCTTGCGCAGATCCTCGCGCCGCTCGATAAACATGGAGAAGGCGATAAAACATTCTATCAGGCTGACTATGTTCGCGTGGCGGTCGAGCTGCTCGATCGCTTTAGCCAGCTTGGAGAGCTTGTCGTCCTTGCCGCGTTCCTCCGTTTCGTCTTCGAGCAGCGCGTCGATACGTTGCAAAATCTTGTTGATCAATTGGGGACGCGTCACTTTCTCAGCCGCACGGATCTCACGCCATCCGAACGCCTCGACCCATTTGGAGATCGTCGCCTCGGTAGAACCTACATGCCTGGCGATCTCCTTCTGTGACATGCCATTCATGAACAACGCGCGGGCATGCTCGAACTTTGCCTGGTCTCGTATCTTCATCTGTTCCGCCATGCTCTTTTTCAGGCAAAGAAAACGGGAGAACAGACAGAATCACAAAAAATTTATAAGACTGATACAGAACATAATAACGGTTGATCAGAAAATTGCAGATGCCCGGATTGTGCTATAACATTGTCGAAAAAACAGGCACAATGCTACGGATTCAAGGCAACGAAATCTATTTATACGGGACCATAGGCTGGGAATTAGAGGGCGTGGAAGTCGTTCGAGCCCTTGCCGACCTGTCCCAACGATATGCGGACATTATCCTGCGGTTGCACACGCTGGGCGGCCTGGTGGTCGACGGCAATCTGATCTATAATGCCATCGGGCAATGCCCTGCCCGTGTGACGATCCAGGTGGACGGGATCAGTGCATCGATGGGTAGCATCCTTATGCTCGCCGCCTCGCGGCGTGTAGCCGCAGATAATGCCATGTTTATGATTCATGCGCCGAGCGGTTATGCCCAAGGTAATGCGGTCGATATGGAAATTGCAGCGCAACTGCTGCGCGGGTATGAATCTTCGTTCCGCACCGCACTGCTGCGCGTGACCAGCGCTGACGAGGCGACCGTCGACGGATGGCTCGACGGCACCGATCATTGGTTCACGGCAGCGCAGGCTCTCGAGCTACATCTGATCGACGAGATCCGCGAACCCGTAGCGCAGTTCACGGCTCAGGCCAAGCCTACCGACAATGCCTCGAGCCGTACCCTGTTCGAACAATTCACCGCAGCGCTGGGAACACCCGCGCCACACAACCAATCAGACATAGTTATGAAAGATGTACTTTCCACGCTCGGACTCCCCGAAGGAGCCTCCGAGGCCGAGGCCGTAGCGGCTATCGGAAAAATGCAGGCGGAGGTCGATGAGATTCGCACCTCGCAAATCACGGATCTTGTAACGGCGGCCATCGACAGCAGGCTCATCGGAGAAGATCGTCGCGACCACTTTATCGCCCTGGGGAAGCAGGTGGGCCCTGTTAGCCTCAAGGCGACATTCGATGCCATGCACCCGGCAGTCAAGCCTATCGATCTGGTCCGTACAGGTAAGCCCTCGGCGTCCGCCTCCGAGGCATCCCGCACCTGGGGGCAGTATTCCGATGAGGAGCTGCTCGAGATGCGGACAAACGACCGCGAGCGCTACACGGCGCTCTATGAGGCAGAGTTCAAAATCAAACCCGTATTTTAACCATGAAAAGAAAATTTAGCTTATTCAGACTGACCCTGGCCTTCGCTGTCGGGTTCATGCTCTTCGGCGGCATCGGAGCTGTTGCCGCCTCGGCCCTGGCATTCATTCCGCGCGGGGCGGCCGGTGTATTGTGTGCCGAAGTGATCCCCGAGGTGTGGACCGGTGAAATGGTGCGGCAGTTCCGTCACGATGAGACCGCCTCATTCCTGGAGGGTATCTCAGACTATTCGAGGTACGTACAGAACGGAAACACGATCCATTTGATCGACTTCGCCTGCGATCCGGAGGTGCTCATCAACAACACATCCTATCCGATTGCGATCCAGGAGTTCAAGGACGGCGATATCGCCATCACCCTGGACAAGTATCAGACCAAGGCCACCAAAGTTACCGACGACGAACTGTATAGCATGAAGGTCGATAAGTTGGCCCCTACCATCGAACAGCACAAGATCAGGATCAACGAAACCAAGTACGACAAAGCGATCCACTCGATCGCACCAGCATCGCACACAGCCAAAACACCGGTGATCGAGACCACCGGTGCTGAAGTGGATGGCCGCAAGCAGATCACCCGCAAGGATATCATTGCCATGAAAAAGGCGTTCGACAAGATGAAGGTGCCCACAAAAGGGCGGCGCCTGGTGCTGTGCGCGGATCATGTCAGCGACCTGCTCGAGCTCGATCAGAAGTTCGCCGACCAGTATCACAACTATACGACCGGTAAGATCTCCAATATGTACGGCTTCGAGGTTTTCGAGTATGTGAATATGCCCGTGTACAAGGCTGCGAAGACAAAGGTGGCCTTCGGCACGGCAGCCGGCGAAGGTGAGTTCCAGGCATCCGTCGCCTTCTACGTGGGAGGATGTGCCAAAGCACAGGGCGAGACGAAGTTCTACCACCAGGAAGCGCGGATATCGCCGACCACGCAGGAGAACCTGGTCAACTTCCGCCACTACTTCATGGTCATGCCCAAAAAGCAGTTGGCTATCGGAGCGATCATGTCGGCCAAAGCCACCCAGGGATAATGTTCTGACAGTATGAAGGAAGTGCTTTTCACAGCCGTTGGAGCTTTCATGATGAAGCTCGTCGACTGGATCTTCTCCAGGCGTCGGCAGCGGGTCGACATCCAGACCACCGAGATCGAGAACCTACGTAAGATTGCCGCCGAATGGCGCCAGACAGCCAACGAGTGGAAAGACCTGGCCGATGAATACCAGGCTAAGCTGATCGGCACGCTCAAGGAAGTAGACCGCCTTCGGGTTGAAGTTGCCGAGCTTCGCAATGAGGTTTCAACGCTGCGGAAAGTGCTTCCTAATCCTGTCGATAAACCACAATCCAAGACCAAACAACACAAATAATGGGATTACCTGACGTCAATATCAACGTGGTGAATGGCCTCGAAAAAACTGCCGAGGTCGACACCAGTGTCTCCGGCCTGATCGCCCACGCCACGGAGATCGCAGAAAAAATGCCGCTGGGGGTACCCTTTGCGATCACCTCGCTCGACGAGCTCGAAGCAAAAGGTGTCAACGAGGCATACGACATCACGGGCAAAGTGCTCCTGTGGCACCACGTTCGCGATTTCTATACGACTGCCGCCAAAGGGACCATGCTCTACATCCTGCCGCTGGCCTCCAGCGTCAAGATGGCCGACATGGTGGATCCGGCTGGTAGCAATATCTCCAAGCTGCTCACTTATGCAAAGGGCACCATCACCCTGCTTGCTGTCACGGCGATGGCCGAAAAAGCCTCTACAATCGTAACGAACGTGGGGAAAGCGCAGCAGCTATATGCCTGGGCCCTGGCCCGCCACATGCCGCTGAACATCATCCTTGAAGGCGCCTCCTTCCCTGCAACGTACACCGAGGCACCGAATATCCGTCAGGATGGTATTGCCAACCGGGTGACTGTGGTGATCTCGCAGGATCCTGATGTAGCGGCGAAAGATGCCGCCTTTGCAGGTTACGCCCAGCCGGCACTGTACATGGGGACACTCGCAGCCAATACGGTCAATCGTAGTCCTGCACGGGTGCGCTCGGGTGCGCTTCCGGTGATCAAGACCGCAATCAGTAACGGGAAGCAGGAGGGCACGGCAGGCTATTACGACGACGACCAGCTCGGGGCCATTCACGACATGGGCTATGTATTCATGCGCACGTTCATCGGCAAAGCCGGCTACTATTGGTCGGGGGACTATACTGCCGTAGCTGCTACCGACGATTGCGACAAAGTGCAGAAAGGACGAACGCTCGACAAGGCGATCCGGATCATGTATTCGGTGAATGTCGACGAGCTCAACGACGACGTTGAGATCGACACCTCTACCGGGCGAATGATGCCCGAAGTGATCAAGGCGTACCAGAAGCGCTGCGAGGATGCCATACTCGAGCAAATGGACGATGAGATCAGTGGCGTGGCCGTCTATGTCGACGAAACCCAGGACGTGCTGGCAACCGATAAGCTTAAAGCACAATTGGCTATTGTCGGACATGGGTACACGGCCAACATCGATCTTGAAATCGGATTCACCAAAACACTCAAATCATGATCAACGGAAGTGAATACGCGTTCGAGGACATCCGGATATCGGCGCTCGGACGTAGCCTTATAGGCTTCATTGATGTTCGCTATGGCGCGACCAAAGCCTACACGAACATACACGCACGGGGTAACAGGCCCGTCAAGCGGGCCCGGGGAAAAAAGGATGCCAAGCCGGCCCAGATCACCGTGCTTCAGTCCGAGTTCGAGGCAATGGTCAGGGCATCCCCGCCGGGTACCGATCCCACGGACTGGGCCCCGTTCAACATCACGGTATGTTACGCCCCCATTGGCGGCCAGACAACAACCGATATCATTCCCTACTGCCAGGTCACCGATTGGGAGAAAGGAATGACAACCGAGGACGGCAATATGACCATCGTGTTGAACCTAATGACCGATATCCCTCTGCTGAACCAGTAATTAATCACGCTTTCAACAACATTTTACGATGGATAAATTTAAGAAGATCCCCTTTGATCAGAACACCCTTACCGAGCTTACGCCCGAGCAGATCGAGGCGGCAAAAAGAGAGTATAAAGGCGTCTATCTGATCACGGCTGGCGACAAAAAGATCTACCTGCATAAGCCCGATCGCCAGACGATCGACCTGGCAACCATCTCCGGACGGCAAAAACCGTCGCTGTTCGAGGAGACGATCCTGCGGAATTGCTGGCTGGCCGGTAACAAAGAAGTCTTCGACGACGTGGATCTGTTCTACTCGGTCAAAGAAAATATCGGAGACATTGTAGAGATCAAAAGCGCTGAGTTGACAAAACTTTAGCCGAAGCAGGGAAAGGTCTGGATCGCGACCTGTTTCGGCAGATCAGCGCGCAATTGCGCTATTACTTCCATGTCGATCCCGATACGCTCTCCGATGAAAAGTGGGCCGCCATGTGGCACGACCTGCAATGGATCCGTAAACAAGAAGCCAAACGATGAATCTCCGCGAGCTTAAATATGTGCTACTTGGCGAGGACCGCCTGAGCCCGGCTCTGGACCGCGTAACGCGGTCCGGGACCGAGGCTTCGCGGCGTTTACAGGAGCACAGCTCGAAATTAGCCCGTTGGCGGCAGGATATGGCCGGGGTAGCCTCAGAGATCCCCGGCCTGGGCGCCGGATTGCGCCTCCTTTCGAACCCCCTGACATTGATCGCGGCAGGAGGCGTGGCGGCAAGTGCCGGTATCCGAAAGGCCACCGATGCGGCCCGGCAATTTAATCATGAGTTCCGCGACCTGGCGAACCTGAATCTGGGCAAAAGTAAACGTGAACTCTCCGAGCTCAAACAGTTGGTCCTCGACACCTCGTTTGCCAACGGATTCGACCAGAGCAAGACCAATACCGGTATTTACGACATCCAGTCCGTCACGGGACTATACGGAGCCGAGGCGGCCAGGATTGTAAGCAAGCAGGGTCTGTTCGCCAACCTGATGAAAGCCGACTTCAACGAGTGGATCGCAGGTACAGGCAAGGCGATGGCGAACTACGGTTTCGGCGCCGAAGACCTGGATCGCTACAATGCCTCGGCCTATGCCACAATGAAAGCCGGCTACATCACCTTCGATAAACTGGCCCAGGTGTCGGCCGTGTATGCCGGCGCGGCGGCATCCGCCAAGCAGGACTTCAACACGGCCAACAAGATGCTTACCCTATTTACGCTCCGTACCAAGAGCGCGGACGAAGCATCGACCCTGACAAAAAGCCTGTTCAACGACCTGACGAAGGCGCCCACGATCGAAGCTTTCCGTAAGGCCGGGATCGACGTATTTGATGCAAACGGCAAGTTTAAGCAAGCCGACGTACTGCTGCTCGAGCTAAACAAACGCTTTCGCGAGCTGGGCGACGAGAAGTCGATGATCAAGCTCAAAAACCAGTTCACCGGATCCGAGGGCCTTATCGCTCTGATCCAGGCCGCAACTGACAAGACCGGTGCTTTGCAGAACACTTTGATCGGTTTCGAAAATTCAAAGCTCGGGATCAATGAGGCACTCCAACAAGCCCGCGAAGATACTGACTACATCAACGAGCAGCTCCAGGCCCGGACTAAAGTGTTATTGACCGAGATCGGACAAAACTGGCTTCCGATCAAAAACAAACTACTCGAAGCGGTCAATTATGGTCTCGAGGGGGTGCGCTGGATGTTTACCGGCAAAGAGGGTTTCGAACAACAGGGGCGCAGCTATATTGCAGACCAATATCTGGGCATCGAACAAAAAGTAGCGACCATGAACGATACGCAATATGCGGAGCTCATGGGGAAGATAGCGGCCACGCTACTTATGCACCAACAGAAAAGCCAGGATTTGGCCTGGTCTGAGAGCTTGGCACCTCACACCAAGCTGGGGGCTGCGCTGAATGTCAATAGCGCATGGAGAGATTTCTACTACCACAAAGGTGCTGCTGCGCATTTAAGGGAAATCATGACGAATGTACCTCAGTGGCGCAGTCCTCAAGCTGCGGGTGCTCCCGAACCTGATGGCACAAGCGGGACGACTCCCTCTGATACTTCCAGGATCACCGCCGGGATTGGTGATATAAGTGGCGGCGGTCCTCAAGTACGCCAGGTAAACGTCACGATCGGCAAGCTGATCGAATCTTTTACTGTCTCCTCCGCTACGGTCCGCGAAGCCATGCCGGATCTCGGCCGGATGGTCGAGGAAGAACTGGTGCGCGCCATCGGTGGCGCAGAACAAACCTTAGCCATTGGATAATATGAGCTTCAATTCTTTTGACATATTAACCTTGTACCGGCGTCTGGCGGGCCATGTCGTCGATGCCACTCCGCTGGGCTACCATCGCCCCATAGACACGGAGCAGCGCGTCGAGGTCGACACGCTATCCGAACCGATCGCTGTATGGGACGACCGTCAGATAGAAGGGGAAGGGCTCAGACGATCATCGCTCACCGGATCGACCTTTATGATGCCGTTACGCATCGGTGATTACCTGTTTGCCACCGACCCGCTGATATCCGTACGGGAAAGTAAAGAGATCGTTAAAACGGTTATGCCGGGACTCGACGGCACGGTCAAAGAGATCATTGCCAACGGCGACGACCTGATTACAATACGGGGGATATTGATCAATGAAGACAATGACGACTATCCATATGAACAGGTTGCCGAGCTGCGCGCCCTCAAAGAGCGCAACGAGAGTCTGAAGGTTGAAAACAAGCTGCTCAATCTGTGTTTCGGCATCGACCGGCTGGTCATTCAGACCCTTGACATCGAAGGCGTGGAAGGTATGCAGAGCATGCAAACCTTCGTCATAACGGCCGAGAGTGACCAGGATGTCGAATTGGTAATAACGGAGGGCTGGTGACATGAGCTTTACACTGAGTTGCCGGATCATTATCGGGCAGTACGAATTTCGCTACGTGGCCGAAACGGTGATCGAACAGTCGCGCAAGCAAATGGGCGACCGTGCGACCATCGTATTGCCGAGCCGGTACAAAAGTCAGTTCCTGTGCAACCTCGTCAAAGGCGGCGATCCGGTCATTATCGGCTTGGGGTACGACGGCCGGATAGAAAAGGAGTTCGAGGGCTATGTGTCCGATGTCTCTTATCGCCAGCCGGTACAGATACAATGCGAGGACGGCATGTATATCTTCAAGCGGCGCACACCGAAGGCACGGTCGTGGTCTTCGGTCAAGCTCGCCGAGGTGCTGCGTTATCTGGTCGGCGAGGTCGAGCTATTCGAAGTTCCCGACATCACACTCTCGCCCTTCGCCATCAAGCCGGGCGGCAGCGTCTATGCCGTATTGCAGCAGATACGCGACAAATACGGACTGGAGATCTTCTTTCGCGATGGCAAGCTCGTGGTTACGGTGCCGACGTATGCCGATAGCAGGGAGCGCGTGCGCTACGATCTCGAGCGCAATGTGATCGACCCGAGCCTCACGTTTCGACGCGTGGACGACGTGCGTATCCGGGTGAAGGCTGTATCCATCCTGCCAGGCAATAAGCGCCTGACGGTCGACGTGGGCGACATGGATGCGGCGAGCACCACGACCCTGCATTTTTACAACGTGACGGTCGAGGCCGAGCTACGACGCCTGGCTTCCGATAAGCTCCGTAATCTCAAATATGACGGGTTCAGTGGCACGCTCACCACCTTCGGACTCCCCCGAGCACGCAAAGGGATGATCGCAGAGATCCGTGACGCCCGTTTCGACGGGAGCCGTAGCGGAGCCTATCAGATAGATGCAGTAAAACAGACTTTCGGCCGGGGTGGATACCGTCGCGAAGTCTCTTTAGGGAGGAGGGTAGATAGTAATGGGTGACACCGTTCGTCAACTATTGAAACAGATGATCCTGGAGCAGATCCCCGTGCAGACAATGCTCGGAACCGTCGTCGGCATCGACGAGCAACATCGGGTGTGCGACGTGGAGATCGACGAGGGATACGTCTTGTATGGCGTGCGCCTGACGCCCGTCGACTCATCGCCTTGTTATATGGTGCCCACTAAAGGCAGTTGGGTCGTGGTAGCCAGTATTGAAAACAGTGAAAGCCTCTATGTCGTGGTAATGACCAGTCGAATCGACACGCTGGTGGCCGATATCGGAGGAGCTACGCTTGAAATCCGCGAAGGCAAGGCAACGATCCGGGGCGGCGAGTATGGAGGAATCGTGAAAGTGGGCGAACTCGTCGGCCGGCTCAACACCCTCGAGCAAGCCCTAAACGACCTCAAGCAGATCCTTACGTCCTGGACGCCCGCAACCGGGGACGGAGGCGCGGCCCTAAAGACGGCTGTGACAGACTGGGCGGCCGCCAGACTGACGGAAACAAAACGTGAAAATATCGAAAACGAGAATATCACTCATGGCTAAGGATTACGCAATATTGATGGATGACGACCTGGTGATCGAACCCGTACGTGATGCCTCGGGGCTGATCCTCTCGGGGCTCGTCATTGGGAATACCTCGGTGCAAAACCAACAAGCTCTGCTTATCTCATCGCGTGGCGATATCAAAAGCGATTTGTTGACCGGTGTCGGGGCCGCGGGCTATCTGAACGGAGACGATGCCGACAGTCTGACGGCCGCGATATGTTCGCAGTTCAAAGCCGATGGCATGACCGTCACCGCCGTGCAGGTAAACGACAGTACGATCAAAATAAAAGCGCGATATGGCAACATGGACAGTATCCGATAGCCGGCAAACACTCTTTGATGTAGCTGCCTGCGCCCTGGGAAGTATCGAGGGTGTCTATGCGTTGGCTGTGCTGAACAAATGTTCCGTTACGGATCGGCTCGCTGCCGGACAGGTGCTTATCATACCCGAGGCAGTCGACAACCGCGTAGTGGAATACTATCATCAAGAAGGGGTGGTTCCTGCTACCGATGTAGTGGATTCAGCCCTCACTATATTCGATTCTTCATTTGATATAACTTTTGAATAATGCGCACTTTAAATGAAATACTGTCTGTCATAAAGGCCGATTTCGTAGCTGAGCCGATCATTGCCGAGGCTTATGGGCTCGATCCGGACAAAACCTTTGACGAACAGTTCAGCAAAGTATCCCTCGAAGGGGCGGTCATTTATGTCTTTGCCCTCGGGATGTGGCTCCTTGAACAGATTTTCGGCACCACTCAGGAGAAGGTCGAACAGATCATCGCGGCAAACTACCTGTGCTCTGAGGCATGGTATCAGGAAGTGTGCCTCAATTACCAGGATGGGCACACACTGGTCTATGATCCCACACACCGGCGCTATGGATATGCCAAAGAGGATCCCGAAGCGCGTATTGTCAAATACGCATCGGTCCGGACCGTGGAACAGGATGGAGTGACTAAACTGCGTGTAATGGTTTCCAGGACCGATAAGGCTCCCCTTGCCACCGACGAGCTCGAGCGCTTCAAGCTATACATGAAACGGGCCGGGGCCGGAGGTATCCACTATGACTTCATAAGCAAGGCGAGCGACCGTCTCCAGATCACTGTGCAGATTAATTACGACCCGCTGCTACTTGACAGCAACGGTGTTAAAATCAGTGACGGTACCAAGCCCGTAGAGGCCGCAATTGCCAACTACATCGACACCATAGACTACAACGGCGTTTTTAACAAGACCCGCCTGATCGACGCGATACAGCAAGCCGAGGGTGTTGTGGATCCATTACTCGGCGAGGTCAAATATGCTACCGCAGAGGGCGCCTTCTCTGTCCTTGAGGGTAACTCCAAAGAGTCGTCCTCGGGGAGCTTTACGATCGATCAACTGCACATCTCATACCTCGCTCAGAATGAATATTGATTGGCATAGACTCGTCATTATCAATACGCCGCCTGCCTTCCGTAAGCGCCGTTTGCTACTTATGCTCGTTGCCCTCACCCAAGAGTTGAAGCGACTTCACGCGCAGATACTGGAATGGGATAAAAAGGCATGCCTGCAAGCTGCATACACCTGGCAAACCATTGCCCTGGAGCACATGATCGCAAATGAAATGGGGCTTCCCGTGTCGATCGACGAAGGGGACGGCAAGCCCATTGACTTCACCGTGACACTCGACATGGCGCGAGCCACAGCCCAAAGCGCTGAAACAACAGGGCCGGTACTCGACGAAAGCTATTTAAGAGGGTTACTCAATAAGTATAAAATGGCTGGCCGAAGCTATCAGATCATCAACTCTGCAGTCTCGCTTGAAGTGGCTTTCACCAACCATGTCTGCGAGAAAAAAGATCAAACTTTCGAGGTTTCATTTATTGACCATGTATGTGTCAAGACTATGCAAACTATTGAGGTGCAGTTTATAAACCACGTATGTGCCAAAGAATACGTCAGGGATACAGTCGCGATTCGGGCGCGTCTGAACCATGAGGCGGATGGCAGAACGCGCGCCGTATTCACGGCTGATCGCGCCGTCGCCTCAGACATCACGATCTACTACTGGTGCGATCTCGAGACAATGGCGGGTATTGTGACAATCCCGGCAGGAGGAGCCACGGCCGAGCATCTGTATGACGAACAATATCAAAAGGTGTTCATTTATCGCATCGAACCTACACAGGACGAACAATACATTTACCAAATAATCAACTCTTAGCATGGCATACGTCAATACGGGAATGCAGCGATCCCTAACCTTTACGCTGACTAAGAAAGTGAACGGCACGACCGTGAGCACAACCAACTACGACGGAAGGCTCGCCTTCGGTAGTTATGCCCAGATCTCGGATACCGAGCTGGCGAGCATGGACGAAGCGCAATATCTGGCCCGTCTCGAAGCCTTCAAAGCCTACGTTGAAGGGATCGAAGCAGATCTGGATGTAGACCAGGCTACCATTGCTGGTGCGCAGGCATATCGTCAGAATCTTACCGCATGCCCAATCGGGCAATAAAACTTATACTATGACACGAGGACTTAGAAACAATAACCCCGGCAATATCCGCCACAACGGCGATACCTACCAGGGGGAGGTGAAAGGGACCGACAAGTCATTCAAGACCTTCTCATCGATGGCATACGGCTACCGGGCGATGTTCGTCGTACTGAACACCTACCAGCGTAAATACGGCCTGCGCACGATCCGCGAGATGATCGCCCGCTGGGCACCGTCCACGGAGAACGACACGGAAAGTTACATCCGATCCGTGGCCGAGTGGTCCCATGTGCCGGCCGACTGCCGGATCACTACGACCAACCACGATGTGATGCCCGATATCGTAGCCGCCATGTCGCGCGTGGAGAACGGTGTCGAAGCTAACCGCAAAGATGTCGAAGCAGGGTGGAGGCTGTTTATGCAATGAAGACCGTGCGCGACATCGTGATCACTCTGTGTGTCCTCTTGCTGACGTTCCTGAGTGGATGGCGGCTATCCCGACCGGTCCCCGAAAGGGTTCATGTCGAATACGACACCATAGTCCGGCGCGATACCATCCGGGATACGGTGCCGGTGCCTCTGCGCTGTACAATCACTCTTTGCGACACTTTCTACATACCGGTGGCCCCGGAGACTCCGGACAGCTCCGCACCCTCGGTTGCCGTCCCAATGGTCTGCGAGCAACAGCGGTTCAAGAGCAATGACTATGATATCGGCATCGAGGGCTGGCGCCCCGAGACAGACACCCTCAGACGTTTTGCGCCCCGTCTGTTATGGGTCGAGCTCTATCCGGCAAACACTACGATACAGCCATCCGCAGTCCGTACTAAGCCCCGGCGGTGGGGCATAGGTATTCAGACCGGTGTCGGCTTCTCCGCAAGTGGAATTTCCCCCTACATGGGCGTAGGGGTTTCGTATAACCTCATAACCTTTTAATCATGAACAAATTATTTAAATGCTTCGTGTTCCTGGTGCTGTTCCTGTTGCTGGTGTGCTCCATCGGCGGTATCGGAACCCTGTACTATGTTTCGGTACCAGGCAGCACGTTTTTCGCCTCCGGACTGATCCCCGTGGTCGTCTATGCTTTCGCAAAGGTGTGGCCCAGGATTCGAGACTGGCTCATGTCGTAACGCTATTTTATACGGGAGGGGGCCCCAATCCCTCCCGTATATTTCCACGATTTAAATATTCCTGAAATGAGTGATAAAGAACGATTGATCCAATTAGCCCAAGATGCCGATCAGGTACGCGACGAGACCGGCCGTGCGAAAAATACCGCCCAGCGTATCGGGTCCCTTTTCCGAGGGATCGTCGATGTTGTGACCAATATGCTGGACGATACAGGCGAAAATGTTGCGAATTTGAGTAATAATAAAGCAGACAAGAAGCTACCGGCCAATTCTGGTAATATCGCAGCCCTGGATGCCGGTGGAAATCTTGCGGACAGCGGAATTGCCCCGGAGACCATCGCCCGCCTGGGCAGCGACAAAACACTCCTTCCGTCGCAGCTCGATCCGTTGCAGGGGCTGCAAACGGGGGCCAATACCAGCGATGGGTATTACTCGGGGTCTGTCCCGGGTCTTCCGCTGAGCATTGAGATGTTGTTCACCACCGGGGCGGACGTGAGCGCCGCACAG
>JAFQJK010000036.1 GCA_017415005.1 Rikenellaceae bacterium
GTCCGTATAAAAGACGGGGAAATTCATGTACAGGGCAAAACCGATGCCTCCGTGGTTCACTCCAAAATGCCTACAGGCAGACGCGTGCCCCAACTCATGAAACAGGGAAGAACAGATATAAAGGCCTATTACCCCTAATAACGTATACAGGTCGATATGTCCGGGACGGAATGAGCTGGTTTTGAAAAAATAGAACCATGTTTCCATGGATACGAGTGCAGTCACGAAAAAAGCGATCATAAACGGCCTGAACAGGACCACCAGTGCTTTCGCCGCGATGCTGATCACCTCGGCAGGGATGAGTTGTACTTTGAACAGGAATATCTTATTTCTGGGAGTGATGCCCGACTTGACGATCGGATCAATGCATTTGACGCCGATTGCTTTTATATCCTCTGCTGTATACTCGTTTTTTTTCAGCCGGGACAATTGTATAGCAGCATCCTCGACAGATTCTGCATGTTGTAATATACCGATTAGTTGTGCCGTAGCCTCAGTGATTTCGAAACTCCGGTCTCCATAGCAAGCCAGGTATTTGTTATGGAGGCTCGATGTGTCAAACGCATGAATACTAATCTGTTTTGTGATTTTCAGATCCATTCTTAGACGAAATTATTATTCATTATCTCCCAGGGTGATGGACGGGCGATTCCCGAGGTCTATGTAAAAAGATGGTCGTGATAGTCACCTGGTTATCGGTTTTGTTGATATTCTGTACAAACTATCTGGGACTGACAATCACATTTGTTGAGACAGCGGCATTTGGTACATCCGTCGTTTTTGCAGGTACAGCGGGTATCTTGGACTGATTCGAACAGGTTGACGAGTAGTAACGGGTCTGTTTCGAGTCGTTCTTCAAGTTCATTGACTGCGAATTCAGAATATAGCTTGTCCGTGAGTGAAATTAGTTCGGCGGTAGGACTGGCCGTTTTTGTCAGTTGTTTTTTCATAGGAAAAAGTTTTTAATAAATTTATCTGTTATTCGTAGTTTCCTCAGATTACCGATGATTGGCAGCGACATTTGTTCAGGCAAATACATTTACTGTACTCTCCGGTGTTGCAGTTACAGCTTCCGGATCGGGAGGCATTGAGCAGGTTGACAATTAGTAAAGGGGTTGTTTCGAGTTGCTCTTCAAGTTCATTGACTGCGAATTCAGACCAGGGATTGGTCGTCGGTGAACTAATCCCGGTTTAGTTTTTTGTTTCATGATTTTTCTTTGTGCAATATTCTCGGCATTGCCCGGCTGGCTCATTCGGACCATAATGGATGTATGTTACGTCTATGCGGTGGGTGATACTGCGGGTTGCCTGGTGTGTTTGGTTTAGTCCGGTGGTGTTGAGCCGGTTTCCGGTTATGTGTGGAGAACTGACGTGGCACTACGGGTTACTCCCGATCTTAAGGAAAGCTGGTCAGTCAGCGAGGCCTGGCTGGCCTCCTGACTGACACTGCTCTTTTGTGTGCATGATCCGTTATTTATTGACACTGCATACTTGCAATTCAGGGCATGGCTGGATATTATTGCAGCCGCAGAGCTGACAAGACTGATTTTTGCAGTCGCAACTTCTTGCTTGGCTTAGGTCGAACAGGTTGGCCAGTAAAAGGGGATCGGTTTCGAGTCGCTCTTCGAGCTCGCAGACTTCATACTCCGAGTAAAGCTTGTCTGTCAGGGCAACCAGCCCGGTCTCCTTGCTGACCGCGGTTGATTTTTTCTTTTTCATGGTCCGTTATTTATTAATACTGCATACCTGGGCTTCAGGACATCCCTGTATATTATTGCAACCGCAAAGTTTGCAATCTTTATTTTTACAATTGCAGCCTCTCGCTTGGTCAAGGTCGAACAGGTTGGCCAATAAAAGGGGATCGGTTTCGAGTCGTTCTTCGAGCTCGCTGACTTCATACTCCGAGTAAAGCTTTTCTGTCAGGGCAACCAGTCCGGTCTCCTTGCCGGCCGCGGTTGATTTTTTCTTTTTCATGGTCCGTTATTTATTGGTACTGCATACTTGCAATTCAGGGCATGCCTGTATATTATTGCAACTGCATTTCGTACATTCATTGTTCTTACACTGGCAGCCTCTCGCTTGGTCAAGGCTGAACAGGTTGGCCAGTAAGAGGGGATCGGTTTCGAGTCGCTCCTCGAGTTCGCTGACCTCATATTCCGAGTAGAGCTTATCTGTCAGGGCGGTCAGTTCCGTGCCGGTCAAGGGAGCAGGTAGATTCTTTTTTTTCATAATTACAATGATAGTTAGACGTTCGTATTTTGGTGAATCCTGAGAGTTTCGGTCGTATCGGCATATTTCTTCCCCATCCAAGCGATGCCGCATGTCGGATTTCAAGCTCAAAACGTATTGTCAGTCGGCCCGGCATGATAACCGATAAAAATAGTATCGGGCCGGAGCAACCAGAGGAGTTTTTTTCGATAGTTTATTGCTGCTTTTGTACGACTACTTTTTTATAGACCTGATTGGCTATGATGCGGAATGTGTCCGGGTAACCGTCGCAATAAGACGAGATATACTCGCCGCCGTTGGCTTCCAGTGCCCGGGCTAGGCAGCCTCCGCCGCAGAGCAGTGCATATTTGCACCCGCTGCACTTGGGGGTTACGCCGACATGCCGGCGCCTCCAGTTGTCTGCTTCGGGTGTCCAGCTTAATGTGTCTTTGTATGACCCCAGTGTATATTTCTTCTTGCCTACGGTTTCCCAGCACCCGTAGATCTCGCCGTAAGGATCGAAGATGTATTCGTTCGTTTGCACGGCGCAGAATACTGACTGGAAATTAAGATATCCCTTATTCTGGATAGCCCGTTGCAGCTTATCGTAAATACCATAGTCCTGGATCGTTACCTCTCCCGATTCATCGAACAGTTCGTTGAAGCGTTTCCGGCTCATGAAGGTACTGTCCTTTTCGCTATAGCTGTTTGCCTTCTCAGGATTGCTCGAGTTGATCATCAGGTTCTCCTTGCTGTGTAGGAGCGCAAAATGGAAATTGAAGAGCTTGTTGTTCATGTATCCGGCTTCTTTGAACTTGGCTTTCAGCTTATTGATCTCTTCCGTGTTATTTGCGTCTATATTCATTCTGATCCTGACATAGACCCCTTTGTTCAGGGCGAGCCCGATATTTTCAAAAATAATATCGAATGATTCGTGGGTCCTGTAGTCGTATCGCCGCAGTTCGTGCGCCTCTTTGTCGCCGTCCAGCGTAATCTGGATATCACGGATTAATGTCGGATCCAGCAGGTCTTCGTATTCCTTCAGGGCATATCCGTTCGTAATGGCGCTGAAATTATATCCCCGGTCCGCGCCTTGTTTGACGATGTACTCCACGATCTCCTTATTTTCTTTCAGGAGAGGCTCGCCGCCATACAGGGTGATGTGCTTGTTATGGAAATTAATGTCCGGTTCGATCTCAAGCATGGCCTGATAGGCCCGGTCCACCATTTCTTTGGAAAACGTTTTTTTTGTCCATTGCCTTCCGTCCGCCGATATCGCAGATTCATAGCAATAAGGGCATCTGAAATTGCAATCGTAGGTTACCATGAACAGGAAATCCTGGAATTTCCGGAGGCTTTTATGGAATAGGCTGGCCCATTGTTGTATGTGTGCCTTTTCTTCTGTAGCTGTTTTTTCCGTAAAGTATCCGCGAGCGACCAATGTGTCGAGCGTTGCCTGGGGTAGATCGATTTCGTCCTCAGAGCAAAAACCGGCATGCGAGTTCAGACATTCTGCGATATCCTTACTGGCGATATCAATGGCTCCCGTATATCCATGTACCAACATGTGTTTACCTTCGGTATTCTGTAGGGGCACGGCAATCAGATACGACGATTTTCTAAGGTTTCTCATTATATAATAGATTGAATGGTTAGGGTTTTTTAATAAGATAATATTTGCATAACTTCTGTATACAATTGAAATTATAAAAAAAATACCTACTATGCAATATTGTCAGGTGGAAATGTTATAATATGGACCATATGTGTCAATATTGTGTGCGGAGCTCGTATTTTTGGATACATGAGAGAGGCGCATGGATGTGCGGGCGCTTGTGCTCTGTCTGGAGGACACCTGTATACATGTGTATTGGTGGTGGGGGGCAGGGCTGTGTCTGTCCGTGCACAGGCGTGGGAGATTTTTGCTTATAGGCTTATGTGCCTGGTCCAGGTAGGGGCGATATCGGAAATGCCGTATTTGCCGGGCGCTTGGCGGGAGAGGACAGTAGGGATGATCCGGTTGCAGCTGGGCTGTGTCTTCCGGGATGGGAATATCCGGTTGTAGTCCCGGTATGCAGTTTGATCTGTTAATGGATATTAAAAATTAGGTGTGTGCTTAGCACAGCTATATGGTTTTGGCAACGAATTGTGTGTATGGTGCGGAGCGGGCTTGTGCGCGACATGCCGCTATTTTGTTCCGGTCGGTTCCGATGTATTGTTTCCTGTAGTGCTGCAGGATTGGTGATGATCTGTGGATTGCTTTCGCGTGGAATCCGGTATAGGATGCAATTATAAAAAAGTGTCGGGTGATTTTAGCGTGGGGTTTGTGTTCGTGCCTGCGGCCCTGCTCGCCTGTATGAATGGGGCGGTTCAAATAAAGAAAGTCAATGATTTGTTCCAAAAGAGACATAATCATTGACTTTCAGTGGTTCTGTGGAGCCGGAGGGAGTCGAACCCTCGTCCAAACAAGGAACCCGAGAGCTTTCTACACGCTTATCCCCTGTTTCATCCTTCTGCCTGCGCCCGGTAAGGGGCAACCTAACGCAGGCCCCAGTCTGTTGAATTTCGCCGCAGCCCACAGACATCTTCCGCGACTATCTCTCCTGAGATGATACCCCGTATGCCGTATGCCGAAGAGCGGAACATCCGGCGGGATACTCGTCGGCCGGCTGCCTTGAGCCGGCGGATTAAGCTAATTTTACTCAGTAAAATTATGCAGCGAGTGCATAGCTATTATTGCCATTTGATGTTTGAGCGTTGATATTAACGAGCCACCGCACAATGCTCGGCGTGCTTACTGTCAGACTCTGCCTGCTGTCAAAACCGGTCGGCCCCGGAGAGGCTTTGCGTCCAAAAGCAAAACTAATGCAAAGATAGGTATTTTCCCCGAAGAAAACGCTCCGGGGTCCGGATATATTTTATCTGCGGCGCTGGTTTGCTCGCGAAAAATCGTTAAATTTGTAGATCGATAAACCGTGCATGTATGGAACAGGGACCCGTAATCCGACTCAGAGGCGTAACCATTTTTCACGACCGTGACGGCGGCCGGCACCGCAGCCGCGAAGCCGTGCTCTCGGATGTCAACCTCGATGTCGAGCCGGGCGAACTGGTCTACCTGATCGGGCGTGTGGGCAGCGGCAAGAGTACGCTCCTCAAGACGCTTTACGGCGAGCTCAAGCTGTGCGAGGGCTCGGGCAGCGTGGTCGGCTACGACCTGCGCGCGCTGCGTCGTCGTGACGTGCCCTATCTGCGCCGCCGTTTGGGGATCGTCTTTCAGGACTACCAGTTGCTGACCGACCGCAACGTGTTCCACAACCTGCGCTATGTGATGAAGGCCACCGGCTGGCGCAACGAGCTCGACATCCGTACGCGGATCGCCGATGTGCTTGAGCTGGTGGGGTTGCATGGTCAGGAGGCCAAGATGCCGTTCCAGCTTTCGGGCGGCGAGCAGCAGCGCGTGGCCATTGCCCGTGCGCTGATCAACAGTCCCCGGGTGATCCTGGCCGACGAGCCGACGGGTAACCTCGATCCGACGGCCGCCGAGGATATCATGCGCCTGTTCCACGAGATCACGCTGATGGGTTGCGCTATCCTGATGTCGACGCACAATATCGCTAATATCCAGCAATATCCGTCCCGTACATTGCGTTTTAACCAAGGGCATGTCGAGCCGGTCGATATCCGGTCGATTCTTGGTATTCCCGAATAAGTTCCCTATCTTTGTATGATGTCCGGGCGGCGTGCGGCGAATGGGGGAGCATAGGGGCCGGTTCGGATGTCTGTGTATTGCAATCGTTTGGTAAACAGAATTTTGAAGATAAAATGAGTACAGAAGACGTAAAGAACACTCAGCAGCAACAGGGCGACGACTACTCGGCTTCCAGCATCCAGGTGCTCGAAGGGCTCGAAGCGGTGCGCAAGCGCCCTGCCATGAATATCGGCGATATCGGCATCAAGGGTTTGCACCATCTGGTCTATGAGGTGGTCGATAACTCGATCGACGAGGCGCTGGCCGGCCATTGCTCGAACATCGAGGTGATCATCAACGAGGATAACTCGATCACCGTCGAGGACGACGGCCGCGGTATCCCGACCGACTACCACGAGAAGGAGGGCAAGTCCGCCCTCGAGGTTGTGCTCACCGTGCTGCATGCCGGCGGTAAGTTCGACAAGGGCAGCTACAAGGTTTCGGGCGGTCTGCACGGCGTGGGCGTATCGTGCGTCAATGCGCTGTCCAACCTGCTGGTCGCCGAGGTACACCGCCAGGGTAATATCTATGTCCAGAAGTTCAGCAAGGGCGTGCCGCAGTGCGACATCCAGATCGTCGGCCAGACCGACCGCACGGGTACGATCATCACGTTCAAGCCCGACGACACGATCTTCACCGTCACCGAGTACAGTTTCGACATCCTTTCGGCCCGCCTGCGCGAGCTTGCCTACCTGAACAAGGGCGTGCGCCTGAACCTTACCGACAAGCGCGAGCGGGATGAGAAGGGGAACTTTATCCGCGAGGAGTATTACTCGGTCGAGGGTCTCAAGGAGTTCGTCAAGTTCCTGGATGAGAACCGTGAGCCGCTGATCGAGAACACGATCTATATCGACACCGAGAAAGAGGGCGTCCCTGTCGAGGTGGCCATGCAGTACAATACGAGCTTCTCGGAGAACGTCCACTCGTACGTCAACAACATCAATACGATCGAGGGCGGTACGCACCTTACGGGCTTCCGCCGCGCGCTGACCCGTACGCTGAAGAAATACGCCGAGGATTCGGGCATGCTTTCGAAGCTCAAGTTCGAGATCAACGGCGATGACTTCCGCGAGGGTCTTACGGCCATCGTGTCGGTCAAGGTGGCCGAGCCGCAGTTCGAGGGGCAGACCAAGACCAAGCTGGGTAACGGCGAGGTCTCGGGCGCCGTCGATCAGGCGATCGCCCAGGCGCTCAACAACTACCTTGAGGAGAACCCCAAGGATGCGCGCCAGATCGTCAACAAGGTGATCCTGGCCGCTACGGCCCGCCATGCGGCGCGCAAGGCGCGCGAGCTGGTACAGCGCAAGACGGTGCTTTCGGGCTCCGGTCTTCCGGGTAAGCTGGCCGACTGCTCGTCGCGCGATCGCGAGCACACCGAGATCTTCTTCGTCGAGGGTGACTCGGCAGGCGGCACGGCCAAGCAGGGCCGTGACCGGAATTTTCAGGCCATCATGCCGCTTCGCGGTAAGATCCTGAACGTCGAGAAGGCGATGGAGCATAAGATCTTCGAGAACGAGGAGATCAAGAACATCTTCACGGCGCTGGGCGTGACGATCGGCACCGAGGACGACAGCAAGGCGCTCAACCTTGAGAAGCTGCGCTACAACAAGATCATCATTATGACCGATGCCGACGTCGACGGTAGCCACATCGCCACGCTGATGCTGACCTTCTTCTTCCGCTACATGAACGACCTGTTGCACAACGGGCACGTCTATATCGCCACGCCGCCGCTCTACCTGGTGCGCAAGGGCAAGAACGAGCGTTACTGCTGGACCGAGGAGGAGCGCGAGGCGGCCGTCGCCGAGTATGGCGGCAAGGGGCTGCACATCCAGCGCTATAAGGGTCTCGGTGAGATGAATGCCGAGCAGCTCTGGGAGACGACCATGTGCCCCGACTCGCGTATCCTGCGCCAGGTGACGATCGAGAGCGCCGCCGAGGCCGACCGCATCTTCTCGATGCTGATGGGTGACGATGTTCCGCCCCGCCGGGCTTTCATCGAGCGCCACGCCAAGTACGCCAAGATCGACGCATAGCCGCGTATTTGCCACATTGAGAGAGGGCTGCGACATAGAGTCGCAGCCCTCTCAATGTGGGTGTGCAGCCCGGTTATGGCCTGTGCAGGCTCAGAACCTCCATCCGGCGACGATCTGGAGCGACCCGTTCGTAACCTTCCCGATCTGGTTCTCGACCGGGGTCAGTCCTATGTTGTAGCGACCCTCGAGGATGAGCCCGAAGTTGAAGTCATAGGCCAGCCCGCTGACGAAGCTGACATTGTATTTATTGATCGCATCTTTCATGCTGTGGTCCGTGTCGTTGGCGACCTCCTTTCCGACCACCAGGTAGCCGAACTGCGCGCCGAGCTGCAGGTTGAGCCCGCGGACCAGGTAGAATTTGGCCACCAGCGGCATGTTGACATAGTTCAGGCGCATCTTGAGCGTCTGGTCATTCCCGTATATGCGGCTGTCCGGCTTTACTTTGAAGCCGTTCATCGAGTAGAGCAGATCGGCTTCGATGCTGATCCAGTCATTGACCATGCGGTCGATGAACACACCGGCGACGACGCCTGTGCGGCACGAAGCGCCGTCGATCCCATTGACGCTCGAAAAGACCGCGCCCGCTTTAGGCCCGAAACCCCACGGCTGGGCGTTGGCACTCCATGAAGCGCACAGTAAAACGATAGTGGAGAGGATCAGTTTTTTCATAATTGCATCGTTTTTTGGGAATTAGACCTATGGGTGACACCCGGCACTTCTAAGTGCTGTCCGTCCAGCGGCTTATTGTTCAAAAAAAGTGCCAGAGCCGGGCCGGCCCGCGGATACGGGGACCGGGAGGCGGCGAGATTTCCGGCGGCTAAATGGTAATTCCGTTTTCAATCCGTATATTTGTTCAGGTGTCCCTGCCGGGCGGAGCGGTTGCAGCGTGCGTGTGCAGGCGGTTTTGTGTTTAACCTGATAAGGAGTAAGCGATGGATGTATCGGTCATTATGGTCAGCTACAACACGCGCGACATGCTGCGTGATGCGCTCGTATCGCTCCGCGCGAAGACTTCGGGCGTGGAGTACGAGGTGATCGTGGTGGACAACGGTTCCGAAGACGGTTCGGTGGCCATGCTGCGCGCCGAATTCCCTGACGTGCGCGTTATCGAGAGCGGCGGCAATATCGGTTTCGGCCGTGCCAATAACCTGGGCTTCGAGGCGGCGCGGGGCGAGTTCTGCTTTCTGCTCAATACGGATACGCTTCTGGTCAACAACGCCGTAGCGCTTCTCCGCGATCATATGCGCAGCTATCCGGAGGTCGGGGCCTGCGGGGCCAACCTGTGCCGGCGCAATCTGGTCCCGACCTTCTCCTACGGTCGCCTGCCGCGCCGGAGCGATATCCTCTACCAGTTTGTCCCGGCCTTTCTGGGGCGCAGCGGCCGGAAGAAGAATTATTGCCAGGGGGGCGATCCCCGGCCGGTCGGCTATGTGACCGGGGCCGATATGATGGTGCGCGCCGCAGTGGTCCGCGAGGTCGGAGGTTTCGACCCCGACTTCTTTATGTATGCCGAGGAGATCGAGCTTTCGTGCCGGATCACCCGCGCCGGATGGCGGATAGACGTTGTGCCCGAGGCGCGGATCATCCATTTCGGCGGCGGGGCCCAGCCTTCCGAGGTCGCCTTGCGCCGCCGTCAGCTCAGCGTGTACATTTTGTACCGTAAGCTGTATGGGAAGGCGTATGTCGGGCTGTTCCACCTGGCCTGCCAGATACGTTGCTCGCTGCGGTGGCTGGCCGCGACCGTCACAGGGCGCCGGGCGCAGATGCGGCGTTTCAGCCGCCAGTTCAGTATCAACCGCGACGCGTTCCGCAAATACCGTAACCAGCTATGTACGATCCGTTGACCGAGGAGGAGTTGCAACTGATCCGCGATGGCCGGTCTGCGGGTGGGCGGAACACGCCGAAACGTAAGGCGCATTGGCTCTCGTTCCTGTGGATCGCGCTCGTGTTCGCCCTGTTCGTTGTTGGGGCCTATTTTATCGTGTATATCGGAACGAAGGGGTAGGGATGACAAGGAGAGAGTTAATAGCATGCCTGTCGAAGGCTTGCGAAGGATTGTACGGGCCGGACGAGGCGCGCAATATTGCCCGGATCGTTGCCGACGAGCGGTTCGGCGTGCAGCGCCTCGATCTGCTGCGTGACCCCGAAGAGCCCATCGAAGTGGCGGAGAGCGAGTTACTCCGGCTTACCGGACAGTTGGCTGCCGGGCGCCCGGTGCAGTACCTGATCGGTCATTGGGAGTTCGACGGCCTGGACTTCACTGTGCGCGAAGGGGTGCTGATCCCCCGGCCCGAGACCGGGGAGCTCGTTCGTTGGGTCCGGGAGGAGTGGACCGGCCGTTCGTACCGGGCCGACCTGCTCGATGTCGGTACCGGGAGCGGCTGCATTGCCGTTGCGCTCGCGCGCGATCCGGGCTGGCGCAGCGTGACGGCGCTCGACCTGTCGCCGGTGGCGCTGGAGGTCGCGGCCGGGAATGCCGTGCGGCATGGAGTCCCGGTGGATGTGATCCCGTGCGACGTGCTGCGTGCGGCGATTCCCGGCGCGTACGATGTGATCGTCTCCAACCCGCCGTATGTCCGGGAGTCGGAGCGGGAGCGGATGCTGGCCAATGTGCTCGACTATGAGCCGCCCGAGGCGTTGTTCGTGAGCGACGACGACCCGCTGTTGTTCTACCGCGCGATCGCCCGACAGGGGCAGCGGGTCTTGCGACCCGGGGGCCTGATCTACTTCGAGATCAACGAGGCGCTTCCCGACGAGATGCGGCGTATGCTCGCCTGGGAGGGCTATACCGACATTGAACTGAAATACGATATTTACGATAAACCACGGATGATGCGATGCCGCAAGATTTGAAACGGACCAAGACGCCCGAGCAGGCCCTTACGACGCTGATGGCGCTTTGCGCCAAGGCCGAGCGCTCGACCGACGATGCCCGCCGGTTGCTTCGCCGTTGGGGGGTCGCTGAGCCCGATGCCGAGAAGGTCATCGGCACGCTGGTCGCCCAGCGCTTTATCGACGACCGGCGCTACGCCGAGGCGTTCGTGCGCGATAAGATGCGTTTCAGCAATTGGGGCGTTTTCAAGATCCGCAGCGCATTGAACATGAAGCGGATCGACCGGGATATCATTGCCGAGGTGCTGGACGCGTGCTCCGGCGAGGATTCGGGCCGCAGGCTCGAGGAGACCTTACGGCGCAAGATGCGGAGCATCAAGGCCAAAGACAGCTATGACCGGAAGGTGAAGCTGATGCGGTACGGACTGTCGCTCGGCTACGAGATGGAAGAGGTGGGCGATACGGTGGACAAACTGATCAGATCATGGGAAGAGACAAACGGAGAATAAGCGCATGGTTCGGGCTGGCCTGCCTGCTGGCAGGCGTGCATACGGCGGCGGCCCAGCCCGGGTACTACCGGCAGCCGATGGACCATACCCCGGCGCTGTCGGCCAATTTCGGCGAGATGCGGCCGGGCCATTTTCACTCGGGCATCGACCTCAAGACGGAGGGCGTGACAGGCAAGCGGGTCCGTGCGGCCGCCGACGGGTACATCTCGCGGATCGCCGTACAACCGGGCGGCTACGGGCGGGCGCTTTATGTGACCCATCCCAACGGGACGACGACGGTGTACGGCCACCTGCTCGACTTTGCCGACGAGGTGGAGCAGGCGGTGCGCGACGAGCAGTACCGCCGCCGGAGCTTTACCGTCGAGCTGTTCCCCGACGCTTCGCAGTTTCCGGTCAGGCAGGGCGATGTGATCGCCCGCTCGGGCAATTCGGGGTCGTCGGGCGGCCCGCATCTCCATTTCGAGGTCCGCGAGACCGCTTCGCAGAAGCCGGTCAACGTGCTGGCCCGCGGGCTGCTCAAGGTGACCGACAACATTCCGCCCTACGTCGTTAAGCTGCATGTGATCGGCGTGGATACCGTACAGGGGGTCCCGGTGCATACGGTGCGCCGCACGCTGGGCGTTCAGCGCACGGCTGCCGGCACTTACCGTCTGGCCGATACGACGGCGCTCAGGATCGGGCCTGCCACCTATTTCGGGGTCGAGGTGGCCGAGCGTAAGAATGGGGTGACCAATCCGATGGGCACGTACCGGATTCAGGAGAAGGTCGATGGCCAGGTGGTGTTCGAGCTGGCCAACGACGGTTTCCTCTTTTCGCAGACGCGGTATGTGAATGCCGCGGCGCTGTATGCCGAGAATCTTAAAACGCGCAACGATGTCTTCCGGCTGGTGCGCCTGCCGAACAACAAGCTGCCGATCTACACTGCGGTGCGCCGCAAGGGGATCGTCACGCCGGCCGACTCGTCTCGTCACCGGGTCGAGATCATGGCCGAGGACGACTCGGGCAATGCGTCGGTACTGGCTTTCACGGTCCGGTTGGGCGATGCCCCTCGGCCGCCGGAGGCGCCCGAGGGCGCCGTCCCGGTGCTGTGGTACCGCGACAAGACGATCGAGGACGGGGGGATGCGCGTAACGCTGCCGGCCAACGCGCTCTACGAGTCGATCCTGTTCACCTCGCAGATCGGGCCGCGCCGCCCCGATTCGTTCTCGCCGGTCTATCGCGTCCATGAGAAGGATGTCCCCTTGCAGGGTTCGTACACGCTTTCGCTCGAAGCGGGCGACATCGAGCCCCGGCTGCGGGGCAAGGTGCTGCTGGCCGAGGTGAATGACAAGGGTATTGCTGGCGCTGCGGGCGGCCGCTGGACCAACGGCCGCGTCGAGGGCAGGCTGCGGAGTTTCGGCCGCTACTGTATCGTGGCCGACACGGTGCCCCCGGGCATCGTGCCCTCCTTCAAGAGCGGGGCCGATCTGTCGGCCACTGCGACCCTCTCGTTCACGATCGGCGACAACCTCTCGGGTATCGACCGCTATGAGGTGCTGATCGACGGGCAGTGGGCGCTGTTCGAGTACGATCCGAAGAACCGCAGGATCACGCACCGGTTCGCCCACTCACCCGTTAAGGCGACAGGCGGGGTGCACACCATCGAGGCGACGGTAACGGACGGCGTGGGCAATGTCGCACGCTACAAAGGCAGGTTTGTCCGGTAATGTCCGGGTCCTGATCAAGCGAAAGGAGGCGATCATCGCCTCCTTTTTTGTTCCTATGCGAGCCGTTCAGGCAGGTCCGGGTACGGCCTGTTGTCAGGACAGCTCTGCGTCGTTGAGTCGCTCGCCGAGGTAGTCGGCCATCAGGCTGAAATAGACCTTTGAGTTGGTCCCGGCCAGCGAGGCGATCGAGATCAGCCCCTGTGTGTCGGCGGTGAAAATCTCGTCGCAGTCTCCCAGCCATTCGGTCCGGATCGCGATTTCGCGGACCTCGAGGTGGCAGCGGACCGCCGCTGCGCAGATCAGCCGCCGCATGACCGAGTCGGGGGCGCCGGCCGCGAGCGGCGTGGTGTAGAGCGTCCGGTCCTTGACGCAGAATACGGGTGCGTCGCCCATACCGGTGACGATGCCGGCTCCGTTCTCGTGGATCGCCAGGTCGAAACCGTGGCGCCGGGCGTTCTGGCGGCAGAACCGGGCCGTCATCAGCGCCGCGTCGGTGGGGTAGCCCGGCGGTGTGTGCTCGTCGGTCGCGACGGTGGCGCTCATGCGCGTGTGCCAGAGCGTATAGCCGCGGTAGAGAAGCGTTCGGTGGCACCGTATCAGGTAGTCGGGGCGGTCCTGCTGATCGCCGGTGGCGCTCTCGTAGGGGAACAGGTACAGCCCGACGGTATGGCTGTGTCGCGAGCGGCGGTTGGCCGCGAGCAGGCGGGCCAGCGTCAGCAGCAGGTCGTCCTGTGTGAAGGGCAGCTTCTGCCCGTACAGGTCGGCCAGCGCCTTGCCCGCGATGTCGAGGTGAGCGCGGATGTGGAGCGGACGGTGATCGAGCGTATGTATATGCTGGTAGACGTAGTTGCCGGTCAGTTGTCCGAGGATCGGGGGCCCCGACTCCGCTATCGGCAGCAGGCGGCCGTTGATACAGATCAGCTCGCTGGTTTCCATGGCAGGGGGCGCAGGATTAGAGCTTCAGGCCGTTCAGGAAGACGTGGATCAGCGACGGGCTGATCAGCAGCGGGAACAGAAACCCGTACAGGGCGCCGAACAGGTGGGCATTATGGTTGATCCCGTCGGCCATGCGTTTGCCCGACCAGCCTTCGTAGATGATGTAGAGCAGCCCGAACAGGATGCCCGGGATGGGCAGCACGCCGAAGAAGTAGATCATCCCCAGCGGGTCGAAGAAGATCGAAGTGAAGACGACGGCCGATACGGCGCCCGAAGCCCCGATCGACGCGTAGCCGGGATCGTTGCGGTGCCTGACCATATCGTAGAGCGATGCGAAGATCATGCCTCCGAAGTAGAGCAGCAGGAAGGTGAGGACGCCGCTGCGGACGATGCCCGCAAACTCCTGGGTGCGGAACAGTCGTTCGACGTTCGACCCGAACGACCAGAAAACGAGCATGTTGACCAGTAGGTGCGTGTAGTCGCCGTGCACGAAGCCGTGGGTGATCAGACGGTCCCACTGGTTGCGGTGTACCACCGCGTAGGGGCGCAGGGCGAGGCGGTCGGCGAGCCTGCGGTTCCCGAAGCAAACGATCGAAATGACGACGGTCAGGAAGATGATGATATAGGTCATGGCAGGTTTCTTATAGCATGAATATTTTCAGCAGCAGTTCGCGGAGCAGGTCGTCATCGCCGGCCGATCCGGTGTTCATTCCCTTGCTCTTGAGGTCGTACTCGCGGAGCAGCCCGAGGATGGTGAAGACCTTTTGTTGGGGTATAGCGCTGCGGCCTGCTTGTACTCGCCGAGGAAGAACGGGTTGGGCAGCTTGAGCAGGCGCGAGAGATCGGGGTCGGCAGGCATCGGCGTGCCGCGGTGCCGGGCCATCCAGCGCTGGTAGTTGAGGATGAAGATACGCTGGAAATGGGTGAACAGCGCGCTGATGGTGACCAGCAGCGGGTTGTCCTTGGGGTTACGGGCGAAGTGGTCGGCGATCAGTAGCGCCTTGGCCATGTTCTTTTCGGAGATGGCCTTCGTGAGCTCGAAGTTGTTGAAGTCCTTGCTGATCCCGATGTTCTGCTCGATATGGTCGGCCGTGATGCCGGTCGTTCCGGCCGGAAGGCTCGTGAGCAGCTTGTCGAGCTCGTTGACGATCTTCGAGATATCCGAACCGAGGTAGTCGGTCAGCATCGCGGCAGCCTTGGGCTCGATCGTGAGCCTGCGGCTTTTGATAAAGTCGGTTATCCAGGGGGTGAGCTCGTAGTCGCGCGGGCGGACCGACTCGAAAACGACGCCTTTGCCGGCAATGTGCTTGTAGAGCTGGGTCCGCTTGTCCAGTCCTTTCTCCTTATGGCACAGGATGAGGATCGTGCTGGCGAGCGGTTTGTCGGTGTATAGCGCGAGCTGGTCGATCCGGCGCAGTTGTTGGGCCTCACGGACGATCACGACCTGGTAGGGGCTGCCCATCGGCATCTGGCGGCAGAGGTTGACCACGGCTCCAGCCTCGGTGTCCTTGCCGTAGACCGTCACCTGCCCGAAAGCCTTTTCGGCCTCGTTGAGTATCTGACCCGCCAGCGTGTCGCAGATCCGGTCGATAAAATAGCTCTCCTCGCCCATCAGCAGATAGACCGGTGCGAACGAGCGCGCACCGATACTGCCCATGATCTGGGCGTAGTCTGAGATGGTATCCCGGAAGCTGGTTTTTCCGCTTTTGGCCATGGTCGTGATGGAGTCGTGAATAGGCCCGCTCCGGTTTTAGTGGGGCAGACGGTCAATTGTCGGGCAGTTGCCGGCCGAGGTCAGTCTGTTGTCAGTTTGTGGTCAGCCATGCACCGATCTTATGCAAAATTAACCTAAAAAATCGATCTGGCAAACAGGGTCGGGCGGCGGATGGCCTATCCCGACCATTGTTTCCCGGGCACACGTGCTTTGCCCGGGGATATTGCCATTGCTTCCTGATCCTGGTTATGCAGGTACCTGTGCCTGTATTAAGTTGTATTATGTCCTTATTTATAGCGTAGTCTGGCTGTTCATCGGGCTCCATTCTCCGAGGGGAGCCCTGATTGACAGTTTTTAATTATTTTGAAAAGAGTATGGGATATTCGGTCGAATGTGCTAATTTTATTATATTGCTTAGGCTGTCAGGGTAGAGATCGTCGGGGGGCCGGGCCGGATGTCGTCTTGCCGATCCTGCCGACCGGGTATTGATTAAACAAACCAAGAGCAGATGAAGTAGCGCATGAGACCTTGTATTGCCCGTCGTATCCGCCGGTAGCCAGGGCCCGGTATATGCTCGTTTGCCCGGAGAACGACCGGCTGACGTTCTCCGAAAGGGGATTCGAGGCGCATACCTTGCCGGTAGGCAAGCGCGAAAGGATTGATGTCAAGCTGGAATGCCGGCAAAAATAACCTATGTCTATGAAATGTCTGAGAAACTGGCTATTGGTCTTGATTTGCGCGGCCGGCTCGGTCCCGGCCATCGCGCAACTCCCCGCGGCCCTGATTCCCGAACCCCGGGAGATCGAAGTGCTGGAGGGAAGTTTCCGCCTTTCTCAATCGACCGGGCTTCGGGCTGACAAGGCTCTCGCCAGGACGGCCGATCTGCTTGGCGATTACCTGACGGCCACTTACGGGCTTCGGTTGAAGGGTGGGGCGGCCGGAAAGAATACGATTCGCCTGGTTGTCGACCGCAATGCCGGGGATGAGGCCTATACGCTGAGGGTCGGCGAGGATGGCGTGACGATCGCGGGCAGTCCTGCCGGCGTATTTTACGGTACGCAAACGTTACGGCAGCTGATCGGGCAGACCAATGACGGGCTGGCGGTCCCGTATGTGTTCATTACGGACGGGCCGCGCTTCGGCTACCGCGGCCTGATGCTCGATTGCGGGCGCTACTTTTATCCTGTGGAGTTTGTCAAGCAGTATATTGACCTGATGGCATCGTACAAGCTCAACCGCTTCCATTGGCACCTCACGGAGGATGCTGGATGGCGCGTCGAGATCAAGAAGTATCCCGAACTGACCCGTATCGGCGCATGGCGCGGTAGTACGCAGCGTGGGCCCGATCCGGTGCGTGATCAGGACCGTATGCCGCACGGGGGATTCTATACCCAGGAGCAGATCCGCGATGTCGTACGATATGCGGCCGATCGTAACGTGACGATCGTACCCGAGGTCGATCTGCCGGGCCACACGATGTCGGTGCTGGCCGCCTATCCCGAGCTGTCGTGTACGGGAGGTCCGTTCGCCGTGCCGACGACCTGGGGGATCAAGGAGGATGTGCTTTGTATCGGCAATGAGCGGACGATTGCATTTGTCGAGGATGTGCTGACCGAGTTGGCGGAGCTGTTCCCGGGCGGGTTGATCCATATCGGGGGCGACGAGGCACCCAAGCGGCGTTGGCACGAGTGTCCCAAATGCCAGGCCCTGATCGCTCAGAAGGGATTGAAGGACGAGCACGGGTTACAAAGTTATTTTATTCACCATTTGCAGCGGTTCGCCGCTTCGAAAGGACGTGAGATCATGGGTTGGGACGAGATTCTCGAAGGCGGCCTTGCCCCGGGTGCGACGGTGATGAGCTGGCGTGGCGAGCAGGGAGGCATCGAGGCGGCCAGGCATGGCAATCCGGTCGTGATGGCGCCCAATCACTACTTTTATTTCGATTATTACCAGTCGAAAGACCTGGCGGCCGAGCCGTTCAATATCTGGGGATATGTACCGCTCGACTGGGTGTACAGCTACGAGCCTTACGGCCGGGAGCTGACCCCTGAGCAATGCCGGAATATCAGGGGCGTGCAGGCCAATGTGTGGTGCGAGTTTATCCACGATGAGGATAAGGTGCTCTATATGGCCTATCCCCGGGTGCTGGCACTTTCGGAGATTTGCTGGACGCCTGCAGCGAAGAGAGACTACGGCGGTTTCGTGCGGAGGCTGCCCGAGCGCCTGCATGAGCTCGATCGCAGGGGAGTCGTTTTCCGGATCCCCGAACCGCTGGGGATTGACCGCGCCGAAGTCCGGGGCAACCGGGTGGTCGTTGCGCTGGAGCCGCTCGTGCGCGATGCCCGGATATACTATACGACGGACGGCTCGGACCCTATGGTATACGGCAAGCTGTATACGGGGCAGATCGATGTGCCGCTGGCATTTGATGGGGTGAACATACAGTGTGTTGTTCGCCTGCCGTCGGGACGCAGCAGTGCGATCTATAAGGTGACGCCGCGGGAGAAGGAATAGCATGTGTGGCAGTCTTCGGCATATGGTGCTGAAAAGCCATGTCGGCGGACGGAATGTCGGGAAGTGTAAGTCTCCATTGAGCGAGATAGTTGAATAAATCCATGAGGGGGGAGCTGAAATCAGTTTCCTCCTCAAAGGTTTTATGTTTCAGGGTCAAAGGGGGATATGTGTATCCCGCAACTTTTATTCCGGTCTGTCCGCCGGTGGTCTGTTGTGAGGAGGGAAGGGGGATATGCCTATGAGAGGTTTTCTTGCTCAGTGACCGTGTACAAGCAATCTCTGTTCCTGAGGTAGGTTTATCGGAAGGTCTGTGGTTACGGGCCGTTCAGGATTGGCGGGTAAAACGCTAAGATGCCTTATAGGCTATAAATAACGGAGCGATCTTTAGAGAGGTTAGTCTCCTAAAGATCGCTCCGGAAATAAAGTCTGGCACTATGTTAGTGACCGCAACGCGGTTGTGCCATGAGATAGACTACAATTGAGGTACAGCCATCAGCAGGTCGCCATTTGCCGTGACTTCAAGTACGGACGGCGCGAAGATGCCTGAAGCCAGATCGTCGTCTGCGAGGATCTTCTCGCCCGACCAGTAACCATCGACTGCATCTGCATCGCGATATACAATACCTCCGTGTACATTTGAACGATAGATCATCATGAACCTGTTGAACTTAGGATTGTAAACCAGGGCGGGCTCACCGGCGCAACCTACCGTAATACAGCAGGTCTTGATGTTGCATACCTGCTCGTTACCGCTCTGCCATGCAGTACCGTCGAAGTATTCCCACTGGGTGGGATCGGTGATATCGCTGCTTGCATTGCTCCTTGCTACGTACATGTTCAGCCACATGTCGCCGCTACCGCCGCGACCGGCCTTCGAACCTGCCATGTAGATGTAATTGTCTTTCTGGCAGAAACCGGCCTCTACGAAGCAACCCGTACCGCTCCACGTACCGGCGCTCTTGGTCCACGTCTTGCCGTCGTCCTCGGATACGAGGAAGCCAGCCGAAGAAGCGGTCCATTTATTGGCATCTGTGCCGTCACCCGTTTTGGCATAGTAGTGCAGATAGGTTTTGCCGTTGAGCGTAAAGGCTGCATTGGGGACGATCGAGGTCTCGCCGTCGCCCGGCGCCATGATCGGCGCGAGAGCCCCTTCGGACTTCACAAAGCTGGCGATGCTGACGGCACCGTTGATATCCTCGGCATCGGTGATCGCGATAGCGTTGTCATAATGGGTGCCGTTGACGGTGATGTTCGAGAGAGCGATGCGCAGCTTGCCATCGATACCTTTCCACATCACGGCTTTACCAAGCGATGAGATCTCGCTGAATGTTGTGTTTTTAACCGTACCGAGTACCGAAGCGCTCGAGGGATCCATTGACGGTCCTCCGGCGTAATTCGCGGGAATCAGTTTGAAGTCGTCAACAGTAAAATATCCACCCGGATCGCCCCAAATACCTGCGAAGACATCTCCGTAGAAGTTTTGCTTGGAGTTGAATTTCAATGCCAGATTAGTCCATTGGTCGTTAGGAGCCCATGTGGGACCTTTGATTTCATTTAAGGTTTGTCCAACGCCATCGAATGCACGGACACCGTTATAAACACCGCCTACGCCAGCTTTGGCCCAAACCGAATAATTATAGTCGGTGTTGGGGCGTAGAGCGACACATTGTTTGGCAACATCGAAGAATTTACCGGGAGTGAGGTTGGGTAGCGTAACAGCAACGCTGCCACTGTGTCCTTCTACAGCAGTTGCAGCAGCATCAATTCGCCAGTTCGTTCGATAGGAAAGGGCTGAACTAGGATAGTTCTCAAAACCGGGCTCGGAGAGCACATTGAACTCGCCCTCCTTGAAGCTGGCCTGGATCAGGCTCAGTTTCGGAACTGTGGTCGGGTTGGGATTGACGGCCGGTGTCCATGCGATACTGCTATAGGTACCCAGGTCGAGCGTGGCATTGGCGGTTAGCTCGACCGATCCGCTCACCTCTTTGACATACATCATGTCGTTATCGGTGTTCAGCATCGAGATCGTGTAACCATCGCTCAGGGTCTGGGGAATAGCCAGAATATAGAACGTTCCGTTGAGCTTATTGCCGGTAAGCGTAATCGATGCCTCGGCGCTTGTTCCCGCCTCGACAGCGATATCTTCAGCGATCGTCACGTCGGCTGCACCCGCGATCTTCTCGCCGTTCTTGGCCGTGATCTTGACAGATCCGACACCGTCGGCTTCGCTGAGAGAGATCTTCAGGAAAGCAGGTACGTTCGTAAAGCTAAGCGCGGGATCGTCCGTGCTGTTGAGCTTGGTGTAGGCGACAGCATAGAACCCGGCCGGAGCATAGCTTCCTGCAACTCCCTCCTGCGTAGCCGGGATATTGACAGATATTTTCCCGCCAGTCAGTGAGGCGTCGCTTGCGTAAGGATAGAGGGCCGAGAACGTCGAATTGCCGAGAACAACCTCCCCGGTAAAGGCAGCCTGCTCGCCGCTTGCGGTCGTACTGAACTGTTTATTACCCTTGCTGTCGAAAACAGAGATCGCATCGCCAGCCTTCCATGCCAGGGCCGGACCGTCGGTAACAGTCGGAACCGAAGCCAGGAATGACAGGGCCACAGGATCGTTGGTATCGTCGTATACGTTACCGTTGAAGCCGACCTTCACGATAAGGCTTTGCATGACGTTAAGGTCGAGGCTCAGCGTCATCGCGCCGTCGATGATCGTACCGCTGATCTGGTCGAGGTTGACCTTGGTCGGCGTGCCGGCAATGTCGAGATCCAGCGTACGTCCGGTGGCTTTGAAAGCGTAGATGTTGGTTCCGCGCTTGGTGACAGCGATCGTGTCGACCGAGATCGTCCCGAGCTCCATCTTCTGGAATGCGAAGTTCTTGATCTCGAGCTTGATGTTCGAGGCTGCGTTCTTCGAGGCCTCGCTCACATAAACGCGCTGTTCGGACGATGTGGTCTCCATCCCCGTTACGTCGATCTGCATCGTACCTTTGTAGGTGGCATAGAGGTCGGAAGCATTGGTGATCGGATCGCCGGGAGCTTCGGTCGTGGTGACGGCGAGCGTCAGCACACCTTCGTCGACCTTACCGTCGACCGCTACGGTCAGGCCCAGCAGCTCATCGGTGGTCGAGCCGCTCAGCTTGCTGTAGTAGATACTTTTGGTTCCTACTTCAAAGTCAACGTCAGGCACGGTGAACTCGGTCTGACCTTCGATCAGGTTGTACAACTTCAGGTTGACGGCGTCGTCGCCGGTGGCCTGGAGGATCTCTACGCGGGCACCGGCAGCCTGCGGCTGGCCATTGACGGTAGCCGTCAGTTTGTCACCCGAGTAGGTGGCAATGATGTCCTCGGTTGTGGGAGGGACATCAGGCGCTTGTTTGTCATCGTCTTTGCAGGCTGTGAAGAAGCTCAGCGTGCAGATTGCAACAAACAGATAAAAAAGATTCTTTTTCATTGGCATGTAGTTTAATTTAGGAAATATGAGTATTAGGTTCATCGATTTGGTCCTACTGCGGCATATTGCTTCTTCAGATTGCGGCGGTGAATGATCATGCCGCGGCACGGCTGCCATCGGTCGGCCGGCTGCTTGATGCCGGCAGGTCGGGAGACTTGACCGTTCATAGCAAACTTAGCAAATCATTTTTATATTTCCAACTTTTTGGATCATCTTTAGTATGGTGGATATTGACGGATGGTTTGTGCCGGCCGGCATGCTAAAATATCATATGTTTGAAGATTAAGTGGGTAAGACCTGTTTGTATAATGGCAGAAAATGCAGGCCTTGGTTAGCGGGAAAACGCTAAAAACAGCATGAGAGAGCATCCCAAAGGGATGCTCTCTCATGCTGCAATGTCAGTGAGGTTTGTTGCCTCGTCTGTTTATGTGGTTTGTTGGATGATCGACTGGAAATATCCGATCGTCTTGAGCAGCCCCTCGTTGAGCTGGATCGTCGGCCGCCATCCGCCCAGTTTCTCGCCGGCCAGTGTGATGTCGGGCTGGCGCTGGCGCGGGTCGTCGGAGGGGAGGGGGAGATAGGTGATCCGGGATTTGGAGCCGGTCAGCTCGATCACTTTCTCGGCCAGCTCGCGGATCGTGAACTCGTTCGGATTACCCAGGTTGACCGGGCCCGTAAAGTCCCCGCTGTCGTTCATCATGCGAACCATGCCCTCGACCAGGTCGTCGACATACTGGAAGCTGCGTGTCTGGTTGCCTTCGCCGTAGATGGTGATCGGCTCGCCGCGCAGCGCCTGGATGATGAAGTTCGAGACCACGCGCCCGTCGTTGGGGTGCATGCGCGGCCCGTAGGTGTTGAAGATGCGGATGATCTTGATGTCGACGTTGTTCTGGCGGTGATAATCCATGAAAAGCGTCTCGGCGCAGCGCTTGCCCTCGTCGTAGCACGAACGGATACCGATCGGGTTGACATTGCCCCAGTAAGGCTCGGGTTGCGGGTGGATGGCCGGATCGCCGTACACTTCGCTGGTCGAGGCTTGCAGGATACGGGCGCCGACCCGCTTGGCGCGGCCGAGCATGTTGATCGCTCCCATGACCGAGGTCTTGACCGTCTTGATCGGGTTGTGCTGGTAATGCACCGGCGATGCCGGGCAGGCCAGATTGTAGATTTGATCGACTTCAACGTGGTACGGGTTGATGACATCGTGGCGGACCAGCTCAAAACGGGGATTGCCGAGCAGGTGCATGATGTTATCTTTTGAGCCGGTGAAAGAGTTGTCAAGGCAGATCACCTCGTTGCCCTCGCTGAGCAGGCGTGTACAAAGATGAGAGCCGATGAATCCGGCACCGCCGGTAATCAGGATACGTTTCATGGCAAGATGGTTAAAGCACTTTGTTTTTGGTGCATGATCTTCTTCCGATGCAGGCCGATACGAAACCTTCTTCGCAGAGTTCGCGCTGGTCGTATATGTTACGGCCGTCGA
>JAFQJK010000037.1 GCA_017415005.1 Rikenellaceae bacterium
ATGTAGATCGCAGGGCCCGCCTGTTGCCCGAGGGCTCCGGCCAGCGTTTCGGCGTTCATCCGGGCTGCCTTGGCCGCCTCGGCACGTACCTGCTGGCGCAGCTCCTTGAGGTTCGAGACATCGGTGCGCATCACGCTGGCATCCGAGATGCCGTCGGCGGCCAGCGCCTGGAACACCTTGCCCAGCAGGGCGGCCGAGCCCACCTTGAGCTGGTAGCTCTTCGAGGTCATCACGGCGTTCTTCTTGAACACGTAGGTCTTCAGGTCGCTCGACATGTCCTGCACGGTCATGTCCTTTTCGAGGTCGATCCCGAGGTCCTTCAGGCTGCGGAACATCGCCTTCTCCTGCTGGTCGATCGAGACCTTGCCCTTATTGTCCTTCTCGTTGATCGTGATGGCGACGTAGATCTCGTCGGGCACCACCTCCATCTCGGCCTTGCCGGTTACTTCGATATAGTTCTGCGTGTCGGTGTTCTGGGCCGCGGCCACTCCGCACATCATCACGGCGGCGGCCAGTACAAGCAATTTTTTCATAATTTTCGGTTTTAATTTGTTTATCCGTTTGCGGACAGCCCGTGATCGGGGTCCTTTTGTTTTCTGTTCAGCGGCGCACGAGCAGCACGACGTTCTCGACGTGGTGCGTGTGCGGGAACATATCGACGGGCTGCACCCGCCCGACGCGGTATGAGCCGTCCATCAGGGCGATGTCGCGGGCCTGCGTGGCCGGGTTGCAGCTCACGTAGACGATCCGAGCCGGAGCCGCGCGCAGCACGGTCTGCACTACGTCTTCGTGCAGTCCCGCGCGAGGCGGGTCGAGGATCACGACGTCGGGCCGGCCGTTGCGCGCGATAAAGTCGTCGTTCAGCACGTCCTTCATGTCGCCGGCGTAGAATACGGTGTTGCCGATGCCGTTGAGCGCCGAGTTGACCTTCGCATCTTCGATCGCTTCGGGCACATACTCCACGCCGACCACCCGGGCGCACCGCGCGGCCACGAAGTTGGCGATCGTCCCGGTGCCGGTGTACAGGTCGTAGACCGTCTCGCTGCCGGTGAGGCCGGCGAACTCCCGCGCTACCTTATACAATTCGTATGCCTGAGCCGAGTTGGTCTGGTAGAAAGACTTGGGCCCGATCTTGAACCGCAGCCCTTCCATCTTTTCGACGATATGGTCCCTCCCGGCATGGCATACGATGTCGAGGTCGCCGATCGTGTCGTTCATCTTCGTGTTGACCACATACATCAAGGATGTGATTGCGGGGAATTTCGTTGCAAGGTGGTCGAGCAAAGCCTGGATTTTCGCGGGTTCGTCCTCGCCGAAGACCACGATCACCATCACCTCGCCGGTGCTCGCGGTGCGGACGATCAGGTTGCGCATGAGTCCCCGGTGCTGGCGGATGTCGTAGAACGTGTAGCCGCCCGCGAGGCAGAAGGCCTTGACCGCCGTGCGGATCGGGTTCGACGGGTCGGGCTGCAGCCAGCACTTGCGGATGTCGAGCACCTTGTCGAACAGGCCGGGGATGTGGAAACCGAGCGCCTCGGGGTTGTCGATCTCGGTGCCCGAGGCGACCTCCTCATGGGTCATCCACCGCTTGGGCGCGAAGGTGAATTCCAGTTTGTTGCGGTAGAAGGTCGTCGCTTTCGACCCGATGATCGGGCTCACGGGCGGTAGTTCGATGCGGCCGATGCGGCGCAGCTGGTCCTCGACCTGTTGTTGCTTGTGCCGAAGCTGCTCGGCGTAGGGCAGGTTCTGCCACTTGCAGCCGCCGCACACGCCGAAGTGCTCGCATACGGGCTCTTCGCGCACGGGCGAGCGCCGCACGTAGCGTACCACGGTCCCCTCCATGAAGCGGCGGCGCTTGCTGCGGATCTGCACGTCGACCACGTCGCCCGGCACGGTCAGCGGTACGAAGACCACGATGTCGTTATAATGTCCGAGGGCCTTGCCTTCGGCGGCGAGACCGGTGATCTCGAGTCCCTCGATCAGCGGGTAGCTGGCTTTTTTTCTGCTCACGATATCTGCGTTGTTTATTGGTAACCGGACGCAAAGATAGCAAACCCCGGCGATCTTTGGGACCCGGACCCCGATTTTGCCTGCGGGCCGTTTCCGTTGCCCTTATTACCGGATATTTTCGCGCTCACGGATAAAACGCAGCGCAAGGAAGTGGCCCGGCCCGACCATCGTCCCGTGGTCGAAGCCGTCGAGCTCGCGGAGCTGCACGCCGGGGTTGCCCACGACCTGGAACATGCGCCACAGGTAGGCGTTCTCCTCGTAGCGGCCGTACATCTCCATCGCGCGGTCGCCCGAGAGGATCAGGATCGGCGGCGTGTCGCGCCGCACATGGTAGAGCGGCGCCATCGAGTCGACGACGGGTTGCGTGGGCGGGATGCCCCGCTCGGCCCGGCATGCCAGGTGCGTGACCGCATTGCCGCTGTAAGGGATCAGGGCGGCCATCGAGTCGGCCGCGACACCGTGCCGCGCGAGGTACTGGCGGTCGAGCCCGAGCATCGAGACGAGGTAGGCCCCGGCCGAGTGGCCGGCCAGGTAGATCTTCGACGGCGACCCGCCCAACTCGCCGATGTGCCGGTAGACCCACGCCACGGCTGCGGCCGCGTCGTCGATACAGTCGGCCACCCGGACGCGGGGCGAGAAGCGGTAGCCCACCCCCGCGACGGCTATTCCCTGGCCTTGCAGTGCAGCCGGTATCTCGCGGTGGCCGCCGGTGAGGCCGCCGCCGTGGAACCAGACAATGACCGGGCATCCGGTCGCGCCCTGCGGGTACGAGATGTCCAGGCGGCACATGCTGTCCGTGTACGGGTCGCCGGTCGCGCCCCGGTAGGCAACGTCCCGCATAACCCTGTATGCGTCGCCCTGCGGGGCTTGGGCGGCGAGGAGGCCCGGCGCGAGCAGCAGGGCGGTGATCAGTGCAAAACGTTTCATGGCTCAGGTTCGGATTGGGTCGGATAACCATGTAAAGGTAGTCGTTTTGGCCGAAACGGCAAAACATTTCGGTGGTGCGGCCCGATATATGCCGGCTTATCGCTATATTTGCAGCATATAGGATACGCCTCGGACAAGTCTGAAAACAGGTTTTCGCCTTGCCTCTCGGCTTTCGCTATATTTGCAGAATATAGGATTCGGCTCGGGCATCTTTGCAAATCAGTTTGCACGATGCCGCTCACCTTTCGCTATATTTGCAGAGTATTCAAGATGCGTCCCGGACAAGGCTTCAGGTTCCGGCCGGGCGTCCGATTATACACAGGACCTTATCAATTCGTAAATCGAGCACCTATGATCAAAGTAAGCGCGCTGGCGTTCAATCCGTTCCAGGAAAACACCTATGTAGTGTCCGATGCCACGGGCGAGTGCATTATCGTCGACGCCGGCAACTACACGGCTGCCGAGGATAATGCCCTCGGGAACTATATCCGCGACAACGGCCTGCGGCCGGTAATGGCCGTCAATACGCACGGCCATGTCGACCATATTCTCGGCGTCCCCTTTGTCAAGAGCACCTGGGATGTGCCGTTCGCGCTTCACGGCGACGACCGCTTCCTGGTCGAGTCGGCTCCCACGCACGCCGCGATGTACGGCTTCCAGCTCAGCGAGGTGCCGGCGGTCGATATCGACCTGAAGGGGATGCAAGAGATCAAGTTCGGCGATACGACGCTCGAGATCATCCACACGCCGGGCCACACGCCGGGCCATGTCTGCCTGTACGACCGGGCCAACGGCATCCTGCTCACCGGCGACACGCTCTTCCGCGAGAGCATCGGCCGGACCGACCTGCCGGGGGGCGATTATAGCTGGATCATGCGGAGTATCCTGGAGAAGATCGTGCCGCTCGGTCCCTCGGTGCGCATCTACCCGGGTCACGGCCCTGCGTCCGACATCGGGCACGAGATGATGTACAATCCGTTCATTACCGAGGTCGTCCGGGGCGACGTAAATTATTAGCCCATGCGTATCGATATCCTCACGGTCGTTCCCGATCTGCTTACCAGCCCGCTCAACGAGTCGATCCTCAAGCGTGCCCAGGCCAAGGGCCTGGTCGAGATCGTCGTGCACAACATCCGCGACTACACGACCGACAAGCACCGCCAGGTCGACGACTACCCGTTCGGCGGCGAAGCGGGTATGGTGATGAAGCCCGAGCCGATCTTCCGCTGTATCGAGAGCCTGAAGGCCGAGCGCGCGTATGACGAGATCATCTACACCTCGCCCGACGGCGAACAGTACGCCCAGCGCCATGCCAATCACTTTTCGACGCTGACCAACATCATGATCCTCTGCGGCCACTACAAGGGGATCGACCACCGTATCCGCGAGCACCTCATCACGCGCGAGATATCGATCGGCGACTATGTGCTCACCGGGGGCGAGCTGGCCGCGGCGATCATCACCGACAGCGTGGTGCGTATCATCCCGGGGGCGATCGGTGACGAGGCTTCGGCACTGACCGACAGTTTCCAGGACGGGCTGCTGGCTCCGCCCGTTTATACGCGTCCTGCCGAGTTCAACGGCTGGCGGGTGCCCGATGTGCTGCTTTCGGGTAACTTCGCCGAGATCTCGCGCTGGCAGGAGCAGCAGGCTTTCGAACGTACCGAGCGCCTGCGCCCCGATCTGCTGAAATAACGGCAGGGCGGTAGGGGCGCCGCGGTACGAATGAGGCGACGTTCCGGCCGGTCCGCCCGGCTACGACAGCCAGGCGACCGGCCGGGGCAAGTCCCTACGCTGCCGGCGGGGGGCTGTCCTGTGTGTCCGTCTGCATCTTGCAACGGGGACGGCTCGGGTTATCCCGTTGAAACGACAACAAACGCGAAGCGTATGAAATACTACCTGATAGCCGGCGAGGCGTCCGGCGACCTGCACGGGGCCAACCTGATGCGGGGCATTCTCAAGGCCGATCCCGATGCCGAGTTCCGCTTCTGGGGCGGCGACAAGATGGAGGAGGTCGGCGGGTGCGAGAATCTCATCAAGCACTACGCCGAGACCTCGTTCATGGGGTTCTGGGAGGTGCTGAGGAACCTTCGGACGATCCTCGGGCAGATGCGCGAGTGCCGTCGCGATGTCGAAGCATGGCGTCCCGACGTGCTGATCCTGATCGATTACGCGGGCTTCAACCTGCGCATGGCCCGTTTTGCCAAGCGGATCGGCCTGCCGACTTATTACTACATCGCGCCGAAGGTGTGGGCCTGGAAGGAGTCGCGCGTGCGCAAGCTGCGCCGCTATGTCGATCGGCTGTTCGTCATCTTCCCGTTCGAGATCGACTATTTTCGCAGACACGGCATCGAGCCGGTCTACGAGGGTAACCCGCTGATGGACTCGGTCGAGGGGCGCCGTGCCGATCTCGGTACGACCGCTGCATTCGCGGCGGCCAATGGCCTCGACCACCGGCCGATCGTGGCGCTGCTGGCCGGCAGCCGTGCGGGCGAGATCCGCTACAACCTGCCGTTCATGGCCGAGCTGGCCGAGCGCTTCCCGTCCTGCCAGTTCGTGGTGGCCGGCGTGCCCTGGCTGGGCCGCGAGCACTATGACCGGATCATCGGCGACCGGCCGGTCCGCTATGTCTGCGACAGGACTTACGACCTGCTGGCGCATGCCGAGGCGGCCGTCGTCACGTCGGGGACCGCGACGCTCGAGACGGCGCTGATCGGCACGCCCGAGGTGGTCTGCTACCGGACGAGCTGGCCGTCGATCCTTATCGGGCGGCTGGTCATCAAGGTGCCTTTTGTGTCGCTGGTCAACCTCATTATGGGCCGTGAGGTGGTTCGCGAGCTGTTGCAGCACCATATGACGATGTCCAATGCCGAGGCCGAGCTGCGGGCCATCCTGCCCGGCGGCGGCAGGCGCGAGCGGATGCTTGCCGATTTCGAGGCCCTGCGTGCCCGGGTGGGCGGAGCGGGGGCGTCCGACCGCTTCGGCGCCCGCATGGTCGCGCTGCTCCGGGCCGACAAAGAGAAGAATACCGTCAAATAACCTGTTCCGATGAAGATTATCTGTATCGGCCGCAACTATGCCGATCATGTCCGTGAGCTGGACCATACGCGCGAAGTGCCTGCCGCGCCCCAGTTCTTTATGAAGCCCGACACGGCGCTGTTGCGCAATAACGACCCGTTCTACATTCCGTCGTTCAGCCGCGACCTGCACTATGAGACCGAGCTGGTCGTGCGTATCAACCGCGTGGTCAAATGTATCGACGAACGCTTTGCGCACCGGTGCTACGACGAGGTGGGCCTCGGGATCGACTTCACGGCCCGTGACCTTCAGCGCGAGTGCATCGCGAAGGGGCTGCCGTGGGAGATCGCCAAGGCGTTCGACCACTCGGCCGCCGTCTCGCCCGAGTTCGTTCCGCTTGCCGCGCTCGGGGGTGACATCCAGGACCTGCATTTCGAGATGGCGCTCAGCGGCCGCACGGTGCAGCGCGGCCATACGGCCGATATGTTGTTCGGGGTCGACCGCCTGATCGCCCATGTGTCGCAGTTCATAACGCTCAAGATCGGCGACCTGCTCTTTACCGGTACGCCGGTCGGCGTGGGTCCCGTTGCGCCGGGCGACCGTATCGTCGCCTCGCTCGCAGGCCGCACGCTGCTCGATTTCGACATCCGCTGAAGAAGCCCGGAATGAGTTCCGGTTTCGGGTTTTCGGGTCGCTGCTGAGGGGGGTGAACGTCAGGTGTGCTGATGCTCCGCGGGCAACTGCTGTTTGCCATTGCCGCAAAAGTAGCCTCAGGGCTGCCGTTTATAAAACGCGGCTGAAACCGGGGAGGCCGCCCGGGCGACGGCTAACACCTCCTTATGGCCCGTTGGCACGCCGGGAGCGCGCTTCCGTCCTAAGGTTCGCCGGACAGCAGCCGTCGCTCTCGCCGTCCGGCTCCCCCTTATCAGAAGGGATGATGCAAATGATGAGAATCTCTCGCCCGGAAGACCGGCCCTTGCGGGTTGCTGCGGGCACGCGGCCCCCGAAGTCCGGCGCCCGCAGCGGCAGACTGTCCGGGCGTAGCGGGTTGTGCGTCTCGGACGACCGGGCGGCTAATGCAAAACGATGCAGCCTCATGATTCGGAGGCGCCGGAGCGACCTTCTTTTGCACCAAGGCAAAAGAAGAATGCCGGTTTCCGCTGTCGCCGTAGCTACCTCTTGTTGTGTCAAGGCAAAAGAGATAAACATCTTTTGTATCAAGGCAAAAGAATCGAGAAGCCATCAGCATTTGTCGGAACAATCTTACCTTTGCGGTAAGGACTGCCTTCTTACCGCCCGGCAGGGTGTGGCCGTAAAGGCGTCACCCAGTGGGCGGAAACCCACGATCATAAGGGATACGCGCTAATCGAAACCAAAGAACAATGCTCTATGCTGCTGCACGATAAACTCCGGCCCTACCGCCTGATCCTGGCCAGCCGCTCGCCGCGCCGCCGCCAGTTGCTCGCCGATTGCGGGCTGCCCTTCACGGTCGCTGCCGACTATGCCTGCGACGAGGTCTATCCGGCCGACCTGCCTGCCGGGGAGGTCCCGGTCTTCCTCTCGAGCCTCAAGTCCGAAGCCTACCCCGAGCCGCTCGCTGCAGCCGATATCCTCGTGACGGCCGATACGGTGGTCATCGCCGACGGGCTGATCCTCGGCAAGCCGCAGGGACGTGTCGAGGCGCTCGCGATGTTGCGCCGCCTCTCGGGCCGGTGTCATACGGTCACGACGGGCGTCACGCTGCGCCACCCGGCGCTTACGGCCTCGTTCGCCACTCATTCCGACGTCCGTTTCCGGATGCTTTCCGATGAGGAGATCGCCTATTACGTCGATACCTTCGGGCCTTATGACAAGGCGGGGGCCTACGGTATCCAGGAGTGGATCGGCTGTGTCGGCGTCGAGCGCATCGAGGGGTCGTTCTACAATGTGATGGGGCTTCCGGTCCAGCAGCTGTACGTCCGGCTCGGGGCCTTTCTCGCCCGCCTGCAGGAATAGGGCCTGAAAGCGAAGGGGACGAGATGTGCATACCGTCCCCCCTGGGGAATGTGCCGGCCGCAGGCTACTTGCCGACGGCCCGCATGTTTTCTTTGGCCTCGTCGGCGGCTTTGGTGTAGCGCTCCGCGCTCCGCTCGAAATACCGGGCGATCTGCTCGCGCTGCTTGGGCGTGAAGTCCTTGATCAGCGTGATCGCCTTCTCGTAGATGGTCCGGTGGGGGTAGACGGGCATGTGTGCCACGTCGTTCTCGAGGATGAATATGATCTTGTCGTAATCGGCGTCGGCCTTGGCTGCGGCCAGGCGCGAGAGGACTACGAGCGGGTCGTATATCGGCAGGTCCAGCATGTTGATCACCAGTACGGCCTTATCGGTGACAGTGCGCTTGGGGACCTCGATGCGCCCGTTCAGCACGCCGGTCAGGTAGTTGCCATAGACCGACTTGAGCAGTTCGTTCACCTTATCCTCGCCGACGAACAGGTTGGCCAGCGGCTTGTTCTCGATGATGTAGTCCAGCGTGGGCGATTCGGGCGAGGTGACCGAGGCGGCCACGATCGGCCACATCCGCTCGCTGAACCGCTCGTAGTCCGAGAGGGTGGGGAAGACCTCCTCCATCAGCAGGGTAAGCTCCGCGTCCTTTTTGGCGTTCTTGAGCGTTTCGAGGTAGTTGATGGCGTTCTCGGTCGTACTCTCGCGCTCGTAGGCAGCTTTGAGGGCTGCGAGCGAGTTGCCGGGGTCCATCGCCTTGCGGACCATCTCGACGAATTGGTCGGCGGGCGCCCCGCCCACCAGCCGGTTGATTTCGCTGCCGTCTGCGTTGAGGATCAGGAAGGTGGGGTAGGCATTGACGCCGTACTGCTTTTTGATCTGGTCACCGCCGTCCTTCTCCATGTCGATCCGGACATTGACGAAATGCTCGTTGAAGAACCGTCCGACCTCTTCTTTCGGGAAGACCATCGAGCTCATGAAGCGGCACGGCCCGCACCACGAGGCGTAACAGTCGACGAATACGGTCGAAGGCCCGTTACCCGAACCGGCCGTGGCCAGGGCCTCGTCGAGGGTGCCTTCTATAAATTGGGTGCCTTTGTTCTGGGCGTGCATCGTTCCCGATACGGCCAGGGCGAGGGTCAGAGCGATCAATGTTTTTTTCATAGCGGTCCTGTTTGCGGGAAAGTGGGTGTACGCGATCGGGATTGTCCGTGTGCTTTTCGTGGGTCGTATTGAGCGTGCCATGCGGGTTTGATCTCCTGTCAACGAAAGTAAATATAAGCAAAAAACGAATCCCTGATCTTTTGTTCCGTTCAAAAGGGCGGAAAAATATTATTACCTTTGACTTTCCGATCTAAAGTACCCCTTTACATATGAAAAGAAATATCGTTCTGCTTTTGTTCCTGACTCTCTCCCTGCGGGTTTCCGCCGATGAGGGGATGTGGCTGCCCGGCCTGATCGGCGACCGTATTCCCGCCATGCGCTCACAGGGTTTCCGCCTTACGGCCGACGATGTGTACAGTGTCAACCGCGCTTCGCTCAAGGATGCCGTGGTCCGGTTCGGCCGGGGATGTACCGGCAACCTGGTCTCCGACCGGGGGTTGCTGCTGACCAATCACCACTGCGGCTACGGCCAGATACAGGCCCACAGCAGCGTGGACCGCGACTACCTGACCGACGGCTTCTGGGCGATGAGCCCGGCCGAGGAGCTGCCCAACCCGGGGCTTACCGTCTCGGTACTCGTGCGCATGGACGACGTGACGGACCGCGTGCTCGGGGGCGTGACCGACGCGATGCCCGACAGCGTGCGCGCGGCGACGATTGCGCGCAATGTGAAGGCCGTGATCGCCGCGGCCACCGAGGGCACCGACTACGAGGCCACGGTCGAACCGTTCTACTATGGCAACCAGTACTTCCTGTTCGTTTCGGAGGTGTACCGCGACGTACGCCTGGTGGCGGCGCCCCCCTCGGCGGTGGGTAAGTTCGGGGGCGATACCGACAACTGGATGTGGCCGCGCCATACGGGTGACTTCTCGGTCTTCCGGGTCTATGCCGGCAAGGACAACCGCCCGGCCGATTATTCGCCCGACAATGTGCCCTACCGACCGCGTCGTTATTTCGAGGTCTCGGCCCGGGGGGTGAATGAGGGCGACTTCACGTGGGTCTATGGCTATCCGGGCCGCACCAGCGAGTATCTGCTCTCCGACGCCGTCGATTACATAGCGCGCGTGGGCAACCCGCACAAGATCGCGCTGCGTACCGAGCGGCTGCGGATCATCGGCGAGGGACAGGCCGCCGATGTCCGCACCCGCATCCAGTATGCGTCGAAGGCCGCGAGCGTGGCCAATGCCTGGAAGAAGTGGCAGGGCGAGGCCCGGGGCGTCGACCGCCTCGGCACGGTCGGGCGCAAGCGGGCTCTCGAGCAGGAGTTCATGCGCTGGGCGGCAGACAAGCCTGCCTACCGCGACCTGGTCGACCGGTTGCACTGCCTCTACGATACGTTGCAGCCCTATGCGTTTGCCCGTGATTACTGGGCCGAGGCGTTCGGGGCCATCGAGCTTACGAAGTTCGCTTCCGACCTCAGTGCTGCCGGCGAGGAGAAGCGTCCGGCGCTGGCAGCGAAGTTCTATAAGGATTACTCGCCCGCGATCGACCGCCGCGTGGCGGCCGAGATGCTGGCCCGCTACCTCAATACCCAACCCGGGCGGTTCGTTCCCGAGGGCTTTGCCGCCGAGGTCGAGGCGGCTGGCGGTCCGGCGGCGTATGCCGACTCGCTTTTCGCCCGTTCGGCGCTCGTTGCCGGAGAGTGCCTTGCGGACATGGCGCCCGATAGCCTTGCTGCCGTGCTCAGGCGCGATCCGGCCACTATGCTGGCCCGGCGCTTCAATCGGCTGTACGCGACTGCCATCTACCCCGAGTGTCGCCGGATCGAGCGCGAGATCACCCGGCTTTACCGGCTTTATATGCGCGGCCTGATGGAGATGCAGCCCGGCCGTGCTTTCTATCCCGATGCCAATTCGACGCTGCGCGTCTCTTACGGCCGGGTTGCCGGTTATCGTCCCGCCGACGGTATTCGCTACCTGCCCGTGACGACCCTGTGCGGCGTGATCGAAAAGGACGATCCGGCGATCTACGACTATGATGTGCCTGAGAGGCTTCACGAGCTCTATACCGCCCGCGACTTCGGACGCTGGGCTGAGGAAGGGACGGTCCCGGTGGCCTTTATCGCGACCAACCACACGAGCGGGGGTAACTCGGGCAGTCCGGTACTCGATGGGCGTGGCCGCCTGGTGGGGCTCAATTTCGACCGCACGTGGGAGAGTACGATGAGCGACGTGGAGTACGATCCCGAGATCTGCCGCAACATCGCCGTCGATATCCGCTACGTGCTTTTCCTGATCGAGAAGCTGGGCGGTGCGGGCTACCTGCTCGACGAGATGCGGATCGTCGATTAGGCTGGTCGTGCCGTTCGCTGGATAACGGCTGTGCCGGCGTATCCGGAGGGTGCGATCGGTCGTCCGGATGTATGGGGCCGGAGCCGAATGCAGGCGGGATCCGGGAGAGGGTTCCGGCGGTAATGTGTCGTCTGCAGGGAAAGATCGTCCCGGGATTTGGAGATGATGTGGCGGCAGGCCGGCACACCGGCTCACCGGGCGCATACCGAAGAGGGCACGCATAGCGTGCCCTCTTCGGTTGTTTTCTGTCTTTTGCCCAGGCGCTCTCTGGGCTGCTTGGGCTTGTTCAGTCCAGGCAGCTCCGCAACCGTGGCGGAGCGCGGTCGGGATCAGACCGTCATGATCTCCTGTTCCTTGGCGTTCAGCAGGTCGTCCAGCTTCTTGTTGAATTTGTCGGTCAGCTTCTGAGCCTCGGCCTCGCCGTCCTTGGCCATGTCCTCGGGCATGCCGTCCTTCTGGGCCTTCTTGAAGGCTTCGACGGCGTCGCGGCGGGCGTTGCGCAGGCTCACGCGCGCCGTCTCTGCGTCGGTCTTGATCTGCTTGACCAGCTGCTTGCGCCGTTCCTCGGTGAGGGCGGGGATCGTCAGGCGGATGTGCTCGCCGTTGTTCGACGGGGTGAGCCCGAGGTTAGCCACGAGGATGGCCTTTTCGATCGGGGCGATCATGTTCTTCTCCCACGGCTGGACCAGTACGGTCCGGGCGTCGGGTACGGTGATGCTGGCCACAGCCGAGATCGGCGAAGGGTTGCCGTAGTATTCGACCATCACGCCGTTGAGCACGTTCGTGCTGGCCTTGCCGGCCCTTACGGCGAGCAGCGCCTCGTCGAGGTGCTCGATGGCCTTCTGCATCTTGGCCTGCGCCGCGTCGAGAATGGTTTTGGAGTCAGTCATAGTTGTCGGGTTTTATCAGTTTTTTACGATTGTTCCGATGTTGTCTCCACCGACCACTTTACGCAGGTTGCCCGGGGTGTCCATGTCGAACACGATGATCGGCAGGTCATTCTCCTTGCAGAGCGTGAAGGCGGTGAGGTCCATCACCTTGAGCCCGCGCCGGTACACCTCGTCGAAGGTGATCTCGGCGAACTTGACGGCCGACGGGTCTTTCTCGGGGTCGGCCGTGTAGACGCCGTCCACGCGGGTTCCCTTGAGCAGCACCTCGGCTTCGGTCTCGACCCCGCGCAGGGCCGAGGCCGAGTCGGTCGAGAAGAACGGGTTGCCCGTTCCTCCGCCGATGATCACGATGTAGCCGTCCGCCATCAGCTCCAGCGCGCGTGCCTTGGTGTAGAGTTCGCCGATCGGGGCCATTTTGACCGAGGTGAGCATCCGGGCCTTTGCGCCCTCGCTTTCGAGAGCCGACTGCAGGGCCAGCGAGTTGATGACCGTGGCGAGCATCCCCATCTGGTCGCCCTTCACGCGGTCGAATCCCTTCTTGACGCCGCTCAGCCCGCGGAAGATGTTGCCGCCGCCGATCACGATACCTACCTCGACGCCGCTTTCGGCCACCTCTTTGATCTGAGCCGCATATGAAGCCAATACTTCGGGGTCGAGTCCGTGACCCGCCCTCCCGGCCAGCGACTCGCCGCTGAGCTTGAGTAGTATACGTTTGTAGATTGCCATTTCGTAATTAAATTTTCCGCCACAACTGGGCCGGTGTGTCATTCCTGAATACGTTCGGGTCCCTGACTTTCTTTTTTTGCCCGTTCACTTCGACAGCTTCGATATCCAGTATACGCTTTCCGGTACGGTCGGGTTTACTGAGTTTGAGAAGCTGCTTTGCGATGATTCCGTGCACTTGTTTAAATATGCCTTTGGGAGCTTTGTCGCCTTGGCCTTTTTGTTCGAGTGCCTTACGTTGCTACTCTCGTGCAGCATCCAGCCATTCGATATATTTTGCTTCGTGCTTGCGGGCCAATCGCTCGATCACATCGTGCGAATTGAACGTGTTCCCGTCAATCTGTTTGAAAATGATGTTGCGGATATCGGTTTGTACGGCAGGGTCGTTCATAAACCCTTCGATCATGCCGGCCGGCGCCGTATGCTTACTCTTAGTCAAATGATGCGTGTTTGTTTAGTTCTGCGATTCCATGAGCTGCATCAGCTCGTCGAGCTTGGGCGTGAGGATGATCTCGGTGCGGCGGTTCTTGGCGCGTGCCTCGGCGCTTTTGCCGGTGGCTACGGGCAGCGACTCGCCGCGTCCTGCCGCGATGATGCGTTCCGGGCTGATCTGTTTGTTGGCGAGCAGCAGGCGTACAACCGTGGTGGCGCGCTTGGCGCTCAGGTCGAGATTGTCGCGCAGCTGGCCGTTGGGCTTGTAGGGCACGTCGTCCGTATGTCCCTCGACCATCACGTTGATGTCGGGATTCTGGGCCAGTACCCCCGAGAGGTCTTTCACGGCGCGTGCGCCGTCGGGAGCGAGCTCGAAGCTGCCCGAGCGGAACAGCAGCTTATCGTCCATCGAGACGTATACCTTGCCGTCGCGCACCGAAACCGAGAGACCCTTGCCCTCGAACCCGAGCAGCGCGTCCGACACCTTGGCGCGCAGCGCGTTGATGGCGTCTTCGCGTGCTTTGAGCATCTGTTCGAGCTCGGCGACCTTGCGTGAGCGGGCGTCGAGCTCGCCCTGGCTCTGTTCGAGCTGGCGCAGCATGCGCGCCGCCTCGGCCGAGCCGTCGGCCAGCAGTTGCTGATATTGTCTCTGCAGCTCGGCGAGCTTCTCCTGCACATAGGTGTAGTCGCCGTACAGGCGTGCCGTATCCTTGATGAGCGCGTTCTTCTCCTGCTGGAGCCTGTCGGCTTTGGCGCTCAGCTCGTCAGCCCGGGCGTTGGCCGCCGTGAGCTGGTTGTCCAGCCGCAGGGCTTCGGCCTTCATCGAGTTGTACTTTTTCGGGGCAACGCACGATGCGGCCAGCAGGCCGATCGCCACGACGGTGATAATCTTTCGCATGGCTCGTATTTTTGCACGAAGATATAAAAACTTTTTTATTTGTTTGTCCCGGTGCCGTGGATTCGGTGTGTCTCTCTTGCACATTCGGCCTTATATGAACGGTATGGGAACGAAGTGTGAGCCGGACGCGGCATTTTGCCCGGAAGCGGTCGCCGGTCCGGACGGAATCGTCGCAATCTTCGTTAAACAGGTTTTGTATGGCATTCTATGGGGATTGAGGCCGGTTGGGCGGAGGTGCTGGGTGTTGACCCGGTGCCACGCTTCGGGTGTCGACCGCCGTATGCGGTTCATCTTGCTGCCGGCGCCTATTTTGGGAGCGACGGCTATGCCTGTGGGCTGCCGGCGGTTGAGGTTGCCGTGGCATGAGGCGCAGGGGCGGAGCAAAAGTCTGGGAAACGGTCTGAGTTTTAGCCGTCCGTGCATCAGGCAGGGTGCGCTACCGATAAAACTTTCGGTAACCTTGGGTTTGCCGCCCGGCTTTCACTATCTTTGACTTCGTCTTAGACAGGATGCGCCTCGGACAAGCTCAAACAGGTTTGGCTTGCCGCTCGGCTTTCACTATCTTTGATGTGCTTACGATATAGCCTCCTGATTTTTAATAATTTAAAGTCGGGCTATGTAGATATGGGTAACGGATAAGAAATCTGTAACGTGTTTGGAAGCGCTATGTTTTATCACGTTTTCAAACAACCCTATTCGAGACAAATATAGCTAATTTTTCGTTTAGGTTTCCTTTTTACCCCAAGGCAAGAGGATATAATCATTTAAGTTTACCTTGGTCAATTCCCCAGACTAACAGCAGGGAGAATGTAATAGGTTCGATCCCACCACAAAATAAAATAAGCGAAAACAGAAAAATGGCCTCCGTTTCACTATTGTCCACACCAATTGAACGTGCTGTGCGATAATTTTATTGATAAATACAATATTCATTTATTATATATATTTACCTACCTGTTGAATTGATAAATAGAACATGCCCAATATACAATTACCTTTGGCATTATTTTACTAATAAATCATTACATCCGTAAGGTATTTAACATTATTCGGATCGTAGTCGCCTGTCTTGGGGCATTGATGACCTTGTATTCGCTGCATGATATGGCGATGAATACAGAATTGTATCGAATGGTGTATATGGGACCATTCGGATATAAAAGTCTTGGTGTATTGGCATGGAGATGGGGTGTGAGTGTAGCTCTGTTTATACTCTATATCTATCTCGTATCCTTGCATATGAAAAGATATTCACAAAATATTTGGTTTATTGTTTTATTGGCAATGGCGGATATTTGTTTTGTTGCCTGGACGATGTACAAGATCTGTAATCCCCCGAATATTTAACAGATGAATATAAGAATCCTGCTGATTGTGGTTGGCAGGATTTTTTTGTAAAGCGGGAATACCGAAGCCGGTATTCCCGCTTCTTATTATCCTGAGAGTACAATTACAATCCGATGTTATCATTTTCGTTTTTGATATACCTCTTTAGAATCTAATTATATCAAGTGAGCGAAAGCACTAACTTTTCATTGGAGATAGGTATTAATAGCTCCGCATTACCCGTTTGTTTCTCCAACTGGAAACGCCCCCATGTGAACAGGTAAACGGAACGATCGTTATCCTTATGTTTCATGTTCCGCTTTATTCCAATACGAGCTTCGCGGTATGTCGAATTTCACCCCTTGGATACTAAAAAACGGTCCGGCTGACGCAGATCGCCCGGCCCATATCGTGTTGGATTAAAAAAGCAAAGTTTACAATAATGTAATACACTGTTGGTTACAAATAAAATGATGACCGTGTACTATACAGGGGACTATTTCGATAGTCCCCTTTTTGTTAACCTTACCCATGTAAATCGTTTGCTGTCGGCGCGGGAGATTCTCCCGCACGACTCCGGGCGAAACACATAGCAATACCTATAAAATTACAGATACTATGAAGAAACCCTATCGCTACCGGCTCAAAGCCTTTTCGTTGCCCGAATTGCTGGTCGTGCTGGTGATCATCGGCATCCTTGTGCTGATCGCGCTTCCGAACCTGATGCCGCTGATCTCGAAGGCCAAGAGCACCGAGGCGCAGCAACAGCTCGTTTTCCTGCACTCGTTGCAGAAGAGCAACTTTTACACTTACTCGAAGTACAGCGAGTCGCTCGACGACCTGGGGTTCGAGCAGCAGAAGCTCGTCACCGACGGGGGCCATGCCA
>JAFQJK010000038.1 GCA_017415005.1 Rikenellaceae bacterium
CTGTGCGGCGCTCACGTCCGCCCCGGTGGTGAACAACATCTCAATGCTCAGCGGAAGACCCGGGACAGACCCCGAGTAATACCCATCGCTGGTATTGGCCCCCGTTTGCAGCCCCTGCAACGGATCGAGCTGCGACGGAAGAACATAGCGTCCTGCCGAATCCAGATCCGCCTTCGAAGAAACCTGGGTCGCGATCGACTCCTTAAAGCCGGAGAGCTGAACGACCGCCTCGTTCGCGGAAGCGGCCGCCTCCGTAGCCGCCCGGGCTTCACGCCCGGCATCAGTGGCCGCAGCGGTTGCCGCCAGCGCGGCGTCACCGGCACAATCGGCCGCAGCCGTGGCCTGCGCCGCAGCATCGAGGGCGGGTGCGGACAGTGAGCGCAACCATTCGTCCCGCGTACCCTCAAAGCCCGCTGCAACCGCCACTTCATAAGCCGACAGGCCATCGATACCGATCCGTACCTTCATCGGGTTCCATGCCACGGCCGGCAGATGCTCCAAACGATCCGCCTGCCCGTCCCGGCCGATGATACCGGGCATAAAATACATTTCTATCCTCATCGCTCCTGACCGATTCTTGATTCCACAACCTTGACCGTCCGCCGCTCGGCGATCATCCGGACACCGGTCGCCTTATGCACCAGCATGACCCCGACCACCAGGTCGCCCGGCATCAACCGGGCCGTCACCCGGTTCGGGATATTGGCGGCAAATCCCGTCTCGCCGCGCCTGAACACCTCGATCTCCTCCCCTTCGCCACTCGTAGCACAAACGAGCCGCTCACCAAGCGCCGTCGTCGACAACTCGATGCGCAGGTCGAAGTCGTCGAGCGAAGCCGGCGTATCGCCTTCTTCGAATATCACTTGCCCGTCGAGCGCGAAGTCCTCTCCGATAAACAATCTGCAATCCTCCATTTTCAATCATCTCTAAATTATCAATACGCTCCGGCGGACAGTCGGCACCTGTCCCCCGAGGCAATCCGCGGCAAGATACCACCGGGCCGGGCCGGCATTCTTCCACAAAAACCGACATTATGCCACGCATTCCCGACCTATCCGGAGCCTGCCCGGCATATTCATACTGCACCTCAGCGTATCCGCGGGCCACAGCTTCTTTTTGAGGCAAAAAGCCGGCTTGTATTTTTCACAAAAAGCACCTACCTTTGCCCGCGGAGCGCTTTTGCTCGCATAGTTCAACAACCAAGCACATCCAAGCCCATGATGACATACCGGCCCGGACACATTCTGCAAGCCTTTTTGCTCGCCTTCGTGCTGCTCGTGGCATGCCCCGCAAGCCTGCGGGCCCAAACCATGACCGATCAGCAGGTAATAAATTACATTCAGGAAGCCAAATCGCAGGGTAAAAGCCAGAAAGACATCTACACCGGGCTGACCTCCCGCGGGGTCACCCAGGCCCAGCTCGAACGCATCAGGCAGCAGGCCACGTCGGCGGCAGCGGCCAAGCCCGCCACGGCGGTGGCCGACACCAGCCGCCAGCGCATGGTCGTGTCCGACACCACGCAGGAATCGCACATGACGGCCGTCAACCAGAAATCGAATGTCTTCGGGCGCGATATGTTCGGCCATGCCAGCCTCACGTTCGAGCCCAACATGAACATGGCCACACCGGCCAATTACCCGCTCGGCCCGGGCGACGAAGTGATCATCGACATCTGGGGCGACAACCAGACCACGCTACGCTACACGATCTCGCCCGACGGCAGCGTGATCATCAGCGATATCGGCCCGGTCTACCTGAACGGCATGACCGTCAGCGAAGCCAACGCCTATCTGCAAAAGGTGCTGGGGCCGATCTATGCCGGTATCAGCGGCGATCCGGCTTCCAAGATCAAGCTGACCCTGGGCCAGATACGCACCATCCAGATCAACATCATGGGTGAAGTGCAGACGCCGGGCACCTACGCCCTCTCGCCGTTCGCCTCTGTCTTCCATGCCCTTTACAAGGCCGGCGGCGTCAATGATATCGGCAGTCTGCGCGATATCAGGATCGTGCGCGACAACAAATGCGTGGCCAACATCGACGTGTACGACTATATCCTCAACGGCAAGACCTCCGATAACATCCGGCTGATGGAAGGCGATGTGATCATCGTACAGCCATACGAGAACCTGGTCACCATTACCGGTAAGATCCGCCGGCCGATGATCTACGAGATGAAAGAGGGCGAAACGCTCGCCTCGCTGCTCTCCTACGCCGGCGACTTCACCGGAGATGCCTACATGAACAACGTCCGCCTGATCCGCAAAAGCGGCCGTGAACATCAGATATACAACATCGAGCAGAAGGATTATCCCGCCTTTGCATTGACGGACGGCGACTCCATCACGGTCGACGCGGTCCTCGACCGGTTCGGGAACAGGCTTGAAATCACGGGAGCCGTGTACCGCAGCGGCCTCTACGAGCTTAACGACCAGGTCGGCACGGTCCGGCAACTGGTCGAAAAGGCGGAAGGCGTGCGTGGCGACGCATTTCTCAACCGTGCCGTCCTGCGCCGTGAGCGGCCCGACCTGACCACCGAGATCGTCCCGGTCGACCTGCGCGGAATACTGGCCGGCACGGCGGAAGACATCCCGCTGCAACGGAACGACGCGCTATACATCCCCAGCATCCGTGACCTGCAGGATGAGGGAGTGATCGTCATCCGCGGCGCTGTCAACGCTCCCGACACCTATCCTTTCACTTCCAACATGACGCTCGAAGACCTGGTCATCACCGCCGGGGGCCTGAAGGAATCGGCCTCGACGGTCAAGGTTGACGTTTTCCGGCGGATCAAGGACCCCACCAGCTCAGACATCAATGAAATGGTCAGCAAAACCTATACTTTCGGTCTGAAGGATGGCCTGATCGTCGACGGAACGCCCGGTTTCGTCCTGGAGCCTTACGACGAGGTCTTTGTCCGGTTCAGCCCGGGCTACCAGGAACAACGGAACGTCACCGTAACGGGCGAGGTGCTGTTCGCCGGCACCTATGCCTTCAGCCGCAAGAACGAGCGGCTCTCGGACCTGGTCCGCAAAGCGCACGGGGTCACGCCAGACGCATATCTCAAGGGCGCGCGCCTGATCCGCACGATGAACGACGAAGAGCGGGCGATCCGCGATGCCGCCGTCAAGATGGCGGCTCAGGGCGGCCGCGACTCGATCGCCATGGGCTCACTGGAGCTGACCGCAACCTATAACGTCGGCATCGAGCTCGACAAAGCGTTGGCCCAGCCGGGCTCGGACTTCGACATCGTGCTCCGCGAAGGCGACCAACTGATCGTTCCCGAGCGCAGCAGCACGGTCAAGATCAACGGGGCGGTTCTCTATCCCAACACGGTCACCTATATTGCCGGGAAGAAACTGAAATATTACATTAACCAGGGAGGGGGCTATCGTTCCGAAGCCAAACGGAGCAAGGTCTACGTCGTCCACATGAACGGCACCGTATCGCGCGTACGCAGCAGCAACGCCAAAGTCATCGAACCCGGCTGTGAAATCATGGTACCGACCAAATCAACCCGCAGGCGGATGACGCTGAGCGAGATCATGAGCCTCGGCACAACTGCCGCGTCACTGGGTACTATGGGTGCCACAATCTCCAACCTGATCAAGTAAACCAGACGATGAGTGAGCTGACACATACCCCCGGACAACCGGCAGACAACGGTGAAATCGACCTGCTGGCCCTGGCCAGAAATATCTGGCAAAAACGCAGGCTGGTCCTCAAAGTGTGCGGGATCAGCGCGCTGATCGGTTTGGTCATCGCGTTCTCTCGCCCCAAAGAATACACGGCCACCATCATGATGGCCCCCGAGGTCAGCGGAACCAGCATGGCAGGTGGCCTCGGAGCGCTCGCCGGTATGGCCGGCATCGACCTGGGCAGCAGCAAGGGACGTGAGGCCCTCTCCCCCGACCTGTATCCCAACATTGTGCAATCGATCCCGTTCCTGGTCGACCTGTTCCCGGTCGAGGTCACCGACCAGAAAGGACGGCTGAGCACATCGCTGTTCGACTACATTGACGAGCACCAGAAACAGGCGTGGTGGAGCGTCGTCCTCCAGGCCCCCGTCAAGCTGATGGGCTGGACCGTATCGCTCTTTAAAGACACCGAAGAGCCCGAAGGTTCGCTCAAACCCGATCCGTCCCGCCTTTCGAAATCGGAGTATACCGTAGTGAATAACCTGGCTGAGCGGATCGGCATCACAGTCGACAAAAAAGTGGGGACCACAACGCTCAACGTGACCATGCAGGACCCCTTGATCGCATCGGCCATTGCCGATACGGTCATGCACAACCTTCAGGGATATATCACCGAATACCGGACCAACAAAGCCCGCCAGGACCTTATATTCACCGAACAACTGCACGCGGAGGCCCGGAAAGAGTACTATACCGCGCAGCGCAGCTACGCCGATATGCTCGACCGTAACAAGGCGCTCATCACGCAGAGCAACCAGACCTACCTCGAACGCCTGCGCAACGAACGGGACCTGGCTTTCAGCGTCTACAACCAGACGGCCCAGCAGCTCTCCCTGGCCAAGGCCAAGGTCCAGGAGATCACGCCTGTGTTCACCGTCATCGAACCCTCGACTGTTCCGCTCCGCGCCGCCGGAGCGTCGACACTAACCATACTGATCGGCTTTATATTCCTGGGAGCTGCCGGAAGCATCGGATGGATCATCATCCGCCAGACCGTTTTCCCGCAACAGTCCGACAGGTAGGCTCGCCTGGCCCTGATTCTCTTAAACTTATTTTCCGCTGCATCCGGCAGCGGTCCGGGGGTGCATTCGATCTTCTCGCCCCGGAAGTTGTGTGTTGGTATAATACTTGGAGAATTAGTTTTTTGTCAAAATTTTCACATATTGCAACATAATGCCCTAATTACGAATCAAAAGAAAAAGGCTTGATCCATAATTTCCGGGATTCTGCTTGTTTTTAGCCTAAAAGCTAGTATTTTTGCGCGTACGTTTGATCTATAAAAGTAAAGAAAGGTGGTTTCGGGTAGCGGGCATGGATCGGGAGAGGGCCCGTAGCGCTTCCCACGGATCAGGTTTCCGGAACATGGGTTCGCCCTCCCTTCAGCGAGGCGGGCGGAACAACCAGAGTACCGGGATGGCGACGAGCCGGCCCGCAGGCCATGTAGATTTGAAATGCACATAAATCATCATACACTCAACGGTATGTATAGGAAAGTTTATAAAAGATTATTGGACCTTGCAGTCTGCATTCCGGCATTTATCATCCTGTTACCGGCACTGCTGCTTATCTCGCTGATCTCGATGGTCAGCTTTGGCAGCTGCAACGTCATCTTTATCCAGAACCGTGTCGGTTACAAAGGCCGGGAATTCAAGATCTACAAGTTCAAAACCATGAGCGACGAGCGGGACGCCAACGGCGAGTTGCTCCCCGACGAGTTGCGCGAAACGCGCTGGGGCAAGTTCATGCGCCGCTGCTCGCTCGACGAGCTGCTGCAACTGATCAACATCATCATCGGCGACATGTCGATGATCGGCCCCCGTCCGATGATGGAGCGCTACGTGGCCGACTGCGATGCCAATCAGCGGCGCCGCTTCGAGGTCAAGCCCGGCGTTACGGGACTGGCCCAGGTGCTGGGACGCAACTCGCTCACCTACAACGAGCGCTTCAAGTACGATGTGTGGTATGTCACGCACCTGAACTTCCGTCTCGACATGCACATCCTCGTCATGACGGCGAAAGTCGTGTTCGGAGGCACCGGGACAGCTTATAACCCCGACATCGAAAAGAAATACCGCGCTTCGCAGCAATACGGCACCCGCCCGTTGCAACAGCCGACCAGTCTGAACGAATACGGTGAATTACGGCGAAGCAACAACATGTAGCCTTTGCCCCAAGCCCTCGACCGATCGCCGCGCAGCCCCGTGCCGCGCGGCGTTTTTGTACCCTCAGGCCTCCTGACAAGGCCGTGGTACGATACATGCAAAGACGGAAACATAGCCGGGCCGAACGGCCAGTGACACGAAATCACTACAATTAGGGATTGTACAACCGGCCATAAAGCCGTTTTTTTTTAATATCATTCATCCGAATACCCAACCTATGAAAATCAACAGCCTTTTCCTGATGCTCCCCGTCATGCTGCTGAGCCTGGCCGGTTGCGACAAGAACGACGACGGTACCCCGCCGCCCCAGGGCACGTCCATGACCATCGAAGTCAAAGCCTACGACAAATGGACCTACTTCTCGTTCGAGAACGGTATCGTTCCGGAGCCGGACGACTTTACAACCAGCCAGGCGTGGGACCTCGCATTCCACCGCTGGGACGTACGGACGAACGGGGGACAGTCGGGCGCCGGGCAGGGAGGCACCTATATGCTGACGCAAACAACATTCGACAACCTCCCCGCACCCGATGCGTCGCGCCTGGTGACCGACGGGACCATCCTGACCTATATGCAGGTGCCGGACATGACCGGCGAGAATAACCAGCGCGTCGAAGTCCCGGCCAGCACCGAGCTGGGCAAATGGATGACCGTCAAGATGGCTACAACGCCCCCGGGCTACGAAATGGCCGCGAATGTCTTCATGGTCCGCACAGCCGGCGGCAAATGGGCCGCCATGCGGTTCACCAATTACATGAACGACAAGGCCGAGAAAGGCTACGCCAGCTTCACATACCTTTATCCGCTGAACTAAACGACCGATGATGGGTTGTAGTCTGCTCGTCAGCCTCCTATTGCTCGCACAGTCGCCCGACACCGCTGCCTTGCAGGGCAGCGTTGCCGACCCCTCGGGCCGTCCGCTCGCAGGGGTCGCCGTCGCTGTGGCCGGCACGACAGCAGGCGCGACGACCGACGCCAGGGGCCGCTTCCGCATCCCGGGCATTACGGGCCGCCAGACCCTCAACCTCCGCTACATCGGCTACGCGGCCTGCGATACGACGATCGACTGCCGGACCGCCATGCCGCCGCTGCGCTTTACGCTCCGCGAGAGCGCCTTCGGCGTGGACGAGATCGTCGTCACGGGTAGCCGCACGCCCCGGGCTCTCAAGGACACCCCGGTCATTACGCGCGTCATTACGGCTGCCGAGATCCGCCAGACCGCGCCGCAATCGCTGATCGACGTGCTGCAAGCCGAGTTACCCGGCCTCGAGTTCTCGCGAACCGAAGGAGTCGTCAACAGCCTCTCGTTCCAGGGCCTCGGCGCCAACTACCTGCTGGTGCTGGTCGACGGCGAGCGCCTCGCAGGCGAGACCACGCGCAGCAATCCCGACTTCAACCGCATAGACATCGACAATATCGAACGGATCGAGGTGATCCGGGGCGCCATGTCGACGCTTTACGGGTCGGGGGCCGTGGCGGGCGTGATCAACATCATCACGCGCGGGGCATCCAAGCCCTTCGAAGCGGGCGTCAACGCCCAGTACGACAGCGAAGGCGAGCAGAAGTACGGCTTTAACGTCGGCACGCGCCTGCGGAAATTCACCTCCTACACCACCGGTCTGCTCCGCCTCAAGTCGGCCTACACACTCCACGACCGCAAGCCCCAGACCTATTATTACGAAGACGGCTCGATCGCGACACCCGACTCGACCCTCTCGTCGATCGAGATCGAAGGCTACCGCAACTTCACGTTCGAAGAGAAGCTGGGCTACCGCTTCTCCGACCGCCTGCAGGCCACAGCCAAGGGGTCGTTCTACCAGCACGAGCGCTTCAACGCCGGCATGGTGGGCGACCTGATGCACGACCTTTACCGCGATTGGAACGCGCTGCTGCGCGCCGTCTATACGCCCGGCAGCGCCAACCGCCTCGAGGCGAGCTACAATTACGACAATTACACGAAATACAACAAATACCTCAAACTCGGCGAAACGGAGCGCAACTACCGCAACCTGATCCACAACGCCAAGCTGCTCTTCTCGTCCGAAGCCTGGCGCAACAACACACTGGTCGTCGGGGCCGAGATCCTCTCCGAGCGGCTGGAGACCTACCAGTTCGCCGATTCGAGCCACGGGGCGACCACCGTATCGGTATACGTGCAGGACGACTATAAGGTGGGGCGCCGCCTCTCCTTCCAGGGAGGATTGCGCATGGACCACCACTCGGAATACGGCTTCCACCTCAACCCCAAGCTCTCAGCCATGGCCAAGTCCGGGGCATGGATATTCCGTGCAGGCTATGCCGCCGGCTTCCGTGCCCCCGCCCTCAAGGAGCTCTACACATCGTGGGACCACCAGGGGATGTTCGAGCTGATCGGCAACCGCGGCCTGAAACCCGAGAAGAGCCATAATATCTCGGCCTCGGCCGAGTTCTTCCGCCCGCGCATCAACGCCTCGGTGAGCGGGTACTACAACAAGATCTACGACAAGATATCGACGCTCTGGAACACGGCCGGCGATACGAGCTACTACGCCAACACCTCCAACGCCTCGACCGCCGGTATCGATGTCAACGTGCGTGCCCGCGTACTGCGGCACATCACGCTCAAGGGCGGATACTCGTATGTCCGCGACCGGCAGATGCTGCGCGGACGCAACACCTCGTCGACCCGCCCGCATACGGCGACCGTCCGCATCGAATACGCGTTCCGCATCGGGAGGAGCCCGTTCACGGCCGGCCTCGGCGGCCGCATCCTGAGCGGCGTCGACCTGTATACGCTCGACACCGGGCGCGATATGCTCTACCGCATCCGCTACCCCGCCTACTCGATCTGGAAGCTCAACTGCTCGGGCCAGTTGCCGCGCGGTATCCGTATCAACGTGGGAGTCGACAACCTGTTCAACTACCGACCCGACAACATCACCTTCAACGCCGGGATCACGCGCGGGACGACGTTCTTCGCTTCGCTCTCGGTCAGCCTCGGCGAACTGTGTAAAAAGACAAAATAAACGCCATGCATAAAACGATCTGTACCCTGCTCCTGCTCTTGTCCGTATGCCAGCTCTTCGCCCAATCGCGTGCGAAAGAGATCCGCGACCTGCGCCGCATCGTCGGCTACCTGGCCTCCGCAGAGCTGGGCGGCCGCTTCCCGGGCACCCGGGGCGACACGCTCGCCGCCGACTTCATCGTCGGGCGACTCGGTAAAGCCGGGCTCACCCCATGGTACGAGACCTGGTTCCAGCCGTTCAGCCTGCCCGGAACCAAGCGCATCGACGGCGCCAACAGCCTCTCGATCGGAGGCCGCAGTCTGGACCGCGGGAGCGACTACCAGCCGCTGCCGTTCAGCGCCTCAGGCCGCATCTCGGGCGAGGTGGTCTACGCCGGCATGGGCACCCGTGGCGGCGACCTGCAGGGCAAGTGTGCACTGCTGCTCGTCCCGCCTCCGGGCCACGGCATGGCCGGCCGCGACGAATCGCCGGCCTCGGCCCTGCGCAACCGCGCGCTCGAAGCCCAGGACCGGGGAGCCGCTGCCGTCCTGTTCGTCAGCATGCCCGACACGCCGGACAGCACCGACCTCTCGGGCGTCAGGGAGTCGCCCCTGCGCATCCCCGCGGTCCGGCTCGACCGGGCCATAGCGGTGGAGATTTTCGGACGCGAGCTGCTCACCCCTCCTGCCGCGATGCACCCGATGTCCATGTCGGCAGCCGTCCCGACCGGCTTGCAGGCCGCCCTTGAAACCACCATCCGCCAGGACGAGATCCCGGCCCGCAATATCGTCGCGTGGCTCCCCGGCAGCGACCCCGGCCTCAAAGACGAGTACATCATCATCGGCGCCCATTACGACCACCTGGGCCTCGGCGGCCCCGGCTCGGGCTCGCGCCGTCCCGATACGACGGCCGTACATCCCGGCGCCGACGACAACGCTTCGGGCATTGCCGCGCTGCTCACCCTCGCCCGGCATCTCAGGAAGGCGAAGCCGGCCCGCAGCGTGATCTTCGCCGCCTTCAGCGCCGAAGAAGAGGGCGTGGTCGGCTCCAGACACTTCACCGCCAACCTGCCCGTCGACAGTTCACTCGTCTCTGCCATGTTCAACATCGACATGGTCGGCAGCCTACGTGCCTCGGCGCTCACGGTCGGCGGCAGCGGCACCTCGGCCGAGTCCGACTCGCTGATCCGCGCCCACGCCGCAGGGTCGGGCCTGCACGTGACCTGTTCGCCCCAGGGCCACGGGCCTTCGGACCACGCGCCGTTCTATGCCAAGGGCATCCCCGTTTTCTACTTCACGACCGGAGGCACGATGACCTACCATACACCCGGGGACCAGCCCGCGACGATCAACTACGAGGGGATGGACTCGGTGATCCGCTACGTCGCCGCGCTCGCCACCGACGTGGCCAACCGTCCGGCACGGCTATCGTTCCGCGAATCGGGCCCGGCCAACGCCGCGCCCATGCGCGCCCAGTTCAAAGTGACGCTCGGCCTGATGCCCGACGTGACGGGCAGCAGCAACGACGGCTTGCGTGCCGACATCGTCGTCAAGGGCAAACCGGCCGACCGCGCTGGCATGCGCACGGGCGACGTGATCGTCGAGGTCGACGGCAAGAGCGTCAGCAACATCGAAGACTACATGGCGCGCCTCGCCCAGCTCCGGGCCGGCACGACGATCGACGTCAAGGTACGCCGCGGCGACGAGACCCTCGTTCTCAAAGTCGAACTCTAAACCCGACCCGATATGACCCTGTGGAAAAAGATCCTGTTCTGGACCATTGCCGTGCTCATTACGCTCGGCGCGAGCGTCTACCAGCGAATGACCGGCCCGACCCATCCCGAACGGCTGCAAGCCACCATCGACGGCTGCGACCATGCGTTCCGCCTGCCCCGCAGCGGGGGAGAGACCGACTGCGAGGTCGCGCTCCGCAACGTCCCCGACGGCACCCAAGGCACCCTGTACTGGAAGAAGTTCCCGTCGGATGATCCGTTCACCGCTGTCCCGATGCTCTTTACCGACGGAACGCTCACAGGCATGCTTCCGACGCAGCCCGCGGCCGGCAAGCTCGAGTACTACCTCAGCATCACGTCGCCCGAAGGCGACACGCAGACATTCTATGCCGACGAGCCGCTGGTCATCCGTTTCAAGGGCCACGCCCCCGCCGCCGTGCTGATCCCGCACATCCTGCTGATGTTCGGGGCCATGCTGCTCGCCTGCTACGCAGGTATCGCAGCGCTGGCCGGCTGGCCGGTCTATAAGAAGTATATGGCGATCACCGCCTGGGTGCTCTTCGTCGGTGGCTTCATCTTCGGCCCCCTCGTCCAGCATGCTGCATTCGGCGTCTACTGGAGCGGCTTCCCCGTGGGCTGGGACCTTACGGACAACAAGACGCTGCTCGCCATGCTGGGCGTGCTGGCCGCCGTAGCGACCCGGCGCAGGCGCTGGAACCGAGGCATCGCGATCGCCGCCGTCATCCTGCTATTCATCGTCTTCTCGATCCCCCACAGCATGCGCGGCTCCGAGCTCGACCACGCCACGGGTGAGGTCGGGACATCGGCCACGCACTGACCGGGCCGCGAAAGCAGTCCCATGATACCAACCCTCCGCGGCCGATGCCGCGGAGGGTTTCGCTTTATTGGCGGATTTCGTCGGCCGAGACATAGCCGTTCATCAGCGCAAAGAACGTCAGGCCCGACACGGTCTTGATCCCCAGCTTGGCCGTAATGTTCTTGCGGTGCGTCAGCACGGTCTGGAAGCCGATCGACAGCTCGTCGGCGATCTCCTTGTTGATGCGGCCGCGCACGATCAGCCTGAGCACCTCGACCTCGCGGGCCGAGAGCTCGCGTCCCGGCGTGGCAGGCATATCCGCCCGGTCGGCCTGGGCGAAGATCTGCGTCAGGCGGCCGAGTATCTCCTCCTGGGGGCAGCTCACGGAGATCACGTTCGCCCCGGGCCGGTCGTCGCATTGCTGTGCGAGCAGAATCACCCGCTGGCGGCGCGGCAGAAAGAAATCGGCATGCAGGGCATACGTCTCGGCAGGCATCACATAATAATCGAACGACTCGGGCGTCCCGGCCGCCATCTCGCCGTACGAGGCGAAACTCTCGATCTCGACCGGCGCGAAATAGTCGGACAGGAGCGTCTGCAATCCCACGCTCTGCAACGTATCGGCCACCAAGACCGCTATCCTCCGCGGCTGCTCCTTCATCGTCCGGCGTTTTGCCGCATCGCCTCGACGATCGGGTAAAGGATCCTGTGGCGGATACGGTTGTGCTGCCGCACATCGCGCTCCATGCTGTTGAGCGCAAAGATCACGGCATAGCACAGGTTCTCGTTATAATCTCCCGCAAGAAAGCGGATCAGGATGTTCTGCATATCGGCCAGCAGCAACTCGGCATTATCCTCGGGCACGGCGCCCGCGCCCATGGCTCCCGCCCCGACGGTCCCGCCCGCACACTGCCTGCCGAGCGCGAGGAACCCGGGGAAATCGACCTCCGTATCGCGGGCGATACGCGCCTTGAGCTCGGCCGTGAACGAATCGAGCAGCCCGGCCAGCATGTCGAGCGAGCGCGTGTTCTTCGGACTGCTGGCGATGAACGCTTTAAGGTGCTTCTCGATATTGGGTAACTGGAACTTCAGGTAATAGGCATTGGTCTTGGTCAGGTAGTCGACGATCTGCGAGACGTGGAACAGCCGGAGCTTCTGCTCGGGGAAATACGACTCATTAAGGTAGGTGTTGAGCACCATCACCAGGAAATCGGCATCGACCCCGTACTCGGCCGCGATCTCGCCGATGCTCTTCTCGCCCACCCCGAGCCGGATACCGAAGCGCCCGACGATCGGGATCAGCATCGGGTACTCGTGAATGACTCCCCCGAGCTGCATGGATTTATACAATTGCATAGCACATCGTTTTGTGCCGGTACGGCCCCATGACCTCCGGCAGACGCTAAGATAGCGATAATTTACAAATCCGGTGCATCCCGCGTAACACGGCCGCGGCTTTGCCCGGCCCCCGGATCACTTTCCCCCACGCCCCCGGCCTCCAACGCGTAATACCAGGGGCCATACCGGCCAAATCCCCGGGCCGGACACCACTCCCCTCCGACAGTTCAATGTCGCGTCGCCGGCATTCCCCATCGCGCTTTTTCCGGCCATCCGAGTCGAATCCCGAAAAAACCGCGAAAACTTTCATGGGCTTTGTAGTTTTTTCCTTACATTTACGCCGTCATTAAACTGGCGTTTTAAACAAACACGCCACCCTATTCTCAACCAACTGATAATGTGAAGTTAGCCCCCAAGACCTCCGATCTGCAAAGTATCTAAATAAAACAATCGATAAAAACTTCAGGCTTATGAATGGTAAACTCATGTCAGCAATCCTGGCAGCCGCCGCGCTCGTTTCGTGCGGCTCGCCTGCCGTCAAACCCGAAGGCCCGCGGCCGGTCAAGGTCACGGCAGCCGTCTCGCTCGACGCGATCAACAAGTCGTACAGCGGCGTGGTCGCCCCGGACCAGTTCAGCGACCTGGCCTTCAAGGTGTCTGGCCCGATGATCTCGCTCAACGTCGAGGAGGGACAGAAGGTGCGCGCCGGCCAGGTGATCGCCGAGATCGATCCGCTCGACTACCAGCTCGACTACGAGGCCAAGAAATCGTCGTACCTGACGGCCAAATCGTCGCTCGAGCGTGCCGAGAAGCTGCTGGCCAAGCAGGCCATCTCGCGCCAGGACTACGAAACGACGCAGGCCCAGTTCTCGAACGCCAAGGCCGCCTTCGAGAATGCCGAGAACACGCTGGAAGAGACCAGGCTCAAGGCGCCTTTCGACGGCTTCATCCAGAAAAAGTATGTCGAGAACTACCAGAAAGTGCAGGCCGGACAGGGTATCGTCTGCCTGATCAACCCCGACAAACTGCTGGTGCGCTTTACGCTGCCCGAAACCAACATGCGCGATCTCACCTCGAACCCCAACCTCAGCGTCGAATTCGACAACTACCGCGGAACGTTCTTCAAAGCCCGCATCAAGGAGTATATCGAAGCCTCGCCCGACGGCTCGGGCGTCCCCGTCTCGCTCTACATCGACGACCCGCGCTTCAACCTCAGGGATTACCGCGTGGCCGTCGGGTTCTCGTGCCGCGTGCTGATCAACGTCGAGCAGAGCGCTTCAACCGGACATACGCTGATCCCGCTCTCGGCCATCTTCACGATCCCCACCGAGGAAGGCAAGAACGTGTTCGTATATGACCCCGCGAGCAGTACGATCAGCCGCCGAAAAGTCACCGAGGGAGGCGTGGTCGAACGCGACAAGGTGATCGTCACCGACGGCCTCAAAGCGGGTGAAACGGTGGTCGTGGCCGGCACCACGCGCCTGGTCGACGGCCAGCAAGTCAAATTACTCTCCGAA
>JAFQJK010000005.1 GCA_017415005.1 Rikenellaceae bacterium
TGTGCCGAACGCCGGACCGGCTTGCTGCACTTTCGTCTATGGGGACAGACATGGAGGGAACTCGCCTTGGAGCGCAAAGGGCAGGGAAAGCATATCCACCGGATCAACCGTTCCAGACCACATGACAGATCAGCACCGGGGTCCTGAAGCCAACATACACCTGCCGTTCCGGCTTTCGCTGATCCCGTTCGGCATGAGATGGCTGGGCGAGAAGCGTCCGGAGGCGGTACTGGCCGCATGCTACGGCGGTATGCCATCCATAAACGCCATAGCTTCCTGCCTCACGGAGCAGGTCGTTCGAGGGAACGGAAGCGGGTGCCCGGGCCGGCTTAGGTACATGGTGCGTCGCGGCAGGCATGGGTGCCGGTCGTATCGGCTCCGGCTCGCTGATCCGATCCGTACAACCGCCCGACGCCGATCTCCAGAACACAAACCTACGACCGCAAGGAACAGACTTCAAGAAAGGAACAGACTTCGAGGGCGGCGGCTATGCGCATGCCGAGGGATCTGTCCATCGCCATCCCGGACGCATGCCGCATCGCCATGGCAAGCTGTCAGGATCATCCCGGCACGCCCGCCCGGGAAGGAAATAGCCGAAAATAAGTAGCCGATCACCTCGTAAGACAGAGGTATCACCTCCAAGAACCTGATGCTTTCCGGAAAGTTTTTTATCTTTGCAGGTATCTGGCCCGGCAGTCCGGGGCCAGACGCCAAATATCACACCGGATGAAGAAAATCGCAATCATAGGGTTCCTGCTGCTCGGCCTCGCCGGAGGCATGCAGGCTCAGGCCCAGCTATTCAAACAGCCCGAAAAAGAAAAATCGACCAGTATCGTAACGATCGCAGGCGAACAGTTCTACGTCCACTCGGTCAGGCAGGGTGAAACGGTCTACTCGCTCAGCAAGCTGTACGACGTTACCGAGGAGGCGATCGTGAGGAACAACCCGCAGGCAGTTGCCGTGCTCTCGATCGGGCAAGTCCTGAAGATTCCGGTGGCCCAACCGAAAAAAGAGCTGAAGCCGCGCCAGGTCAACCGCCTGTTCACGATCCACACCGTCAACAAGGGCGAGACAGCCTCGTCGATCTCCCGTTTCTACGGCATTGCGATCCCGACGATGGTCGAAGACAACCCGGGGCTCGACCCCAACATCCTCTCGATCGGCCAGCAGATCAGGATACGCAAAGAAAGCATGGGCGAGGCCACGGACAGCGAGATCCAGCAGCAATGGACCGACTATAAAGAGGCACTCAACAGCTTGTCGGATAATTTCGAACATCACATGGTCGAGCGGGGCGAGACGATCTACTCGCTCAGCAGGCAGTACGACATATCGGAGGAAGACCTCAGGCGGTATAACGCCACCGTGCTGGAAAACGGACTGAAAGCCGGCACGATCATCAAAATCCCGGCACGTCATGTCCCTGAAACCGTTGCCGAACAACCCGATACGACAGTACGTCCGGACGAGCACGACACTTTTGTTCCGCAGAACACCCAGGTCAAAGCCATCAACCCGTCGCACACGCTGAACGTGGCCATGCTGCTCCCCTTCCAGAACAACGCTCGGCAGGACAAAGGATTCGTGGAATTCTACCAGGGCGCGCTGCTGGCACTCGAGGACCTGAAGACAAGCGGTACATCCGTGCAGCTGACCCTCTACTCGACCGGCCGCTCGGCCGACGAAACGCGGCAGATCGTCCGCTCGGACGGCTTCGACCGTACGGACCTCATTATCGGTCCTGTGTACGAAGAGTGCCTGGAGCCCGTGCTCCGTTTTGCCGACGGGCACGGCGTTCCGGTCGTCTCCCCATTGGCCGATATGCCCCGGACGAACGCTCCCCTGCTCTATCAGGTCGCACCGCCCGACCGGGCCAAAGCGGATAAGATACGTAAGATACTCGCTCCGGAGAAAAACATCATCGTCGTGCGGGGCGGCACGGCGGACACCGAATTCGAACAGGAGATCATACCGCTGCTACCCTCGGGATATAAGCAGCTCAGCTATACCCGGGGAATGCCGACCTCGACGATCGAGAATATCCTGAGCGGCGACAAAGAGAATGTGTTCGTGCTGCTGCCGGCCAATGAGAACACGGTGGAAGAGATACTGGCCCGGATCAGCTCCGTACAGAACAACCTGATCGCCCGCAGCATCAAGAATCCGGCGATCCAGGTGCTCGGGACCAGCCAGTGGTCACGCTTCCGGAACATTGACAAAACACTCTATTTCAAGCTGAACCTGGCCTATGTGACCTCGTACCATGCCGACCGAAGCGACCCGCGTGTCATGAGCTTCGACAAGCGCTATATCGCCGCTTTCGGCGCGATCCCCACCCTTTATGCCTACCGGGGATACGATGTCGCCAAGCTCTTCGCGCGCGCCATGACCCGGGCCGGCGCCGGGAGCCTCACCGACGAGCTCAACCACACCGACCCCGCGCTGCTACTGCAGACGCCCTACTGTTTCCAGGGAGCAGCCACCGAAAAGAAGGTCAACACGGAATGGGCACTCGTACAGTATAAGAACGACTTTACGATCGAGGTCCGGTAACGCAGGCTCATTGCCCCGGAAACATAAGTGCCCCGGCCTGTAATGGCCCGGGGCACGCTCGTATCGTCCATCGGGGTGACGACAGTGATCGGACCCTGCACCGGGCCATAATCGCCGCGGAACAGCCAGCCGATGCACGCATTGCCATCAGGCACCCGCGGCACCGGTTAATCGCGCACCAATCCGCGCATATCGTCGAGCAGACCGGCACAGGCATCCTCGAGCAGGTCGAGCACCCGCTCGAACCCGTCGGCTCCCTCGTAATAGGGATCAGGGACATGATCGGCCCGATGGCGCCGGCAGAAATCGGTCATCCGGCAGATCTTCTCCGCCGAGGCGATATCGGGAGCCATCCGATGGACCCGCTCGTAGTTGGTGTCGTCCATGACGACGATCCGGTCGAAACGGTCGAAATCGTCGGATACGATCTTACGCGAACGGCTCGTAAGGTCATAGCCCCGCGCAGCAGCGGCACGACGCATACGGGGATCGGCCGCATCGCCCGCATGACCGCCATAAGTACCGGCCGAATCGACCTCGATCCGATCGGACAGCCCCTCTCCCTCGACCAGCTTCTGCATAATGCCCTCGGCCGCCGGCGAGCGGCAGATATTACCGAGGCAGACAAACAGCACACGTTGCTTCATCGTTCAGAATTTTGCCAAAGATAGTGAAAGGTGAGAGGCATCTTGCAAATTGATTTGCAAAGATGTCCGAACCGTATCCTATCTTCTGCAAAGATAGCGAAAGCCGGGCGGCCAGCCAAACTTGTTTGGGCTTGTCCGGGGCACATCCTATCTAAGACCATGTCAAAGCCAACAAAAAACACAAGACACACGCCGAACGGCAATTGCGGGACAAGGTGCAGAAATCGCCCGCAATCCCTTGTTTTGCCGATCCAAACAGCGTATTTTTGGATCAAATGACAACAAAGAACCACACTCCTGCCCTGGAACTTTTTCTTGTCGATTCCGACCATCCCGCAGCCTTTCCGCTCGCATCGAGCAGAATAGCCGCGGGCTTCCCGTCGACGGCCGACGACGAGATCGCGATGTCGCTCGACCTGAACCGCGAGCTGGTCCGCCACCCCGAAGCGACCTTCTTCGCCCGGGTCAGCGGCGAGAGCATGATCGGCGAAGGAATCGAGGACGGCGACCTGCTGGTGATCGACAAAGCTGTCGAGCCCACGAACAACTGCCTGGCCGTGTGCTACATTGACGGCGAGTTCACGCTCAAGCGCGTCCGGCTCGAAACGGATCACGCACTGCTTGTCCCGGCCAATCCCAAATACCGGCCGATCCGGATCACGGCCGAAAATGAGTTCATGATCTGGGGCATCGTACGCTACGTTATCAAGAAAGTCTGATCATGTACGGACTGGCCGACTGCAACAACTTCTTCGTCAGCTGCGAACGGGTGTTCAACCCCGGGCTTGAGGGACGCCCTGTCATCGTGCTGAGCAACAATGACGGCTGCGTGATCGCCCGGTCGAACGAAGCCAAGGCACTCGGCATCAAAATGGGACAGCCCTTCTACCAGATCCGGGAACAGGCCCGCCGGAACGGTGTAACGGTCTTCTCGGCCAACAACACGCTCTACGGCGATATGTCGGCACGGGTTATGGCCACGCTGCGACGCCTGGCGCCCGAGATCGAGGTCTACTCGATCGACGAGGCGTTCCTGAACCTGCAAGGCCTCGACCTCGCAACCCTGGCAGACCAAGGCCGCGAGATGGCCCGGGTCGCGCGGCGCAACACAGGAATCCCGGTCAGTATCGGGATCGCTCCGACCAAGACGCTGGCCAAGGTTGCGGCAGGACTCTGCAAACAGTATCCCAAGCTCCGCAACAGCTGCTTCATGCACCGTCCCGAGGATATCAGGAAAGTGCTGGCCACCTACCCGATCGACAAGATATGGGGCGTCGGGCGGCGCTATGCCCGGATGTTACAGGCGGCCGGCATCCGCACGGCACTCGACTTCACACAGGCACCGCCCGAGTGGGTACAGAGCCGGATGAGCGTGATCGGGCTGCGTACCTGGAAAGAGCTTCAGGGCACACCGGCCATCGGATTCGAACAGATGCAGCAGAACAAGCAGTCGATCTGCACGTCGCGCACCTTCGCACGCACGATCTCCGACTTCGACGAGCTGCACAAGGCCGTGGCCATGTACACCTCGCTCTGCGCCGCCAAGCTGCGCAAGCAGGGCAGCCTCTGCGGTGCCGTACAGGTCTTCATCGTAACGAACCGGCACCGGATCGACCAGCCGCAATACTACGACACGCACATCGAACTGCTGCCTGTGGCGACGGACAGTACGCTGATGCTTGTCGAGCAGGCCGTCAGGGCGCTCCAAAAGGTGTTCGTGGCCGGCTACCCTTACAAGCGGGCCGGCGTCGTACTGCTCGACATCCAGTCGAAGGCAGCCGTGCAGACCTACCTGTTCGACAGCGTGGACCGCGGCAAGCACGCACGCCTGATGGAGACGCTCGACGGCATCAACGCCAGCTACGGACGCGGCACGCTGGTCGTCGCCTCGCAGGGCTTCACGCCCGTCGGGGCCAACCGCAACCACCTCTCGAAACAATACACCACGCGCTGGGAGGACATTATCACCGTCAAGGTCTGACGCACGCGGTGCGCTCGAGTTCGAGCGCGCGCGGGAACAGAATGTTGTTCTCGAGGTGCACGTGCTCAAACGTGTTCTCCTGCAGATGGTACATCCCTTGGTAGAACGCCTCGCACGAGGCACAGGCGTCGTCGGGCAGTACGTAGCCGGACGTGATCTTCTGCAGGCGGAACAACTCGTCTCCGGTCTGGCGGTGGTCGATCTCCATCATGCGGATCGGATTGGCCACTGATCCGAAGCAGGTCTCGGGGACGGGGGCACCGGTCGCCTCATGTCCGGCCAGTGCGATAATGGCCGGGAAGAGAATCTCCTCTTCCTTACGCATATGCAGCTCCAGCTCGTCCAGCATCCCGGCAAGAAGCGTGGCCGCCTCGCGGTACTCGGGATGGCGCGCACCGTGGACCTCGACCACCTTACCGGCCAATGACAGCAACGGTACCCGCTGGGCCCGGACGTAAGCATGGTGGAAATTGAGAATGTGCTCGATCAGTTGCAGCGTCGAGAAATCGCCGAGCTTGACGTCGAGGCGCCGCCCACCGACCCGCTGGGCCACGATCTCATTGCCCACCACATGAGGATCGAGCCCGTGGCCACGGAGGGCCTCGGCGAACCGGCGCGCACCACCACAACAAAAATCGACTCCGTATTTCGACAGGATGGCCGAGGCACCGGGATACTCGGTCACCACTTCGCCCAAAGTCATTTCTGAGATTTTCATAGCGATCCATGTTTTATGTTCACCCTTCCCCGGGACAAAACCCGTACCGAGTAGTGCTGACACGGGACGCAAAAAGGCCGGAGCTTAGCTCCGGCCCTGCTGTATCAAGCGATCCCGAGACCTACGGCAGTTGAAAGGCAACCCTGATCTCGTCGAGCTGCGCGTCGGTCAGGCCCGAAGGCTCGAACCCCATCATCCTCGCCTGGATATAGATCTGGGCCGACTTGGAGAGCGTGTCGATCATATCGAACGTCTCGATCACGTCCTCGCCCACTGCAAGGCAGCCATGCTTCTCCCACATGATTACATCGTAATCGTCGAGCAGCTTGATCGTTTCGTCAGCCAGCCGTACCGTACCGGTCAGCGCATAAGGCACGATGCCGATGCCACGCGGCACGACGATCCGCGTCTCGGGGATCATCGACCAGAGCAGCGTCCCCATCACGTCACGACCGAGGAACTTCGGATTGTGCGTCATTGCGATCAGGTCGGTGGGATGCGTATGCAGCACGACCGTGTTATGCTTGCCTTGCCTGCGCAGATGGTCGTGCATCAGCAAGTGCGAGGCCAGCTCGGAAGTCGGCTTCACGATCCGGTCGGCAATGATCTCATAAGCCCCCCCGTCGGGCATAACACGGATTACGGCCATGTGCTCCATCGGGTCGGACGAAACGTAGCGCATCCGCCGGTTGGTCCCCGTCACGAGGAAAACCTGTCCGCCCAGCGCGGGCACGGGACGACCCAGCGCAACCTGTCCGGCCAGCGCAGGCCGAGTGAGGTCCCTCTCGCCGAGCAGATCGGTGATATTGACGGATATATTGCCGCCGTTGCGCTCAGCCCAGCCCCGCTGCCACAGGTAGCCGGCCACCTCGGCCACGTCGCCGACCGTGCGGCCCAGCCTTTCGTTACCATTCAGAATACTCATATTTTCGGTTTTAGTCGTTATACAAAGCTTTGGCCCGCCCGTAAGCTACCGTCCAGGCATCGTGGTCGCGGGGCGCAAAACGCTCGGTCGGGACCGAGCGGGCGATCACCTGCCGCATATCGGCGAGCGACGAGACGAGCCCTGCCGTGCGGGCCTGGATCATCACGTTGCCGATGGCCGTCGCCTCGGCCGGACCTGCAATGACCGGAATGCAGAGCGCATTGGCCGTGAACTGGTTGAGCAGACGGTTACGCGAGCCGCCGCCGATAATGTGCAGCCGCTCGATCGGGAACGGCGCGATCCGCCGCAGCGTCTCGAACACATGGCGATACCTGAGGGCAAGGCTCTCGAAGATGCAACGCACATATTGCGCATCGGTCGCGGGCACAGGCTGCCCGGTCCGGCGACAATAGGCCGCGATCGCCCCGGTCATGCTGTCGGGATTGGCCAAGGCCGGGTCGTCGGGATCGACGATCGTGCGGAAAGGCTCGCCCCCCTCGGCCATGGCAACGATCTCGCCATAAGAATAAGCGCGGCCCAGCTCTTTCCACTCGCGCAGGCACTGTTCGAGCAGCCACATACCGGTAATGTTCTTCAGCACGCGGGTCGTCCCCTCCACTCCGCCCTCGTTGGTCAGGTTGGCCGCATAGGTCTGGTCGTTGATGATCGGGTGCGGACTCTCGATCCCCATAAGCGACCAGGTGCCCGAACTCAGGTAGGCGAAGTGGCCGTCCACGGCGGGGACCGATGCCACGGCCGAAGCCGTATCGTGGCCTGCAACCGCAACCACCGGCACGCGCCCCAGCCCGCTCTCACGCGCCAGCGAAGCCGTAAGCGTCCCGACCGGATGGCCCGGAAGCACCACCTCGCCGAGCAGCGACGGATCGACACCGGCTGCGGCGAGCAGCCTCGCATCGAATGTACGGGTACGTGGATCGAGCATCTGCGAGGTCGAGGCGATCGTATATTCCGTGACACGGCTACCGGTGAGCATATACGCGAGCGCGTCCGGCATGAACAGGATATGGCGCGCGGCGGCAAGCTGCGACGATCCCTCGCGGCGAAGTGCGAACAGTTGGTAAAGACTGTTGAAATCCATCACCTGGATACCGGTCGTCTCATACACCTCGCGGCGCGGGACCCGCTTGAAGAACGCCTCGGGCGCACCCTGCGTATGCCGGTCGCGGTAGGCGTAAGGCAGGCCCATGACCGCCCCGTCAGCCCCAACCATCGCGAAGTCGACACCCCAGGTGTCGATCCCCAGGCTCTCGACCGGGCACGACATATCCTCGCAAGTCCTGAGCCCCTCGATCAGATGCTCGTAGAGCGAAAAAATATTCCAGTGGTAATGGCCGTGCAGCTCTATGAACCGATTGGGGAAACGGGTCAGCTCACGGAGCGTCAGCCGCCCGGCGTCGAGCGTTCCAAGCATGGCACGGCCGCTGGTCGCCCCGATATCGAATGCCAAAAACGATTTTCCCATAGCCATCGTAGTTCGTCTGTCCCGGCCCGTTCCGGCTCCAGGAACCGCCGTACCGCTCTATCTACCAAATTCGTTCCACACTGTTCTCCAAAAGTAACAAAATTCCGGTCAGCGCCCGTCCGACATCTTATTAATAAACGGAAAAAAACACCGGACAGCGTGGCCCGGGCCCAGAATTGCCGGAGGACGGAAAAACCGGATCGCGAACAGAGCCTGTCCTCTGTGGTATATTTTTTGTCCGGTAATGCCGTGCCTACCTTTCCCAAACGCTTATCCGACATTAAATACGACATCTATGATACATCGTTACTCCTTATCGATCCTGGCGGCATTGGCCCTCGTCCTGACCGCTACAGGATGTCGCCACAAGACGGCTCCGGCCATACCGATGCCCGAAATACCCGTCGCGGAGGTCTCGCAGGCCGACGTCCCGGTCACCATGCAGTTCGTCGGGCAGACCTACGGCAAATCAGACATCAACCTGATCGCCCGCGTCGACGGCTTCCTCAAGGCGAGCCACTTCCAACAGGGGGCCCCCGTACGCCGCGGTCAGTTACTCTATACGATCGAACCGGCCTCGGCCCAGTCGCAGGTCAACGAGGCGCGCGCCAACGTCGCTAAAGCCAACACGCAACTGGTCGAAGCCAAAAGCAACTTTAGGCGCATCAAGCCGCTGGTCGACATCGACGCCATGAGCCAGAGCGACCTCGACAATGCCGTAGCACAACTGGGGGCGGCCGAGGCGGCCGTGAAGGCGGCCAAAGCCTCGCTGAACTATGCGGAGATCAACCTCGGGTACACCGAGGTCCGTTCGCCGGTCGACGGCGTGATCGGCCCCACCAACGCCAACCCGGGCGACTATGTCGGTCCCGGGTCGGACATCCCGGTGCTGAACACCGTCTCGCAGATCGACACGGTGATCGTCAAATTCTTCATGCCCTACCGTGTCTACCTGAACCAGATCGACAAAGGCGGGGCGATCGCATTCGGGAACATCTCGCTCGAAATGGCGAACGGGGCGAAATACCCCGAACCCGGCATCTTCAACTTCATCGGACGGGCCGTCAACCCGAGCACCGGGGCGCTCGACGTGCAGGTATCGTTCGCCAACCCCGACTCACTACTGCACCCGGGCCAGTTCGCCCGTATCAACGCAACGCTCGGCGTGCGGCACAACGCACTGCTCGTACCCCAGAAAGCCGTCAACTCGCTCCAGGGAATATATAGCGTCTATGTCGTCGACGAGGACGACAAGGTGGCCTACCGCGAGGTCACCGTCGGACAGACCGTCGGCGGGATGTGGCTCGTCGAGTCGGGCCTCGCCCCCGGCGAGCGTGTCGCCACCGACGGATTCCATAAACTACGCTCGGGCATGACCGTCAAACCTCTCGGCGCACCGGCCGACACCACTACAAAAAAATAGGCTATGAAAGGAAACATATTTATCCGGAGGCCTATTTTCGCGATGGTGATCGCCATCATCATCGTGATCCTGGGCGTGATCTCGATCAGCGGCCTGCCGATCGAGCAATACCCCAACATCACTCCGCCGATGGTACAGGTGTCGGGCGTTTACCAGGGCGCCGATGCGCTGGCCGTCGAGGAATCGGTGGCCGCCCCGATCGAGGAAAGCGTCAACGGCGTGAGCGACATGATCTACATGATGTCGACCAACTCGAACGACGGCAGCATGGGATTACAGATATCGTTCGCCGTGGGCAGCGATCCCGACATGAACACGATCTTCACGCAGAACCGCGTATCGACGGCGCTGCCCGAGCTGCCGGCCGTCGTCACGACACAGGGCGTGACGACCAGCAAGACGCAGGGCAGCTTTATCGTCGTGATGGCCCTCTCCTCGGACGGGCGCTACGACGAAAGCTTCCTGTCGAACTACGCGATGATCAACCTCAAAGACAAGCTCGAGCGGATCGACGGCGTGGGACAGGTCCAAATCCTCGGCGCAGGCGCCTACGCCATGCGCATCTGGATCAAGCCCGACCAGCTCGACTACCTGGGGATCACCGTGAGCGACATCACGGCGGCGATCAACGCACAAAGCCAGGTGATCCCGGGCGGCCAGCTCGGCGCCGAACCGGCTCCCGAGGGAACCCAGTTCACCTATACGGTCCGGATGCCGGCCCAGTACAACACGGCCGAGCAGTTCGGGCAAATCATCCTGCGCACCAACCCCGACGGATCGCTCGTCCGCCTTGCGGACGTAGCCCGTATCGAGCTCGGGGCGCAAAGCTACGACGTACACTCGGTCTACCAGGACCAGCCCTGCGCGATGATCTCGATCTACCAGGCCCCGGGCAGCAATGCCGTGGAGGTGGGCAACGAGGTACGGGCGGCGATGGCCGAGCTTTCGCAGTCGTTCCCCGATGGCATCCAGTACGAGACCATCGTCGATTCGACGGCAACCATCGTATCGGTATAATCGGCAATTCGAAAACTCCGAAGGTTTTCGGGGCAATTTCAAGGTTTTTCCTTGAGATTTCAACATTTTTTCAGCTTCTTTTAAACGCCTGTACAATTGATTTTGACAGGCGTTTTTTGCAATAGTCTGGATTTCCACATAATTTTATCACAACTTGGGGTGTTGTTTTTATGCTTGTTCCGCCTCTTGCATTCCCTCGATCGAGCATCTATACTCTTTCCAATCGTTTTCGACCTGTTCTTTCAAAGCTTTTCGTTCGTCGAGGAACTCCTTGTAACGGTCGATATACTTTGCGGCCTCTGCGCCTTTGGCGCTACCGAACAGACCGAGTTGAGCGGCGTTGAAGTCGTTCAGGAGCTTTGCCTCGGCATCGGTGCCCCAACGGGCCGCAATGGCCGCGCGCAGGATCGTGTCGGGGTCGAGCCGGCCCCAGACCGTCACTTCATGGCAGGCCCACTGTGCGATGCCCGGTTGTCCGTCAGTCACGCCGGGCATCGCCGTTTCCCCGATCGCCCAGCGGTAGCGGTGCGACCCGTCGCCCACAGCCTCGATCGGGGCCGGACGGGTATCATAA
>JAFQJK010000039.1 GCA_017415005.1 Rikenellaceae bacterium
GAGGCCGCGAAATTCGCGGCCTCCACTTTTTTATCCCTGTGGAAAACGCACAGTCGGGCCGGGTCAGGATCGCCGGGCAACTATGCGGTGGGTATTCCGGGCCGCAGCGCGGAAACAAGGCTTGGCGGCGGAACGGAGAGGCCAAGTGAAGGGCGGGCTCGGGAAACGGCATAGCGCAGGGTGCCGGGGACAAGTTGATCGAGTGAGCTGGAACGGGTGTGACGCAGTACCCGACGGCGGCAAATGGAGCGTTGGGAAGGATGACAGCGGTATCTGTGGGATATGGGAAGGGCGACAGGGCTGCACCGGAAGAACAAGCAGAAAGGTTATGAAGAGATACGCCGAGGCGATCAAGAAATCTGAAACAGAACAGATAAGCACCAGAAGTAGCGGCCAAAGAATTAGAAGAGAGTTGCAAAAAAGAGCCGTAACACAATGACAGGAATACACTGAGGACAGAGAACAAGTGCGCTGCGGAATGGCCGGCAAGAAGCAAAGGAAGCGATAACCGTCACCCTACCCCTCGGACCGAAAGGTTCGGAAATCATCGTAGCACGACTGGTAGAGCAAGCGGAAAAGCAATGAAGGCATGCCTGAGATGTTAAGTATGGGAAGCCGGGACATGAAAGAAAAGGAGGCACAACAGCCATCGGGAGAGCAGGCGGAAAGGAGATCGAAAGGTGCACTGAGGCATCGGAGACAACGGATCGGAGGATTCAGAAAAGGAAGAGAGACTGCTTCGGAAGAGCGCACCAGCGACCGGGCGGCAGGAAAGGTCATCTGGAGAATACCGCTGCGACAGCCAGGAAGGACGGATCTGGGTACAAAACGGTGGTAACGGAATCAGAAAAGGGCCGTGGAAGGGTCCTAATGCTCGCGACGGGTATGATTGAGGGACCATGCGGAGAAGGTATCCGCAGGACTGGCAACAACAGGCAGAGAAAGGAGCAAAAAAGCTCGCTGATGCGGCGGCGGTCAGAGAACGGAAGATCTTGGACAAGGAAACGCAGTGCCATCGACAGGACAGACAAAAGGAGCTATAGAGGGATGTGTGTCGGCGGCAAGAGAGCGGAGGATGCGGAAAGAAAGGGTGACGCCATCGGAAGGGCAGGCCGGAAAGAAAGAAAAAAGAAAAAGGATAGGCCGGAACGTCAACAGGAGGAAGATCGGGGAGTCAGGCCGTCCGGCAGGCACGGCATGGTGGCAACGGGAGCAAGTGAAAGCCAAAGATAGGCGGCTACCGCCACCCCTAACAGAGACCGGTCGCTGCCCGGAAAGGGATTGAATCTCATCCCCCCAACAGCGGAGCGTGGAATCGGAGCGGCAACGGGAATACGGTGACCGCCGGCACAGCGACGCCAGCCACAAAAACAAAGGGCGCCCCGCTGGGGACGCCCTTTGCTGCATATGGATGAGCCTATTCGTAGCCAGGCGCAGCCTTGGCTGCGGCATAACTGATCTTCAAGGCATTGGCACGACGCAACTCCTGCTTCAGGTCGGACACGATACCCATCAGGGTGCTCTGGTCGGCCTTGATACAGGTCGTCAGCAGAGGACGCTCCTCTTCACTGAGCTTATCCTTCTCCGACGCAATGAACTCCAGGATATCCTTGGTCGTCCGATAGCTGTCGTTGAGCTGGATACGCGGCGCGGTACCGTACTTGGCCTGGTACTGGGGAAGCGGCTGGCCGACATAAATATAGCTGACCAGCGATTTCTTCTCCAGCTTCTGAACCTCCGAAGCCTCGGGCAGGCGCAGGCGCACCATGACCTCCGTCTCACGCATCGTCGTCGATACCATGAAGAAGAACAGCAACATGAAGATAACGTCAGGCAATGATGCCGTGGATATACCGGGTGTCTCTTTACCACCCTTCTTTCTCATTACTGCCATAGCTATTTCCCTCCTGTAGTATTACGCGGTTCTGCCTCGGAAATCCTCAGCGGCACAGCTTTCTGCACAGCATCGCGCTGCTCGTCGCTGAGCTCCATGAACTTCTTGTTGAATTTGGCCATCGACACTTCGTCACGCAGTTCGTTGAAAGCCCGGGTCAACTCGTTCTGAACCCGGATATACATCTCGTACGTAGTGGCGCGGTCGTTCTGAAGAGATACGACACCTTCGCTGACCTGCCAGAGACCGAGCAAGGGAATGCTTACCTCTTTCTTTTCAGGCAAATCCTCTTCGTTGGCCGGATTCGACACGAACCGCTTGACCTCGTCTTTCAGCTGGCTGATATCCATTCGCTTGCCGCCTACCATGATGTCGTTCGCCTTGCTGACGAACACCAGCAAGATATTACGCTCCTTCACATCGTTCGGCTTCACATCCTCCTCCTGCATCGGCGGAAGCAGGCGCTGGATACCCGAATCGACGTTCATGGTCGTGGCAACGAGGAAAAATATCAACAGCAGGAAGGCGATATCCGCCATAGAGCCCGCATTGATCTCCTGAATTTTTCTACTCGCCATTGTTTATGGTTTTAATAGTAACGGAACTGGTGTCCCGTGAATGTTATTTGAGCACGTTCCTGATCTCGCCGAAGACGATCACGACGATCGCCGCAGCCAACGCGAAATAGGCGGCGAAAAGACCGGTATCGCTGAATTTCAGCACGGCCGAGTCATCGAACACCGTACCGTCGGAACCGACGATGGTCGTATCGCTCGCCATCACATAGGAAATGATGAGCACGACAGCGACGACACCCAGTCCGATCAGGCTACGCATGGCGCCCGTAGGATTCTTGGCCAGGTTGAACAGCGGCAGAACCACTGCAGCCGCAATAGCCGCTCCGAGCAGGACATAAGCCCAGTTCAACATCATATTGACCGCAGTATCCTCGCTGGCAATCCCTGCATAGAAGACGATAATCAGCACGATGCCAATGGCCAGCAAGGCATATCGGATCATTGATAAATATTTCATTCTCTCACAATTTTATGATCGGCCGGACAGCCGCGGAACGGACGCCCGGGGGGAATCCGTTGTCTAGTGATTTTTGCGGTATGCGGTCAGCATGTCGACCAGCGTGATCGAAGAGTCCTCCATCGAAACGACAAGGCTGTCGATCTTAGATACGAGGTAGTTGTAGAACAGCTGCAGAATAACGGCAACGATAAGACCGGCCAGCGTCGTCAGAAGGGCGATCTTGATACCACCGGCCACAGCCGTCGGCGACACGTCGCCCTGAGCCTGGATCGAGTCGAAAGCATCGACCATACCGACTACGGTACCCATGAAACCCAACATCGGCGAGAGGGCGATGAACAGCGAGATCCACGAAAGGCCGCTCTCCATCTGGCCCATCTGAACCGAGCCGTACGATACGACCGACTTCTCAACCACGTCGATACCCTCGTCGTAACGGTCGAGACCCTGGTAGAAGATACTTGCCACAGGACCGCGCGTATTGCGGCAAAGCTCCTTGGCTGCCTCGACACCACCGTTCTTGAGCGCCTCTTCAACGCCGGCGATCAGCTTCTTGGTGTTGACGGTAGCCAGGTTCAGGTAGATCACACGCTCGATCACGATCGCAAGACCCAGCACGAGGCAGAGCAGGATCGGGGCCATCCAGCCGGCACCGCCTTCGAGGAACTTCTGCTTCAGGACCTGGTGCATCGGAGCGCCCTCGACATCGGTCTCGGCATTCAGGGCAACCTCTTCGGTTACGGTCGTCTGCTCAGGAGCTGCAGTGGCTACGCTATCTTGAGCAAAAACAGTTACAGTACCGAGGCTAAGAGCTCCTGCTACTGCTAGGGTTAAAAAAAGTTTTTTCATAGTTAAAGTTAAAATTAATTAGTACGTATTTGTTTAGCGTTAGTTATCATCCCAAGACCCTCCGGCACAGACGGCCGGCAAACGGAAAAGCCAGCACCCATGCGACCGTGTCCGTGTCCGGCCCCAGTGGCGGAGAAAGCGGGATTCGAACCCGCGATACCCTTTTGAGGTATACACACTTTCCAGGCGTGCACCTTCAACCACTCGGTCATTTCTCCTCTCTACAGTCAAAAAACGAAAGCGATCCGCGGGTAAATCCTTAAGATCTTCGTGTCAATGAACATGATTACCGGCTCGCCGGGCGCTTTGCCTCCTGCCGGGCCTCAAGACAGCAAGTCCGGGCCTCCGGCACTCCGCGCCGCAAAAACCGCCATCCCCCACATAAACATCACGCAGGCAACCCAATACGCCATCCGATCCTTGAAGATGAGGCGCCTGTTGCTGATTTCCGGAGCCAAATGTCTGCGAAATATACGAAAAAAAATCATTCCGCAAAAAAGTTAGCCACTAAATTCACCCCGGATGGGCTGTCCCAGCAGGCGCAGGCGCTCGGTTTGCGGGAGCGGTTGCCCGAGCAGGTACATCAGCTTGGTGACGGCCGCCTCGGTGGTCATGTCGCGGCCGCTCACCACACCCGCCCGCAGCAGCGCGGCGCCCGTCTCGTAAAGCCCCATCTCGACGCTCCCCTCGGCACACTGGGTCACATTGACCACCATCACCCCGCGGCTGACTGCATCGGCGACGGCGCGCGTAAACCACCCGGCGGTCGGCGCGTTGCCCGAGCCATAGGTCTCGAGGATCACCCCCCGCACCGCATCGAGGCCGAGCAGCGATGAGAAGATCCATGCCGGCATCCCCGGGAAGATCCGGATCACCTCGACCCCCGTCTCGAGAGAGGTGCTGATCGTCAACGTATCGGGCACCGCCTCAATTTTACGGATGAACGGATCGTTGTAATGAATGCTCACCCCCACCTCGGCCAGTGCGGGATAGTTGTACGAGCGGAAAGCGTTGAGCTGGCCGGCGCTGTACTTGGTCGAGCGGTTGGCGCGGAACAGCCGATCCTGGAAATAGAGCGAAACCTCGGGGACCACGGGCAGGCCGTCGCGACGGGCCGAGGCGATCTCGATGGCCGTGATCAGGTTCTCGCGGCCATCGGTCCGCAGTACGCCGATCGGGATCTGGCTGCCCGTGAACACGACCGGCTTGGCCAGGTCCTCGAGCATGAAGCTCAACGCCGAGGCGGTATAGGACATCGTGTCGGTCCCGTGCAGGACCACAAAGCCGTCGAAAGCGGCATAGTGGTCGCTGATAAGCGTCGCCAGTGACGACCACAGGGCTGGCGCCACATTGGCCGAGTCGACCGGCGGACAGGCGATCACCTCGATATCGACATCGAGCTTGCGCAGATAGGGGAACTCATCGTAGATGCCCCCAAAATCGAACGGGACGAGCACACCCGTAGCCGGATCGGGCTTCATCCCGATCGTGCCTCCGGTATATATTAGTAGTATCGACGCTCTCACAACGACAGGATTTGGAACAAAAATAGACAAAATCGCCGCATCCGGCTGCGCATGAATGAAAACTTAACCGCCCCGACAAGCAAGGGGCCAGGTCGGGCCGGACAAGGCCGGGACGACGACAGCGGGAAACGGCGCCGGAGACACAGGACTGGAAGCCCGGCCCGTGGCATGGCCATGCTGCAGCACCTCAGCGGCCGGCCCGCGCAGGACGGGCACGCCGGACGACAGGTCAGGCCCCGGCCGGCGCGACGCCGAACAGCCCGAGCGCGGTGCGGGTCGTCGTCGCGGCCACCTCGTCGGCCGTGAGGCCGTAGATCTCGGCCACGCGGTCGCACACATGCCGCACATAGGCGCTCTCGTTGCGGCGCCCCCGGTACGGAGCGGGCGTCAGGTACGGCGCGTCGGTCTCGAGCACGAGGTCGTCGAGCGGTATGCGGGCCAGCGTTGCAGGCAGATCGCTCTTCTTGAAGGTCACCACGCCCCCGATCCCGAAGCGGAAGTCGCCCAGATCCCTGACCGCCCGGTAGTCGTCGTACGTCCCCGAGAAACTGTGCATGACCCCGCGCAGGCCGCGGCTGCGGTAGCCGCCGAGCGTCGCGATCATCTCGGGCCACGCATCGCGGGTATGGATGACCAGCGGCAGGCGGTGGTGCAGCGCCAGCTCGACCTGGTAGCGGAACGCCTCGATCTGCTGGGCGACGAAACCGCGACTCCAGTAAAAATCGAGCCCCACCTCGCCCACCGCATAGAAACGCGGCACCGGAGGACGCTCGAGCAACCCCGCCACGCGGGCCAGATCCTCCCGATAGCCCGGGTTGTCGTTGACCGAGGTGGGATGCAACCCCATCATCGGGTAGCAGACATCGGGACGCGCAAGGGCCAGGCCGAGCATCGCGTCGTCGCTCGCCGGGTCGATGGCCGGAAGGAAGATGTGGCTGACCCCCGCCTCGACGGCACGAGCCAGCACGGCCTCGCGGTCGGCGTCGAAAGCCGGGTCGTAGATATGGGAATGTGTGTCGACCAACTGCATACGTTCTCGTCATTAATATTTCCGGTACAGCCGGCCCGGAAGCGCACGGACCAGGCCGGCAAACTCCAGGGTCAGCAGCAATTCCGGCAGCTCGTTCAGTGCAATGCCGCTCCGCTCGGCCACCTCCTCGGGAAGCATCGGCCGGTCGGCATCGAGCGCATCGAGCACCCGCCGCTCGCCCTCGGTCCTGACGTCGAAAAGCGTCGGCTGCGTAGCCGCGCCCTCGGCCGGAACGGCCTTCCACCCCAGCACGGCCGCAATGTCGGCCCCCGAGCACACCATGGCGGCGGCATTGCTCCGGATCAGCCCGTTGGCTCCCTCCGAACAACGGTCGCCCACGCGGCCCGGCACGGCCATCACCTCGCGATGGTAGCCCCCGGCCATCTCGGCCGTGATCAGCGAGCCTCCCCGGGCAGCCGACTCGACCACCAGCGTCCCCATCGAGAGCCCGGCAATGATCCGGTTGCGCTGGACGAAGCCGGACCGGTCGGGCCGGCAACCCGTATGGAACTCGGAAACGACAGCGCCCCCGCGGCGGGCCATCTCGCGCGCCACGTCGGTATGCCGGGGCGGATAGATCCGGTTGAGCGGATGAGCCACGACCCCGACGGTCGGCAGGCCGCACTGAAGCGCCGCACGGTGAGCGGCCACGTCGATCCCGTAAGCGAGGCCGCTGACAACGACCAGGTCGGGGAACAGCGCCCCGAGCTCACCGATCAGGCTGTCGCACAGCTTCAGTCCATAGGCCGTCGCATCGCGCGTCCCGACGACCGAAAGCATCCGGGGATGATTGAGGTCGATCCCGCCCATCACATAGAGGACATGCGGGTAGTCGGGACACTCCCGGAGCAGCGCAGGATAGGCCGGATCATCCGAAGCCAGCACCCGGATGTGGTGCTGCGCGCAGAACGCCAGCTCCTGCTCGGCCTGCGCATGGTACCGACACTGCACGAGCGCCTCTGCGACCGCGCGGCGCAACCGGGCCACGTCAACCAGCTCGGCCGCCGATGCCCGGAAAACCGCCTCGGCCGAACCGAAGCACTCGATCAGGTGGATCGCCGTCCTGGCCCCCACCTCGGGCTGCATGGTAAGCGCGATATCGTCGGCCAGCATGAACAATCGGATTAGCGGTGTCGAGTAAAGGTAATAAAAAAGAATCGGATAACCGGCTTTGGAGATTAGAGATTATTGACTATCTTTGCCCTCGCAATTCATCAAGGTCTGATGGCCGAGGGGTTAGGCACAGCTCTGCAAAAGCTGCTACAGCGGTTCGAATCCGCTTCAGACCTCTGTAAAACCGCGTTGTAGTAATCTACAACGCGGTTTTCGTTTTATCCGTCATACGACCTGCGGATCGGCAAAAAGTGATTTTACTGATCTGACCGAAATGCTCCCGATCATTTGAGCA
>JAFQJK010000040.1 GCA_017415005.1 Rikenellaceae bacterium
CGCAGCGTCGAGGTTGCCTTGAAATAGCCGGTGAGCGGGGTCTGCGAGTCGAAGATCAGCACGCTCTCGCCGTTGGTGACCGTGACGGCGTAGTCGTCGCGGAACGAGGCGAGGAACTCGGGCGAAAGGACGATCTGCACCTTTACGCTCTGCATATAGCAGGTCATATTGACCTCGGTGATGATGCCCGGCTCGATCGTGAAGGGCTCCCGCCCGATGAAGTAGGGGCGCTCCCACGAGGCGCTGAACTCCTCGTCGTCGGAGTGGGCCATCAGCATGTAGTCGCCGGCCGGGAGCACGACGCTCAGACCGCTCTCCTTGAGCTCGCGGTACGAGGCGAACTCCTTGACCGGGATGTCGCTGCCCACGGGTATGATATCGACCCCGAAGTCGTCGACATTGGCCGAAACCTCGCCCGTTTTGACAGGCGGTGCGGCGGCCGCTGCGGTGACCGGCACCGGTTGGGGCTCGGCTTCGGGCGTGATGCCGTCGATGCGGAGGATCCCCTCGTTCGTGGGCTCGGGCTTCTTGTTGAGGATCTCCTGCTTCATCTCGCAGGAGCCGAGCAGCAGACCCGCGAGGGCAAGGAACAGATATGCGTTGTTTTTCATCGTCGGACCGGGTTTAATATTCGAGGGAGATTTCGTCAACACGCAGGATGCTGCCCGTATTGGTGGTCCAGCCGCTGTCTCCGTCGGCCAGGTCGATGGTGTACCGTGTCCTGGTCTCGGGACTCGACTTGGTTGTCGAGATGAACTGGATGTAAATATGGGTGGCATGACTGCGTTCGTCGGTGTACCGGATGGGCGCGACGGCCTCGGTGTAGGTGTCGGTCTGGCTGCCTGCGCGGAAAGAACCCGTGCCGATCACGGTGCTGCCGTTGCGCACCTCGACATAGCCCTCGAACTCGTCGGTATTGTAAGGGGTGTACTTATAGTAGAACTTCATGGCGGAGGGACGCGAGCCGAAAGCCCGGCCGTTGTGCGTGTTCCTGGAGCCGTCGGTGCCGTCCCAGAGGTAGAGCAGTCCGGCCGTTTTGTTCTTGGCGTCGATACCCGCGCTCGTGTTGCCGCCACCCCAGCCCGTGGTGCGGATTTCGGCGGCGCGGGACGAACCGTTGTAACCGTCGTAGACATAGGAAACGGCGGGAAAACATTTGTACGAATAGGTGATCAATCCGGACTGGTACGAGGTGGTCACGTCGTTGTTGGTGTTCCACCAGCGGTCGGAGCCGTTCGTGCCGTTCGCCCACGGCTCGTAGAAACGAATGTTATGGATCTTGGTGCCCAGCTCGTAGACGTGCCAGTCGTCGAGGCCCAGGTTGTGCAACGAGCCCGGAGTTTCGGTCGTAAAAGTAAACGGCGCGGAGACGTGCCGGCCGTAGGTGGCGCGGACCTCGTAGCCGGTTGACGGTTCGAGCCCGTCGCAGCGGAGGGTCGCATTCGGGCCATCGACCGTGGGAACGAGGGCGATGTCGGTCCATGTGCCGCCGTTGTTATATTGGTAGCGCAGGCGGGAGGGATCGCCGTCGGTGACCGTGCCGCGCAGGATGGCGTGGCGGGCCCAGCCGTCGGCCGCCGTCATCGCGAGCCCGAAGACAGGGACGTTCACATTGACCTTGAGTTCGAGCGTGTTGCTGGTCTGGGTGATGGGGACCGCATCGTCGACCGTGAGCGCGAAGGTATTGGACGAGGCGCTCTCGCCGGCTGAGGGCAGGTTGGCGATGATGTCCTGGAAGTTGACCTCGCCGCGGGTTTTGCCTTTCAGGTTGGGGGTCCAGCGCAGGCCCTGCGCGATGAGCGCCGCGGAATCGGCGGCCGAGAGGGCGGCCAGGTCGTACGACGCCTTGAGGCCGAGATTGGTCGGCATGCTCAGCCGGCAGCTCAGGATACGGCCCCGCGCGGTGATCACGGCCGTGGCCATGTCGAGCGTATTGCCCTCGGTGACCGTTACGACCGTACCCGGGGTGAAGCCCGAGGCGGTGATCTCGGGAGCGGGCTTGGGGAGCATCGTGCCCGGGACGGAGATCGTGACGGGGATTTCGGTCACCTCGTCGTCGACCTGGACGGTGATGCTGCCGATGCCCGTAACGCTCGCGTCGTCGGTGTTGAACGTGATGTGCATGTCGTGGCGCGGCTTGATCGTCGGCAGTTGCTGCGGGACGATACGGTAGGCGATGCCCGTGCCCTTGCGCACGACGCGCAGCGTAATGGCGAGCCCGGTGCCCGACTCGTCGGCCATAAAATATCCCGCACGGGTCTCATCGGGCGTGAAGATCAGCGAGTCGGGGCCCGTGTATTCGGTCGAGAGCACCGCGTCGTACGCGTCGTAGAGCAGCGGGAAGCCTTCGGCATTGAAACCGACCGTGACGCGGGCGTTGGCCTGGCTCACCGTGACGGTGGCGTTGGCCGGTTTGCCCTCGCGGATCTGGATCTGCTTGTTGGCCCCGGCGTAGTAGGGCGACTCCCACGCGGCCGGAAGGTTGCTGCCTTTGGCGGCGCGGAGCTCGTAGTTGCCCTCGGGGAGCGTGATGCTCAGCGGCATATCGGAAAAACGGGGATAGTTCTTGTAGAGCTGGCCGTCCTTGTAGATGTCGACCGTATAGTCGTCAAGGAGCATGGGGTCGAAAGCGGCGGCCGCGTCGGCGCTTTTGGCCGCGGCGGCGGGGCGGACGGCCTTGCTGGCAGTGTCGGCCTGGAGGCTTACGATAAGCTGGCCTTCGCGGCCGGAATCGGTCCCTTCGGGGCGCGATCCGCAGGCGCACAAGGCTGTGGCGAGGCCAAGGACGAGCAGTCTCGAAACCGTTCTTTTCATAACCATATTACGTTTTTCTGAGTGTCAGTTGGATCGGAGCAAAGATAGGAAAACTTTGTTATGTCCGACCTGTCAGGAGAAAAAATCGGCTATTGCAATCTTGCATTATGTCTTTGTATCAGAGGTGGAAACGGCGTCGTTACTGGTCTGCGGGCTTGGAAAGGGTTCGTAAAAAAGAGGTCCGGGGGCGGTGGGGACAGACGGGGCGGTACCGGAAAAACAGGGGGGCCGGGGATGGAACGGGATGCCTGCGACCGGAAAAATCGTATTTTGCAGACCGGTCATGCCAGAACACGGGTGAAGCGGGCGGATACCGGCATTGGCCGATGTATGCCAGGGCAGCCGCCGGGCGGCTTTCGCGACGCAGTACAAGCCGGTGGGGCTGCCTGAAACCTCGGGTGCCGATCGCGAGGGCTGACCGCAGGCGGATGATGTGAAAGCGGGGTGCGGTGGCCGTCGGGATTGCCGGGGACAATTAAGAAAAGGCCGCTTACCATATGGTAAGCGGCCTTTCTCCTGAAGTCGGGGTGACTGGATTCGAACCAGCGACCATTCGCCCCCCAGACGAATACTCTAACCGGGCTGAGCTACACCCCGCGACTTTGAGGTCACAAATATAGGTCTTTTTCGGATTCTGTCAAAATATCCGGCAAAAAAATTACTTATTCGTGCGGCCGGGGTAGATTTTGAGCGCCTCTTCGAGGCAACGGGCCGCGGCCAGCAGGTCGTGCTGGTTGATCACATAGGCGATCCGGACCTCGTCGCGGCCCAGTCCCTCGGTGGCGTAGAAACCCGTGGCCGGCGAGACCATCACGGTCTGGCCCTCGAAGCTGAACTCCTCGAGCAGCCACTGGGCGAAACGCTCGCAGTCGTCGATCGGCAGCTTGACCGTGGCGTAGAACGCCCCCTTGGGCATCGGGCAGTAGACCCCGGCGATCCTGTTGAGCGCGCCCACGATGCAGTTGCGGCGGCGCGCATACTCGTCGTGCACCTCGTCGAAATAGCTCTGCGGCGTGTCGAGCGCGGCCTCGGCCGCAACCTGTGCCAGATAGGGCGGCGACAGACGGGCCTGCGCCATCTTGAGCGCGGCGGCGATCACCTTTTTATTACGCGAGACGAGCGTGCCGAGACGGACGCCGCACATGCTGTAGCGTTTCGAGACCGAGTCGATCATCACCACGTTGTCCTCGACGCCCTCGAGCCTGAGGACCGAGAACTGCTTGTGCCCGTCGTAGCAGAATTCGCGGTAGACCTCGTCGGAGAAGAGGTAGAGGTTGTGCTTTTTGACAATATCGCGCAGCTGGCCCAGCTCCTCCTTGCTGTAGAGGTAGCCCGTCGGGTTGTTGGGGTTACAGATGAAGATCGCCTTGGTGCGCGGCGTGAGCAACTTTTCGAACTCGGCCATCGGGGGCAGCGCGAAGTCGTTCTCGATGGTCGACTTGACCGGACGGATCACGACCTCGGCCTCGGCGGCGAAGCCGTTGTAGTTGGCGTAGAAGGGCTCGGGGACGAGGATCTCGTCGCCCGGGTTGAGGCAGACGGTCATGGCCATGAAGATCGCCTCGGAACCCCCGACTGTGATCAGTAGGTCATCGGCCGTGAGTTCGATGCCCAGCCCCCTGTAATAGCCCAGCAGCTTGCGGCGGTAGCTTTCGATGCCGGCCGAATGGGAGTATTCGAATACGCGGTCGCTGATATGCCGAACCGCGTCGATCGCGACCTGGGGGGTCGCGATGTCGGGTTGTCCGATGTTGAGGTGGTAAACCTTCAGGCCCCGGCGCTTGGCATCTTCGGCATAAGGCGCGAGCTTACGGATAGGCGACGCGGGCATAATGACCCCGCGCTCGGCGATTTTCGGCATGTCTTCTCGTGGTTTTGTCTCTATATACTCGCCACAAAGCTAAGAAAAGATTTTTATTGTACCTTTGCCCTCATGCAAAATTTTGTAACGATGCCAGGCAGGAACCTGATCCCGATCGTTGTGGCGCTCACGGTGGTGGGGGCGTTGTTGCACCGGGACTACACGGCGGCGGGGCGCGTGGTGACGCTCGTCGCGATCGGGTGGTACCTTGCCGCGCGGCTGCGCGTGGCCGTGGCCCTCGGGCGGCGGTGGAAGCGGATCGACGTGCGGGGCAAGGCACGCGTGGCGATCTATGGCGCGATCGCGGTGATCTTCGTCGGGGGGATCGTGTCGGGGGCAGTGCCCTCGTTCGCTCTGCTCGTGCTGTTGGCCGCTGACTTCCTGCTGACTGATAATCGATTGAACGGATGATGAGAACAAGAGTGCGGAGAGCGGCCCGGGCGGTGCTCCCTTGGATCTGCGGATGGATGCTTGCGGGTTGCGCCGGAGGCGGGGACGTGGCCTGGCAGTTGCCTGCCGGGGCCGATACGCTCTATATGCCCCGGTATGCCGCGGGATTCGAGCTCTACGGGCTCGGGAAGAGCGCGCTGATGCGGGTGAAGGACCCGTGGCAGGGCGCGCGGGACGTTGAAAAATGGGTGTTCCTCGCGCGGGACGGAGAACGGGCGCCGGAGGGGTTCGACGGGACGGTGGTTGCGGCGCCGGTCACGCGCGCGGTGTGCATGTCGTCGTCGCATGTGGCCTTTCTCGACGCGCTGGGCGCCGTGGATGCCGTTTGCGGCGTGTCGGGCGGGCGGTTCATCACGAATCCCGCCGTGCGCGGGGGATTGGAGCGCGGGACGGTACGCGATGTGGGGACCGACCAGAGCGTCAACTTCGAGCTGGTGGCTGCGTTGAAGCCGGACGTGTTGCTCACGTACGGCCTGGCGGGCGAGAGCTCGGTGGCGACGGACAAGATGCGCGAGATGGCGGCTCCGGTGGTCTATGTCGGCGAATATGTCGAGGACCATCCGCTCGGAAAGGCGGAGTGGGTGGTGGCGCTGGGCGAGATGCTCGGGCGGCGGGCGGAGGCCGTGGCGCTGTTCGACAGCGTGGCGCGCGAGTACGACCGGGTGAGCGGGCTGGCCCGGGGGGTGGAGGCGCGGCCCGGGGTGATGCTCAACTCGCCGTGGCGCGACACCTGGTTCGTGCCGGGCGACCGGAGCTATATGGTGCGGCTGATCGAAGATGCGGGGGGTGCGTACGTTTGCCGGGGCGAGGACACCGAGCAGTCGCGACCGATCGGTATCGAGGCGGCTTTCGTGGCTATGGGCAAGGCCGACGTGTGGCTGGGGCCGGGCGCGGCGACGACGCTCGGCGAGCTGCTGGCCGAGAACCCGCGTTTCCGCGATGTGCCGCCGGTGCGCGCCGGGCGTGTCTATAACAATAACCTGCGGCGGACGCCGGAGGGGGGCAGCGATTTCTGGGAGTCGGGGACCGTATATCCGAACGTCGTGCTGAAGGATATGATCCGTATCCTGCATCCGGAGCTGCTGCC
>JAFQJK010000041.1 GCA_017415005.1 Rikenellaceae bacterium
AGCAGACCCTCGAGTCCCTCCGCAACCAAACCATAGAGGAAACCTTCGAACTGGCCGACGCCATCGCCGACGGCGATATGCCCAACATCCGCAAAGAACTGGGCGATCTGTTGCTGCACATCGTGTTCTACTCCAAAATAGGAAACGAGCAAGGCGCCTTCGATATTGCCGACGTGGCCAACGGCGTGTGCGACAAGCTGATCTTCCGCCACCCGCACGTTTTCGGCGACATCCACGCCGACACCCCCGAGGAGGTGACGCGCAACTGGGAGCAGCTCAAGCTGCAGGAGCGCCATGAGAGAAAGGGCGTGCTGGCCGGCGTACCGCGGAGCCTACCTGCCATGGTCAAGGCCTACCGTATCGGGGGCAAGGCCGCCGCAGCGGGTTTCGACTGGGAAAAGAAGGAGGACGTGTGGGACAAGGTGAAAGAAGAGGTCGGAGAGCTCGAAGCCGAGATCAGGGCAGGCAATGCGAAAAATATGGAAGAGGAGTTCGGCGACCTGTTTTTCGCTCTCATCAACGCTGCCCGGCTCTACAAGATCGACCCGGAAATGGCGCTCGAGCGCTCGAACAAGAAATTCATCAAACGGTTCAACCATATCGAAGACGTGGCAGAAGCGCGTAACACGCCGCTGAACGCCATGACCCTCGATGAAATGGAAGCGGCCTGGCAGGAAGCCAAAGGGAGGTAATCAGCCGCTCCGACCAACCCAAACGACTACCATGGCATATATCAAAACGGTACGGGGGATCACCCCGAAAGTGGGTGAAGACACCTTTCTGGCCGAGACGGCAACCCTGATCGGCGACGTCACGCTCGGCAAGCATTGCAGCGTCTGGTTCGGCGCCGTGCTCCGCGGCGACGTCAATACGATCACCATCGGCGACCGGGTCAATATCCAGGACGGCGCGGTCATCCATACGCTCTATCAACGCTCGACGACAGAGATCGGCAACGACGTTTCGATCGGACACAACGCAGTGATCCACGGCGCGAAGATCGAAGACCAGTGCCTGATCGGCATCAATGCCACCGTCCTTGACCACGCTGTGGTCAGCACGGGTTGCATCGTGGCCGCGAACGCCCTCGTCCTCTCGGGTACGGTGCTTGAGCCCAACAGCGTCTATGCAGGCATCCCGGCCAAGAAGGTCAAGGAGGTAACGCCCGAGCAGCGCCGGGAGATCATCGAACGGATCGCCCACGATTACATGATGTACGCCTCCTGGTATAAAGAGGAGCATGACAAATAATGAAGCCCCGCTATCTCACGCAGAAAAACACGTAACGTATCGCCGATGAAATCCGGTCAGAACCAGCTCTCCCTCTATCGGGTCCCGGTCATCAACCTGCTGGCCGCTACCGCCCTGAGCCTGATCACCAACTTCTCGTACGTGATCTACTCGATGGGGTACATGCCCCCGGTTACGGAGAGAACGGTGCGCGGCACGATGAGCGACGGAACCATAGCGTTCAATTTCACGATCCAGATCCTGTTTTACGTTCTGTTCGCGTTCATCCTGATGACCCTGGCCACGCACAATGTAACGGGCCGCGAACGCCGATCCGGGAATTTCGGACGCATCTTGCTGTACGCCGTGTTGATCAGTATCGGGTTTTATTTCCTTGCGCCTGTCGTCAACCGCCGGGGCGAAATGATCCAGGCGACCATGCTCTCCGGCCCCGAACTCTACCCTGCGGTCGTCCTCAAATGCACGTTCACGCTGGTCGTTTCGATGCTCTACGGCGTCATTTTCGACCTGATCTACCAGAAGCAACACGTCGTTCTGGAAAACGAGAAACTCAAGAACGAGAACCTGCAGACCCAGTACAACATGCTCATCAACCAGGTCAACCCTCACTTTTTCTTCAATTCGCTCAACTCGCTCGCCATGCTGGTCAGAGAGAAAGACAACGACCGCGCGCTGACCTATATCGGACAAATATCCGACACATTCCGTTACATACTCCAGAACGGACAGACCGAAATGACCACCCTGCGCGAGGAGCTCAAGTTCCTCGACGCATACCGGTATCTCTATGAGATACGCTACGAGGGCAAGCTCTTTTTCGACATCCGTATCGACGACCGGCTCAACAGCTGGCTGATCCCCGCCCTGTCGCTCCAGCCACTGATCGAAAACGCGGTCAAGCACAACAGCATCACCCGGTCGCGGCCATTTACCATCACGATCACAACAACCGAAGACGCCCTGGTGATCGCCAATCCGATCCACCCCAAGCTCGACCCGAGCCCCGGTACAGGGATCGGTCTGAAGAACCTGCGTAGCCGATACATATTGCTGACCGGCCGCGACATCGTGGTCGAACACAGCGACAGACAATTTGCCGTCACCCTACCGCTAATTTTTCCCGGAACATGAACATCCTGATCATCGAAGACGAAACCGCCGCCGCCGTCAACCTACGCTCACTGCTCGGCGAGGTCTGTCCGGAATGCCGGGTACTCGCCGTACTCGACACGGTGGCCGACAGCGTGGCCTGGCTCAGTGCCAATCCGACCCCCGACCTGATCTTTATGGACATCCACCTGGCCGACGGCCAGGCGTTCCACATCTTCAAGCATGTGGAGATCACCGCCCCGATCATCTTTACCACGGCATACGACCAGTATGCCCTGGCCGCTTTCCGGGTCAACAGTATCGACTACCTGCTCAAGCCGATCAAGGCCGACGACCTGAGGCGGGCGCTCGACAAGCTGCGCCGGCTGACCGGCGGAGAGCTGACCAGTTACTCGGCATCGGTCAGCGCATTCTCGCGGCGGCAACTGCCCGCCACCTTCCTGCTCCACGTGCGGGACAAGATCGTCGTCCTGCCGGTGGGCGACATCGCCTTCTGCTACACGCAGAATGAACGGGTCACGGCCTACACCCACGCAGGCGACGCCTACCCGATCGACAAATCGCTCGACAGCATGATCCAGCAACTGCCTGCCGAGCGTTTCTTCCGGGCCAACCGGCAATTCATCATCGCCCGCGAAGCCATCCGGGACATTGCGATCTGGCTGGGCAACAGGCTCTCCGTAACGCTTAGCCTGCCAACGCCGGAAAAGATATTGATCAGCAAGGCGCGCGCCCCGGAATTCAAGCGCTGGCTGGCCGGACAGATCGAAGAATAGCCCTCCGCTGTCCGCACCGGACACTCAATCCGCCCTTTACCACAGGGCGGATCTGTCTTGTTGCGGCACGTGCTTATTCTCCGGGGAAAGTCGTCCGCTGCCATCTGCGTCCCCGGGACCACCCCCCTCCGGAGTTAATTTTCCGTTAATAAATGAATATTCATTCATTGTCTCTTGCATATCTCAAAAAACTTATTCACTTTTGCAGCATGAAATGAATGAACGATCATTCACTCATTGTTTGAACGGATTGAAAAATGGCCAAACAGATTGATTCGAGCAAGATCGAGCGTATACGCACCGCGGCAGTCGCGCTCATCAGCGAGCAGGGTATATCGAACTGCTCGGTCGCGGCGATCGCCCAGCGTGCCGGAGTCTCGGTCGGCTACCTTTACCGCCACTACAACGGCAAGGAGGCGCTGATCAACGACATGCTCGAGGTGGCGCTCAACATCATTAACGAAAAAATATCGGGATTGATCGAAGCTGGCAAAAGTATTGATCAGGTAATCAGCGGGGTGGTCCGATATCTCTTCGACATCGCGGAACAAGATCCCGAAAAGTTCAAATTCCTGATCATGCTTTTCAACGACTTCTCGATCGGCATCAGCCGGCGGCTTACCGACCGCATCAGGACAATCGCCGACGACCTGCTGGCCATCGGCCGGGCAAACGGGGCGATACGCCCGGAAACGACGGTCGAAGACCTCTACATGGCCGTCGTGGGACTGCCCATGCAATACCTCTCGCTCCGCTACCGCGGGATACTGCAATCCCCCGCCCCGACGAGCCGGGGAGTCGACCGCATCGTTCGCATCGCCATCGGGATCGTCAGCGAAAATAACCAGACAAAATAAACCAACGTATGAAAAAAGCGATTTTACCGGCACTCATGCTCCTGTGGGCCTCCGGCGCATACGCCCAGCAACCCGACGGACGTCCGCTCTCGCTGGACGAGGCCATGCGGATGACGCTTACCGAGAACCCGGAGATCAAGGCGCTGGGGTACGAGCGCGAAGCAGCCGTCCAGCAGAAAAAAGCCGCTGCCGGATTGCGCGCCCCCAAGATCGATGTTGCAGCGGCATACTCGTATATGGGTAAGGACATCGATGTCGATTTCAACGCCCTGAAGCCCGGCGCTTCGAAGCTGGCCGGCGATATCCTCGGTCCCCTGGTCACGGGAGGCGTCCTTCCCCCGTCGATCCTGGGCGAGGCACAGGCCCTGATGGGAGCCGACTGGGCGATGACCTTACAGGAACGGCAATTCGGGACCGTGGGAGGGACCGTGACGCTGCCCGTATTCACCGGGGGGAAGATCAACGCGGCCAACAACGCGGCCCGTCTGCAGATCGACGAAGTGGACGAGAGAGGCGCCCAGACCCGCAATGCCCTGGTCTCGCAACTGACCGAGCGTTATTTCGGCCTGGCGCTGGCCCTCCAGGTCGTCGAAGTACGCAAGCAGGTGCTCGAAGGGATGGAGGTCCATCTCGAAGATGCCAAAGCCCTCGAAGCCAACGGGATCATCGCCCGCGGCGAGCGCCTCTATGCCGAGATGCACGTGGCCGAGGCGCAACAGGAGTATATCAAGGCCAAGTTGCAGGTCGAGACGCTTCGCAGCGCGCTGAACAACACGCTCAATGCCGATGAGGTGTTCGTGCCGGTCACCAGCATGTTCCTGCTCCGCGAGATCGAGCCGGTCGACCACTTCAAGGCACTGGCCGCCAATAACAACCCGATCATCCGGCAGGTCGGCCTCAAGCACGACCTGGCAAAAGAGGGCGTCCGGCTCCAGCGTGCCGACTTCATGCCACAGGTGGCCCTGATGGGGGGCGGCAGCTTCTACAACTACAAAGTCTCGAAAATGCTTCCCCGCTGGGCGGTCGGCGCCGGCATCAAGCTCAGTATCTTCGACGGCCTGAGCCGCGAGCACAAGTTCACGGCAGCCAAGCGCCAGGTGCAGCAGGTCGCCGCGCTCGGCGATAAGGCCGACAAGGACATCTCGGTGCTGATCGAAAAGCTCTACAACGAAATGCGGACTTACAACGACCAGATGCCGTCGATCGACGCGGCGATGGAGTTCGCCACCGAGTACCTGCGGATCAAGGACGCTGCGTTCCGCGAAGGCATGGCTCCGGCCAGCGACGTGGTCGATGCCGAGCTCAACCTGGCCAGGATCCGTACCGAACGCCTGCAGGCCGCCTACTACTACGACCTGATGCTCGCCCGCCTGCTCGAAGCGGCCGGCGTGAGCGGCGATCTCGCCCAGTACAGCAAGCGCCTCACGGCTTACCCGGTCCGTTTCGACCAATAATTCAGGACGCAGACATTCGTTCCGTTCCAAAATAAAAAAACATCATATGAAAAGAAGCAATATCTTCGGAATCGTGGCCGCCGTGCTGATCGTTGCGGGCATCATCGTATTTATCAGTTGGTTCCTCGTCAGGGAGTCTCCCGTCATGCTCCAGGGCGAGGTCGAGGCGACCAGCTACTCCGTCTCGTCGAAAATCGCCGGGCGCATCGACAGCATGCTGGTCAGGGAAGGCCAGCAAGTGTACAAAGGCCAGCTGCTCTACGTGCTGAGCACGCCCGAGATCCACGCCAAGCTGCGGCAAGCGCAGGCCGCCCAGAAGGCTGCCGGCGCACAGGACAAGAAAGCGTTGCAGGGTGCACGGCCGCAACAAATACAAAGCGCATACGATATGTGGCAGAAGGCTGTGGCCGGCCTCACGCTGGCCCAGAAAAGCTTCGACCGCGTGAAGAACCTGTACGACCAGGGCGTTGTCCCGGCCCAAAAGTTCGACGAGGCCGAAGCCAACCTCAATGCGATGAAAGCCACCGCATCGGCTGCCAAATCGCAGTACGACATGGCCCTCGACGGTACGCGCATCGAGGATAAGATCGCCGCTGCCGCACTGCTCGAACAAGCCGAGAGCGTCGTATCGGAAGTCGAGATCTATGCCTCGGACGCCTGCCTCTACTCGCCGGTCGACGGCGAGGTCTCGACCGTCGTTTCGGAAGCGGGTGAGTTGGTCGGCCAGGGATATCCGGTGATCACGGTCCTCGACATGAACGACAAATGGGTGACTTTCAACATCAAGGAGACCCTGCTCCCGAAGATCAAGATGGGTACCTCGTTCACCGGTTATGTCCCGGCCCTCGACCGGAACATAGAGATGGAGGTCGACTATATCGCCGTGCAAGCCCAGTTCGCCACCTGGGCAGCAACGCGTACGCAAGGCGGTTTCGACGTCCGCACGTTCGAGGTCAAGGCCCGGCCCAAAGAGAAGGACAGCGACCTGCGCCCGGGCATGTCGGTCCTCGTCGACTGGAACAACATTTAAGGAACCAGAACAGGATGGGAGTGCAAAGCGCGTGAGACCGGTTTATTCGCTGCCCCCTGCCACGACAGACGGCAGCGATCCGGTCAAATGAACCGCCAAAGGTTAAAGCACCAGCATCCGCATTCCCAAGCCATCAATCAAAACGAAAAACTATGGGGTTTTTCAAAGGATTCACACAGGTCCTCCGGCGCGAGCTGCGGCGTATGCGGGATTTTCCGGTCTACACGACGCTTTCGCTGATCCTGCCTGTCGTTTCATTCGCCTACTTCGCCGTGCTGCTCTCCGACGGTATCCCGCGACAGATACCGGTCGCGGTGCTCGACCTCGACGGAACTCCGCTCTCGCGTCAGCTCACGCGCATGATCGACGCGACGGCCACGTGCGACGTCCGCTACCAGCTCACCGACATGGACGAGGGCGAACGTATGATGCGCGAGGGACGCATCAGCGCCATCGTGCGCATCCCCTCCCGCTTCGAGGCCGACATCTTCAGCAACCGGCAGACCAATATCGTCGCCTATATCAACGGGCTCAACATCTCGGCCAACGGACTGCTGAACCGTGACATACAAACGACGGTCACGACCTTCTCATCGGGCATCCAGATCCAGATGCTCGAAAAGAAAGGTATGAGCAAGCTACAGGCATACAGCCAGATGATGCCGATCGCCTTCGACCGGCACATCCTGTTCAACCCGTACACCAACTACGCCTACTACCTGCTGCCGAGCTTCCTGCCGATGATGCTGATGATCTTCTCGCTGCTCATCACGGTATTCGCGATCGGCACCGAGCTCAAGTACGGCACGGCGGGTGAGTGGTTCGCCACGGCGGACGGCAGCTCGTGGGCCGCGCTGCTGGGTAAGCTACTGCCCTACTCGCTGATCATGATCCTGATGAGCCTTACGATGAACACGCTGATGTACAAGTACCTCGGCGTGCCGCTCAACGGCAGTCCGGGGCTGCTGATCCTGGCCGGCATCCTGTTCGTACTGTCGTACCAGGCCATCGGCGTACTGATGATCACCGTCTTCAGCAACCTGCGCCTGTCGCTGTCGATCGGGGGCGGATACTCGGTGCTGGCTTTCACCTTCTCGGGCCTCACGTTCCCGATGATGGCCATGAGCGGATACATGCGGGCACTGTGTTTCATCTTCCCGTTCACGTTCTACACCGAGGTGTTCATCGACCAGGCCATGCGCGGAGCGCCGGTCCACTACTCGCTGCCCCACCTGGGCTACATGACGCTCTTCATCCTGCTACCGCTGCTGTGCCTGCCGCGCCTGAAGAAAATTTCGACGAACGAACATTACTGGAGGAGAATGTAACTATGAGATGCGATCGTTTTAAAGTCAAATGGTGCGAGTTCGGCTCGGTGCTCCGGACCGAGTACAAGCACATCTTCACCGATGCGGGCGTCATCCTCGTGCTGGTCATCGCGCTGCTCCTATACTCGACCGTCTACTCGCTGGCCTACAAGAACCAGGTACTGCGCAGCATCCCGGTCGCCGTGGTCGACATGAGCCAGACGGCCTCGAGCCGCCACCTGGCCCGCGTGATGGACGCCACGCCCAACATCGAGGTGGCCTACAAGCCCTCGAGCATGGATGAGGCGCGGGCCCTGTTCTTCGACCGCAAGGTCAACGGCATCGTCTACATTCCGGAGAACTACGAGCAGCGGCTGCTCAAGGGCGTGCAAGCCAATGTGGGAATTTATGCCGACGCCAGCTACTTCCTGATGTACAAGCAGTTCTTCTACGATGCCGTGGCCGCCATCAACTCCGTCGGGCATCAGGTGAAACTCGACCGCTACCTGGCGGCCGACATCCCGCGCCCGATCGCCCAGGCTGTCGCCGAACCGCTCGTCTTCAAGGCCAAGAACCTCTATAACCCATACGGGGGTTACGGCACGTTCATCATGCCGGCCATCATCATCGTCATCATCCAACAGACGCTGCTTATTGGTATCGGGATGATCGGCGGTACATGGCGCGAGTTCGGCATCTACCGCAAGCTGGTGCGCCCCGGCGAAAAACGCCTTTCGGTCATCCCTATCGTGCTCGGCAAAGCCGTGACCTACACGTCGATCTATGCCGTCACGGGATTCGTCGTACTCGGCCTGCTCTATAAACTGTTCGGTTTCCCGATGAACGCGCCGTTCCTGCGCGTGGTAGCCTTCATGGTCCCCTACCTGCTCTGTTGCATTTTCCTCGGGATCGCCGTCTCGACGCTGTTCCGCTACCGCGAGAACTCGCTGATCTTCCTGCTGTGGTCGTCGATCCCGGTCCTGCTGATCAGCGGCGCCTCGATCCCTGCCGAAGGGCTGCCGCACGGCCTCTACCTGCTCGGCAAGCTACTTCCGAGCAGCAACGGGGTCGAAGGATTCCTGCGCATCCAGACGATGGGCGCCTCGCTCAGCGAGGTGTGGGCCCCCTACTGTACGCTTTGGGTACTGATGCTCGTTTTCTTCGTGCTGGCCTGCCTGGGCCTGCGCCGGGTGATCTCGCGCGAGATGCGCGCCGCGCAGACAGAAACCGCGGAACCTGCCGCCGAGGCATAATCCGCCCGACATCCCCGCACAGCCCGCGCCTCGGGCCTTCCGGCCGGAAGGCCCGAGGCGCGGATTGCCATGCCATCTCATATCACCCGGACCGACAAGCGGAACAGCAATCCAGGGCACGGATCGTCAGACGGTACGTTCCGGTCCAGAGCGTTGGCAAACCTCGCGCCCGGCTTCAGTGAATCGCGGTACTCGTCCAGCCGGCCATCGCACATACCGTCGCCGCCGCAGAGCGCACACTCAAGGTCCAGCCCGGGCAACTGCACCCCGAGCGTTTCGCCCGTCCTCCGGAGCGGCCCGGCAGGGGTTCCGCAGACCGGCAGGAGATAATCGGCAGGCCACGCCGGCAGTTCTCCGACCGTTGCCCCACCCCTCCGGCACCAGTCCCCGGTATCGGCCCGGCAACAGACCGGCCGATCGCTTCCGCCCCCAAGTTCCAGCGCACAACAGCAGCCGTATCTTAACCAAACCCCATCCGGCTGGCAAGCATCAAATTCCATCCCCCCGATACGTTATTCGAAATTTATTGCTAACTTGTGAGTTCGAAATACGGATCCCGCAGCCGCATCGTGCCCGGCCCGTGTTTTCCCGCCGATCGCAGGCAAACGGCATACTTTGTGTCTGAAACCTGGTGAACGGCCCTGCACAGGCATGAAGAACGGGTACCGATCGAAAGCGGCGGGAACCGGCCGTGTCAAACTGCAACCCCTTAAACCCATTTTGGTTATGAAAATATTACAGGAATTCAAGCAATTCGCCATGCGCGGCAGCGTCATCGACCTGGCCGTCGGCGTGATCATCGGCGGCGCCTTCGGCAAAATCGTCTCGTCGCTGGTTTCCGACATCCTGATGCCGCCGATCGGCTTGCTGATCGGCGGGGTCAACTTCACCGACCTGGCCATTCCGCTCAAAAAAGCGGTAGTCGATGCCAGCGGTGCGGTCATCACACCAGCCGTGGCCATCAACTACGGCAACTTCCTGCAGGCCACCTTCGATTTTCTGATCGTCGCCTGGGCCATTTTCCTGTTCATCAAGCTGATCAATAACATGCACCGCAAGAAAGAGGAGCCTGCGGCCCCGGCCGAACCTGCCGCCCCTCCCGCAGACATCCAGCTGCTCACCGAGATACGGGACCTGCTGAAAGAACAAGAGAAAAAGTAATCCGCATGGCCGGCCCGCTGCCGGCCATGTTCCAAATCACACCCTACGATGAAAAAACAAAAGATACTCGTTGTCGGCAGCTCGAATACCGATATGGTCGTCCAGACACGGCACCTGCCACGACCGGGTGAAACAGTATTGGGCGGCACGTTCCTGATGAACCCGGGAGGTAAGGGAGCCAACCAGGCCGTCGCCGCTGTGCGCCTCGGCGGAGATACCACATTCATCTGCAAGACAGGCAACGATATGTTCGGCCGCCAGGCACTCCAGCAGTTCCGGGACGAAGGGATCGACACGGAGTTTATGCTCGCCGACGACCACAACGCCTCGGGCGTCGCACTGATCGTGGTCGACGACGCGGCCGAGAACACGATTGTCGTCGCATCGGGAGCCAATGCCCACCTCACGGCCGACGACCTGCGCCGGGCCGACGAAGCGATCCGCCGCAGCGACATCGTGCTCATGCAGCTCGAAACCCCGATCCCGACCATCGAATACGTGGCTGCCGAAGCCAAGCGGCTGGGCAAGCGCGTGGTGCTCAACCCGGCCCCGGCCTGTGCCCTGCCTCCGGAGCTACTGGACGGACTGTTCCTGATCACCCCCAATGAGACCGAAGCAGAGCTGCTCGCAGGCATCCCGGTGACCGACCCCGACTCGGCCCGCAGGGCCGCCGACAAACTGCTCTCGCTCGGCATCGCGAACGTCGTTGTCACCCTCGGCTCCAAAGGAGCGCTCGTGCACAACGCCTCGCAATCGGTAATCGTTCCGGCCCATAAGGTCAAGGCTGTCGATACCACGGCTGCCGGCGATGTCTTCAACGGAGCCCTCGTCGTAGCACTCGCCGAGGGCCGGTCGCTCGTCGAAGCGGCCGAATTCGCCGCCCGGGCTGCCGCCATTTCCGTTACGCGCATCGGCGCACAGGCATCAGCCCCCTACCGTAAAGAGCTCGAATAACCTGACCGGAACGCATCCTCAGCAATCGCCACTAACCAACTACCCGACCGATATGAAATTGACTGTACAGATCGCATGCACGGCATTGGCCTTCACGGGCCTTGTCGCCTGCTCCTCACAACCGCAGGGCTCGATCCCCGAAACCGCTACGCTCAGCAAGGCCCAACTGATGAACAAGATCAAGGGCGGCTGGGCCGGCCAGACCATCGGCTGTACCTACGGCGGCCCCACCGAGTTCCGCTTCTGCGGCACGATGATCCAGGACTACACGCCGATCAACTGGCCCGACGGCCACATTAAATGGTATTACGACAATGTCCCCGGGCTCTATGACGACCTTTACATGGACCTGACGTTCGTCGACGTGTTCGAGCGCCTCGGCATCGATGCGCCGACAGACTCGCTGGCCATGGCCTTCGCCACGGCCCCCTACCCGCTCTGGCACGCCAACCAGGCCGCCCGCTACAACATCCTGAACGGTATCATGCCGCCCGCCTCGGGCCACTGGCTCAACTCGCCGCACGCCGACGACCTCGACTTCCAGATCGAGGCCGATTTCGCCGGCCTCATGTCGCCCGGCATGCCCAACAGCGCCTCGGAGATCACCGACCGCGTGGGACATATCATGAACTACGGCGACGGCTGGTACGGCGGCGTATACGTAGCGGCCATGTACGCGCTGGCGTACGTATCCGACGACATCGAGTTCATCGTCTCGGAAGCGCTCAAGACGATCCCCGCCGAAAGCAAGTTCTACAAATGTATGAGCGATGTGATACGTTTCCACAAGCAGTATCCCGACGACTGGAAGCGCACGTGGCTCGAGTGCGAGCGCACGTGGAGTTCCGATATCGGGTGTCCCGACGGGGTATTCGTGCCCTTCAACATAGACGCTACGATCAACAGCGCCTATATCATTATCGGCCTGCTCTACGGCGAGGGTGATTTCTTCCGCACGATCGACATCGCCACGCGCTGCGGTCAGGACTCCGACTGCAACCCCGCCTCGGCCGGCGGTATCCTCGGCACGATGCTGGGCTATGACGGTATTCCCGAGTACTGGATGAAGAACCTGCGCGAGGTCGAGGACCGTGCATTCGCCTACACCGACATCTCGCTCAACCGGGCTTACCGGATGAGTTTCGATCAAGCGCTCCAGATGATCGGGCGCGGGGGCGGCACGGTCGGCGACTCGACCGTCACGATCAAGTGCCAAACCCCGGTGCCGGTGCGCCTTGAGCAGTCGTTCGAGGGCCACTACCCGACCGACCGCTTCAGCATTAACCGCAACATCACCGATAATCCGACCATCGAGTTCGACGGCATCGGCGTGGTGATCCGCCATCCGGCCATCCACGGAGCGCCGGCAGGCTACGTAGCCGAAGTCGATGTGATGCTCGACGGTGCGCTCGACCAAACCGTGCTACTGCCGGTCGACTTCAACACGCGCAAGCACGAGATGTACTGGAAATACCAGCTTCCGAAAGGCAAGCACACGCTCACGTTCAAATGGCGTAACCCGCTCCCGAACGGCAATCTGTGGCTCTACGACGGCATCGCTTACTCGGATGCCCCGGCAACCGCTGCCCATCAATAACCCGTTTCCCGAAACCACCTAAAACCGAATCGTATGTATATCGTCAACAGTTATCCGCTCGCCGTGCTCTTCTGCGTCGTCACGATGCTCTGCTGGGGCTCGTGGGGCAATACGCAGAAGCTGGCCTCCAAAACCTGGCGCTACGAATATTTCTACTGGGACTACGTGATCGGCGTGCTGCTCTTCTCGATCCTGTCGGCCTTTACGCTGGGCAGTATAGGCAGCGCCGGGCGCAGCTTCCTGCCCGACCTCGCCCAGGCCGACTGGTCGAACATCGGCAGCGCCTTCCTGGGGGGCGTCGTCTTCAACGCAGCCAACATCCTGCTCGCGGCTGCCATCGCCATCTGCGGGCTATCCGTCGCGTTCCCCGTCGGGATCGGACTGGCGCTCGTACTGGGCGTGCTGGTCAACTATTTCGGCGCGGCCAAAGGCCAGCCCGAGTTCATCTTCCTCGGTGTGGCGCTAATCGTCGTGGCTATCGTGATGAACGGTATGGCCTACCGTAAAGCGCTCGCCGGGCAGCAAAAGAAACTTTCGGCCAAGGGTATCTGGATCTCGATCGCCGCCGGCGTGATCATGGCGTTCTTCTATCGCTTCGTCGCCGCCTCGATGGACCTCACGAACTTCGCCGACCCGGCGCCGGGTAAGCTCACGCCCTACACCGCCGTGTTCATCTTCGCGGCAGGCGTGTTCGTCAGCAACTTCATCTTCAACACGATCGCGATGAAGCACCCCGTCGAGGGAGAGCCGATCGGCATAGCCGGATACTTCAAGGGCAAGGCAAGCACCCACATGGTGGGCATACTCGGCGGTATGATCTGGTGTCTCGGCCAATCGTTCAGCATGATCGCCTCCGAACAGGCAGGCGCCGCGATCTCTTACGGTCTCGGCCAAGGAGCTACGCTCGTATCGGCCCTCTGGGGTATCCTCGTATGGAAAGAGTTCGCCGGTGCGCCCAAGGCATCCGACTGGCTCAACCTGGGTATGTTCATCTTCTTCATCGCCGGACTCGGACTGCTGATCTACGCCGGGGCTTAGCGGCGACCGCCCGCAACACGGACAACGCCCGGGACCGCATTGCGGTCCCGGGCGTTCCCTTTCCAGCGAAACGAAGATAGCCGGGGCTTCACAGCGCCGGCTACCTCTCACCTAATACTAAATACTCTTAAACTTAATATGGCCAAAACTCAACCCATTGGGTCTCGGGCACAATGTAAAATTAAGCTTTTATCTTGGAATTGGCGCGCCATCGGCGGTCAAACGCCATAAAGCGGGGGTCAAGCAACCATACTGGGCCGTCAACCGATCGATCCTGCATACTGCCGGGCCCTTCATGGAACACGATCAGCCCATTTGGACACAGAAACCGCCCTTTCTCCCGCATGCAAAACGGCCGCATCGGTCGATAACCGTCGTATAAATAGCACTCCATGCAACATGCGGCAGGCTTTGCCGGATATCGGCTACTTTACGCCCATCTTGCCCCCCTTGAACCCTTTGCCCAGGTTAAAGATATTCTGGTCATAGCTGACAGTCTTCAGCTCGGCCTCGCGATGGCGCTTGAGGGCGATCCCGACAAGCCGGTCCATCAGCTCGTCGAACTTCACGCCGGTCGCCTCCCAGAGGTAAAACGACAGCGATCCGGGGATCGTATTGATCTCGTTCACATAGACAGCCCCCGTCGCATTGTCGATCATAAAGTCGACCCGCGCCACGCCCGAGCACGAGAGCACGCGGAACGTCTCCGAAGTCAGGCTGCGGATACGATCCGAAACCTCGGGCGACAGATCGGCCGGAATCCGGCGCTGCGTGCTCTGCATCCCCTTCGACGACTTACCGCCGCCCATATACTTGTCCTCATAGCTCAGTATCTCGCCGCTACGCAGCGGCTCCTCGCACACGGTCGTCCGGTTATCGTCCGCATCACCCATCACCGCGCAATTGATCTCGCGCAGCTCCTGCACCATCTTCTCGACGATCAGCCGTGTCGAGAAATGCCCGGCCTGCTCGACGGCCCGGATCAGCCCCTCGCGATCGTCCGCATGCGAAATGCCCACGCTCGACCCCAGATTACCGGGCTTTACGATCACCGGATAGCCCAACTTCTGCTCGACCTGCGCGACCAGCGCATCGCGCTGCGCGCGCCACTGCTTGTCGGTAAACCAAACGTAGTCGACCACAGGAATCCCGCTCTCGCGCAGGATCATCTTCATCGTGATCTTATCCATCCCGTTGGCCGAGGCCAGCACGTCGCAACCCACATACGGCAAGCCGGTCATCTCCACGATGCCCTGAAAACTGCCGTCCTCGCCGTTGGTACCATGGAGCACCGGGCATACGACATCGATCGTCGCGACGACATGGCTTCCGAACAGTCCTCTCCCCGCTTTATACAGCTTATTATTACCGTATCCGGGCATAAAATAGACTTCATCGCACTTGCGGAGCAACGCCGGAATATCCTTGTAGTTCTCCACCTTGAGCAGCGCGTCGCCACTGTACCACTTTCCCTGTTTCGAGATATACACCGGCGTCACGGCATACTTATCGGCATTGAACGCATGGATGGCCTGCAGGGCCGAGATAACGGATATTTCGTGCTCGACCGACCGGCCCCCGAAAAACACGGCAACTTGAATCTTCATTTCTTTCTCTCTGATTAATTTATAGTACAGACCCGCCCGGGGCCTTGTCAATCATCAAACAAACATTGCGCCCATAGCCCTACTTGAATGTATCGGGCAGGTCGTTCTCATAGAGCACGACATCGCCTTTGCGCACGATCTTACCCACCTGCACGGTGGCCTCGGTAAACGTAAGCGCCCGGTAGATCCGTCCGGGCTCCATGCCGCCTTCCTTCAGGCCCGCCTCGATAGCCTCCCCGTTGTATTTGCCAACGACGATCGCGTAGTCGCACGACGAGGCGGCCTGCACGCCGAAACGGTGATTGTACGCATACTGCTTTGTACCCAGCTCGATAAGCCCCGGGGTGACCAGCACGCGCTGCGCGGCCTCAAACCCCTTCAGCACGTCAAGCGCCATCTTGGCCCCGTGCGGATTCGAGTTGAACGCATCGTCGATGATCGTGATGCCACCCGGGGTCCGCTTAACGCTGAGCCGGTGCTCGACCTGCTCGATCCGGGCCGCCCCGAGCGCAATCTCCCGTTCGGTCATTCCCAACTGCCGCGCGGCAATGTAACAGGCCAGCAGGTTCGACAGGTTACAGCTCCCGACCAGGCGGGTCGTAAGCGCCACACGCTCGCCGCCGCCAACGACGGTGAACATCGTCTCGCTGGCCCCGTAGCGAATATCCTCGACGCGGTAATCGGCCTGTGCATGCTCCACCCCGTACCGGACCACCCGTTCCACATTGCCGACCGGCCTGTTGGCAATATATTCGAAATCATTGTTCAGGATAGCCACCCCGTCGGCCGGCAGCGCATCGATCAGTTCGAACTTGGTCCGCTGTACATTCTCGATCGTCTTGAACGACTCGAGGTGCTGCTCGCCCACGGCCGTGATGATCCCGATACGGGGATGCACCAGCCCGCAGATCTCCCGAATATCGCCGATCTGCTTGGCCCCCATCTCGACGATGAACACCTCATGGTACGACTTGAGCTGCTCGCGGATCGTACGGATCACGCCCAGCGTCGTATTGAAGCTACCCGGCGTCATCAGCACGTTGTACCGCTCCGAAAGGATACGGTACAGGTAATGTTTGGTACTTGTCTTACCGTAGCTGCCCGTGATCCCGACGATCACCAGGCCCGGCATTCCGGCCAGGATACGTTTCGCATCGTTATAGTACCAACGGCTCATCGCCCGGTCGACCGGCATGTTGAGCCACGTCGCCAGGATCATCGCCACACAGGGCAGCACGCACCAGAGGGCCGCCACGACAACGGCCGTGTCGGCATCGGCCGTGAACAGCACAGGCACGGTCGATCCGACCGTCAGCGCCACGGCGGTCGCATACAACCTGCGCGCCCGCGCGGTGAAGACCAGCGGTTTCTTGTATTTACGACGCAACAGCGCAAGCGCGCGGGCAGCCATCGCCACACCGGCCAAGACAGCCACGACGGGGTTCGCCCCCCAGACGAGCAGCACGCCGAGAATGAGCAGGTCGATCAATCTACGCATCGACATCAGGTCGCCGCGAAGCCATTTCCAGTACCGCCGGACACGATAGGAGTTCTGCTGCAACATCTGCAGCTCGTATTTCGCCGCCACCGCAACGTAAAACAGGAGCAGCGCCATCGCTGCAACATCTGCGTAAAATGCCGCCATCTTATACTGTGTTCTGGTTATTCGTTTGGTCGGTCAGGGCCTCGCCGGCCCCTGTACGCTTATCCCTGGCGAGAAAACTATCGACGACCGCCCCGAAATCGTAGGGCCGGTCGAGAAAGCTGTAGTGTCCCGCCCCCTCGAATACGACCAGCCCGGCATCGGGGATCAGCCGCTCCATGATCTTCGCGTCGCGCAGCGGCGTAGCCGTATCGCGATCGCCCCAGATGAGCAAGGTCGGCGCTCCGATCAGCGGCATGAACCGTTGCAGGTCCTCGTTGACCACTTTGACAAAGGTGGTACGCATCACGCCCGAGACGGCATTATAATCGGCCGAGCCGGCCTTTCGGCGCCATGCCTCGACGATCCGGGCGGCCTGCGCCTTGCCCGCGATCACTGGCAGCACTTTCTTGGACAGTTTGAACGGAAGGACTTTCGTATAGTACCTGATACCACGGCGCGGCCTGACACCGGCAGCATCGACCAGGATCACCTTATGCACCGGATTGCGCGAGGCATAGACCAGCGAAACCCTGCCGCCGAACGAATGTCCCACAAGGATCGGCCGCTCCAGGCCTTCCATCCGCACAAACTCCTCGAGCATACGCGTATAGTCCTCCACGCCCCAGGGCACCGGCGGTTCGCTGCTGCCGCCAAATCCCGGAAAATCGAGCGTATAAACCTTAAAATAAGGCTCCAGCCGGGCATGCAGGGCGGCGAATATATTGAGGTCACACCCCCACCCGTGCAGCAACAGCACGGGCTGTCCCCCGCCCGTCACCTTATATTGCAGGTCGATCTCCCCGACCCTTTTGCGCTCGATCATGCCCGTCCGTTTTTGGTCAGGCAAATATAATGATAAGCGGTCAATAAACTGAATAAAATACGCTTTTTTGTGCGATCGCATCACTCGGCGGAAGCCCGTCTCCCGGATAATGGGAGAATCAGGACCGACCGGTACGGTCGCCGCTATCGCCGACCGGCCGGTGCCCGCTTGTCGCCCCGGCCAAAAGAGATGGTCCCAGCCAAGGCAGGGACCATCACGTCACATAAACCACGCAAACACGCTGTACATAGCCTATTTGCTGAAATCGCGGGGAGCAGGAACAGGCGGTACGGGCTTACGGTCGGGCAACTGCCTCATCACCTCCTCTATCGCCCGGTCGAGCTGCTCGTCCTCGCCGGCCCATTCCTTCACAGGATCGTTATCGACCTCGATATCGGGATCGACCCCGTGGTTCTCGATGATCCACTGCCCATCCTTCATCGAGTACGACGTAAAATACGGAATACGCATATCCGTCCCGTCGACAAAGGGCAGCGACCCGCTGATCCCGATAATACCGCCCCAGGTACGCGTGCCGATCAGCTTACCGAGCCCCAGCTCGCGGAAGCCCCACGGGAACAGGTCGCCGTCTGAGGCCGAGTACTTGTTGATCAGGCATACCTTAGGCCCGACCAACGTTCCGTCGGGCACCGTGTTGCGCCGCTGCGAGTTACGGCTCATCGTCACACGGTATGGCTCGCGGCTCAGCCGCTCGAGGATCATCGGCGACACGTTGCCGCCGCCGTTGGCTCGGTCGTCGATGATCAGCCCCTCTTTATCGAGCTGAGGATAGAAATAGCGGGCAAACTCGTTCAACCCTTCGGGGCCCATGTCAGGAATGTAGACATAGCCGATCCGGCCATCCGAAGCCTCCTCGACCTTACGGATATTCTCCTGCACCCAGTTGTAATGGTAGAGCGGCGCCTCGTCGGCAATCGGCTTGACAACCACCCGGCGCACCTCTGCGCCCGACGGCGCGGTACTCACAGAAAGCTCGACCGGCACATCGGCTTTACCGACGAGCAGCTTGTACATATCGTTCACCGAGCCGGTCGGTACGCCGTCGATCGCCACGATATACTCGCCCTCGGCCACCCCGATGCCCGGATCGGCCAGCGGCGAGCGCAGCGACTTATCCCAACTGGGGGCAGGCAGGATCCGCCCGATGCGGAAAGCCCCGGACTTGTCGCGCGAGACCTCGGCCCCGAGCAGCCCGGTACGGATGCGTCCGGCACGCGGGGTCTCGCCCGGATTGACGTAGGCATGGCCGCTGTTGAGCTCGCCGATCATCTCGCCGATCAGGTAGTTCAGGTCGAGGCGGTGCCGGACATAGGGCAACAGGACCTCGTACTTGGCCTTGACGGCCGGCCAGTCGACCCCGTGCATCGTCTCCTGGTAGAACCCGTCGCGCATCTGCCGCCACGCCTCGTCGAAGATCTGACGCCATTCGGCCGGATAATCGGTCATCACCTTGAGACCCGACAGATCGACCTTTTTGTCGAGGTTCGCCTCCCCCGCCGGAAGACCGGCCACATACAGGGCATCGCCGCGCCGGAACAACGCCTTCCTGCCATCGGCCGACACCTCCATATCGACGTTCTCGGCCACCAGCTTATCCGTCTTGTCCTTCAGGTCGTAAACCCGGGTCTGGTTACCGTAGTCGTAGTAGATCTTCCCGGCATCGTCGCCGTAGAAATTCCCGTAATACCCGGCCGCCAGGGGAAGCTTGACGATCCGGCCGGTCAATCCTTCCGGCACGATCCTCACCGCATGCGATGTATCGGCCTTCGCCTCCGCACCGACCACCGTGTCCTTGGGCAGAAAGGGATCGGGCGTCCGGTCATCGAGCAGAGCCAGATAAACGCCCTCCATCCGGTTGTAGGCATGGTTCCACTCCGTATGGCTGTATATCGGGTTGAAATCGCGCGCCGACGTGAAAACGATATATTTTCCGTCGCGGGTGAACACGGGCCCCGACGAATAGTACCATTTGTCCGTCACGGGATACTCCCTGCCGTCCGCCATATTGTAAACGTAAACCACACCGAACCCATTAGCCGCCTCACGCGTGTAAGTGATCCACCGGCTATCGGGCGACCAGCCGATCGACCACGGCGCATTGTAGGGGTCCTCGAACAGCATCCGCTGCTTCTTCGAGGCGACATCGACGGCCCACACACGGTTCTTGCGGTCGGTGTAGACGATCGTCCTGCTGTCGGGCGACCACCAGATCGAGAAAATATAGGTATCGCTGTCCGGCGTCAGCTTCACGGCCTCGCCCCCCTCCTGCGGCTGTACATACACGGCCCACTCGCCCGAAGCATCCGACAGATAGGCGATCTGCCGACCGTCGGGCGACCAGCGCGCCTCGCGCTCGTGGACACCCGGCGTGCGGGTCATGTTCTTCGTCACACCCTCTCCGGCAGGCACATTGAACACCTCGCCCCGGGCCGACACGGCGATACGCTCGCCGCCGGGCGACACGCTCGCGTCACGCATCACACCAGCCACGTCTTTCAATTCGGGTCGCGCATAGACATTCTCGCTCTCCATATCGACATTCACCCGCTCGGCCTTGCGCGTCGCCGGATCGAAGCGGTAGATATAGCCCCCGTTTTCGAAAACGATCATACCACCTCCCGCGCTCGGGAATTTGATGTCGTACTCCTTGAAGTCGGTCACCTTCTCCGTCTGTTTCGTCCGGGTATTGTATACGAACAGGTTCATCGTCCGGTCGCGGTCCGAAATGAAGAAGATCTCGTCGCCGATCCACATCGGGGCGATATCCTGGGCGTCGTTCTGCGTGATGTTCTCGACACGGCCGGCCTCTGGGTCGTAAATCCAGATATCGTCGGCCATGCCGCCTTTATAATATTTCCAGGTGCGGAACTCGCGGAACACCCGGTTGTAGGCCAGCTTCTTCCCATCGGGAGAATAACTGCAGAAACCGCCCTCGGGCAATGGGATCACCTCCGAGAGCCCACCTTCGGCCCCGACCTTGAACAGGCGACCCACAAAGCCCGAGGTCTGCTTGCGCGAACGGTAAACGACCTGCTTCCCGTCCGGAGTCCACGCCATCACGATGTTATTGGGGCCCATCCGGTCGCCGATGTCGTCGCGGTCGAGCGTCGCGGTATAGGTCAGCCTGAGCGGCTCGCCCCCCTCGGCCGGGATCGAATAGACCTCGGTATTACCGTCATATTGTCCGGTAAAGGCTATCGTCCGCCCATCGGGCGAATAGCGGGGGAACATCTCATAGCCCACGTGCGAGGTCAGCCTGCGGGCCTTGCCGCCTTCGGCCGGCACCGTATACAGGTCGCCGGCATACGAAAATACGATCCGTTCCCCGTCTGTGGCAGGGAAACGCAACAGGCGACCCTCACCGGCCCGCGCAGCAGGCATCCCCAATACGAGGACAGCCAGCCATACACTCCATTTTTTCATCCGTTCGTATGTTGTCAGTTGATTTATGTTTAGATAACCAAGTAAAGTTACACGTTTTCCACCAACATCGACGCATCTTTCCCTGCAAAAACGACTAAGGCCCCCCGGTCAGTATGCACTTTGTAAACCGAACGCCCATCCACAAAAAACGGCGGTCTTTGCAGACCGCCGCCCTGTTATGGTTCCGGCTACGTTACTGCGCGAACAGCCCTTCGGCCTTGCGCACCACATCGTCGGGATCGGGATTGAAATCAAATACGTACGACGGGCGCAGGTACCAGAGCGTCTTGCCGCTCTTGAAGCGTTTCTCTCCGCCGCCGGTAATGTTGAGCATCACGGTTTTGTCTTTGGCGACCCGTCCCTCGCGCACGGCCGCGATCAGCGTGGCCACCGCAACGGCCGGCGCCGGGTGGATATCGATGCCCTCCAGCTTTTCGAACAACTCGGCCGCCTGGCGGGCCTCTTCGTTAGTAGCCACCAGCATTTCGCCGTCCGTATCCTTCAGCGCATCGTAGAGGCCCCCGCGCAGCCCGTATGGCGGCTTACGGTTCGAAAGCACCTTGGCGTCGATGATCTCCACATCGCGTCGCGCCCGGTCGTCATCATAAGGCGGCAACTCGCGTGAATCGGCCTTCCAGGCATGGTACATCGGGGCGAACGGCGCATTCTGAGAGACCATGAGCTTCATCTTGTTCGACCCGAAACGGCCGTCTCCGATCAGGCGCAGGTTAGCCTCCCACGCGGCTATGGCCCCGGTCCCGCTCCCCACGGCCTGAAAATAATAGTCGGGGATACGGCCGATGAACGTCGCGGCCGACAGTACGGTCGTCCCCATCCCATCGCGCCGCGCAATGTTCTTCGCACCGCCCTCGGCAACAAACCGGGGCGAGCGGAGCGCCAGGTTGCTCAGGTGGATCGCGTCAAAATAGTCGCCCCCCTTCTGCGAGACGATCAGCTTCACACAGTCGTTCAGCGGCCCCTCGAACCACAGGGCATCGAGGTTGTCCTCCGGCACACTGAGCAGCAGCGGGATATGGTTCTCCGAACAGACCTTCGCAAACGCCCGCGCCGTATTGCCGGCCGAGGCCACGACCAGCACTTTGCCCATATCGCCCTGCATGCGGCCGCACACGGTATATGCCTCGGTCTCCTTGAATGAACAGGTGGTCATACGGGCACCCTTCTCGGGAAAATAGCCGTTAAACGTGATATAAAGGTTGTCCAGCCCGAGGTGTGCGGCCAGCTTCTCGCTCTTGTAGGTCACCGGCGCGCACGAACCCTTCAGCACCCGGCGAACGGGCATCCAGTCGCAGAAACGGTAGATCCCCTCGCTCACGTCCCGGGCATCGAGTTGCTTTTTCCCGTAGCGGGCTCTAACGAGCGACGGGCAGTCGCACCGGCTGTCGTCGAGCGTCCAGCCCTCATCCTCGAACATACGCCCCGTGGCGATGGTTTCCAACGAATATTCGGTTGCGGTAAAGTCCTTCATGAATGGTTGGGTTTACTTTTCGATCGAACAAAAATAGGTTAATTTTCACCGAAGTACAACAGCGGGGACCGGTTGATTCGGTCCCCGCCGGGTCTGAAACGCAAAAATAAGTCTTTATACTTACGACATCCGGGCCTTGTAGTCCTCGTATCCGAAACGGCGCACGACACGCAGCCGGCCGTCGCGTCCCCATATGGCGATCGAGGGATGCGCCACGCCGTTGAACATCGTCGTCTTGACCATCGTATAGTGGACCATATCCTCGAAAACGACCCGGTCGCCGACCTGCGGCTCATGCTCGAACACCCAGTCGCCACAATAGTCGCCCGCCAGACAGCTGTTACCGCCGAGACGCCAGCCGGGCTCGCCGGGCTGCGCGTCGCGCGCACCCACCACTGCTGGCTTGTAGGGCATCTCAAGACAGTCGGGCATATGGCAGGCGAACGACACGTCGAGCATCGCAGTCTGCACCCCATTGTTGCAGACAATATCCTCCACGGTCGATACCAGGTAACCCGTCCGCCACGTGAAGGCGCTCCCCGGTTCGAGGATCAGCTCGAGGTGCGGATGCCGCGCCCGGAACGCGCTGAGGACGGAGATCAGCTTTTCCGTATCGTATTCGACATGGGTCATCAGGTGACCGCCCCCCATGTTGATCCACTTGAGCTGCGGGAAGTAACGGCCGAACTTCTGCCCGACGATCTCAAGCGTGTGCTTCAGATCGTCAGGTCCCGATTCGCACAGCGTATGGAAATGCAGACCTTCGATCCCTTCGGGCAACTCGCCCAGATCGTCCGTGATCACGCCGAGACGCGATCCCTTGCAGCAAGGATTGTACAACCCCGTACCCACAGGCGAGTACTCGGGATTGATCCTCAGTCCGCACGACACGCCCGTACCAGCCACGCGCCCCCGGAACCGCTCATACTGTCCCCGCGTATTGAATGTAATATGGCTGGCATATTTCAGTATCTCCCCGAAATCGGCATCGGTATAGACCGGCGCATAGACATGCGGCCGCGAGCCAAGCTCCTCGGACACGAGACGCGCCTCGGCGACCGAACTGGCCGTCGCGTCACCGATATACTCCTTCACGATCGGGAAAACGCTCCACATCGCGCACGCCTTGAGCGCCATGATGATACGCGCGCCCGAACGCTCCTGCACCCGCCGGATCACCTCAAGGTTCCGCCGGAGCAACGCTTCGTCCAGCACATAGCAGGGCGAAGGTATTTTTGAAAAATCGATCATAACTTCATGCTTAACACAAAACGGCAATGACCCCGGACATCCATTCCCCGATCCGGTCGGAGCACCCCGCCTCCGTTCCGTCCGATCAGAGGTATTCCAGACCGATTCGCACGGTCTCGCCGGAATCGTCCATCGTCACCTGCCCCCCGGTCACTTCGCCCTCCGGCCCGAAAGCATACTCGAAGAACAGGCGGTCTCCGACCGTCCACACCAGATCACGGTTCTGAAGCCCCATCAGCCCCAGCGCGTGCAGGATCGCAGGGATATCCGCGGTCACCTGCATCAAACCGACGATATCGACGTTCAGCGTATTGGCCACCGGGTAGAACCGGTTGTCCGCACCGCTGCCGCCCCCGCTCTGAAAAACCAGGTTCCCGTTATCCCAAACATAAAACCGCGTCAGTCCGTCCACCGTCATCTTATACAGGTAACCATCCCGGTACGCACACGTCATCCCGGTATCGCCCTCCTTACCGCTGGCCACTGTCCCGTCGGGATTCAGCCGGAATCCGGCCACCGCAGGCTCGCTGCCGGCCATCATCCCGGACAGTGTCACATACAGCGAATCGGCCGCCTTGTACGCAAGCCGGCAATTCCACATTTCATAGGTTTGCTCACCGACCGCCGAGAACTTGGCCCCGGTCACCCGGCGCGGCGCATCGTAGGTCAGCTCCACGACCTGCTTACGGATTATCTCTAACTTGGACTCCGGATCACCCGTCGCATCGAAGGTCACCTTGCTGACCAGCCGTTTCGGCGTGGGACCGGCAGGACCGTCGTCGTCTTTCGAACAAGAGGACAGCAACACGAGGCCACAAAGCAGGCTGGCGAATAAATATGCACCCACAGTCTTTTTCATAACGATCATCTTCAACGTTACGATCCGACGAAATCGGACCGCTACCACTCTCTTCAGGCCTGCCGGCCCTCCATGACCAAACGGTGGTTAATCCAGCTCCAGGTCCCCGTCGACGACCTCGTGCCAGGGAAGCCCCTGAACAGCCAGCTCTGCAAGGAACGGATCGGGGTCGAACTCCTCGACGTTCTTCACGCCCGCACCGGTCCACTTGCCCGTCAGGAACATCATCGCTCCGACGGCCGCCGGCACCCCGGTCGTATAGCTGACCGCCTGCGTCCCGGTCTCCCGGAAAGCGGCCTCGTGATCGCAGTTATTATAAATGTAGTAGGTGCGCTCCTTCCCGTCCTTCATGCCCCGGATACGGCATCCGATCGAGGTCTGACCGGTATAGTTCTCGCCAAGCTCCTTCGGATCGGGCAGCACGGCCTTGAGGAACTGGATCGGCACGATCTCCACCCCATTGTACATGATCGGGTCGATGCGCGCCATGCCGATGTTCTGGATCACGCGCAGGTGCGTCAGGTACTCCTGCCCGAAAGTCATCCAGAAACGCGCGCGCCGCAGCGTCGGAAAATTCTTGACGAGCGATTCGAGCTCCTCATGGTAGATCAGGTACGACTCCTTGGGGCCGATCCCCGGGTAGTTCAAAGGCTTGTGCACTTCGTGCGGCTCGGTCATGTGCCACTGGCCATCCTCCCAGAATTTGCCTTTCTGGGTCACCTCGCGGATATTGATCTCGGGATTGAAGTTGGTCGCGAACGCCATACCGTGGTTTCCGGCATTGCAGTCGACAATATCGAGGTAGTGCATCTCATCAAAGTAGTGCTTGGCTGCATAGGCGGTGAACACCGACGTCACGCCCGGATCGAAGCCGCAACCGAGGATAGCGGTCAACCCTGCCGCCCTGAACCTGTCCTGATAGGCCCATTGCCACTTGTACTCGAACTTGGCCTCGTCGCGGGGCTCGTAGTTAGCCGTATCCAGATAGTGTACGCCGCACTCCAGGCAGGCATCCATAATGGTCAGGTCCTGATACGGCAAGGCCACATTGATGACCAGATCGGGGCCGAACGAACGGATCAACCGAACCAGCTCCTCAACATTGTCCGCATCCACCTGGGCCGTTCTGACACGCCCTCCCCCGATGGCTCCGGCAATGGCATCGCACTTGGCTTTGGTCCGGCTGGCCAACATGATTTCCGAAAACACGCTGCTGTTCTGCGCAGCCTTGTGCGCCACCACGGTACCGACGCCCCCGGCGCCGATAATCAGGACTTTGCTCATTTACTTCTCGTTTTTAACGGTTTGGGATAAAAATAACGGCACAAAAGTATCATTTTTCCTGGTTATTTCAACATTTCCGCAAGAGGTTTGTTAAAAAACCGTCTTTCACGCTGGCAGGCTGACCCGAATCCACTGTCACGGCACATTTCTCCGAGCTTTCCATCCTCCCGCCATGCACTATACCGGTCACAAAACAATAAGGACAAGGCACTTACACAACACGCCCCCAGTCATGGCCACCCAGCATCCCGCATCGGCACTGTATTTTGTTTTGGTAAAACAAAAAAACTCGCTATATTTGCACCACCAAAACAGGAACGATTCGTTAGCTCAGCTGGTAGAGCACAACACTTTTAATGTTGGGGTCCTGGGTTCGAGCCCCAGACGGATCACAAAGCGGTGCCAATCGGACGATTGGCACCGCTTTGTTTGTGCATCGCGTTCATCACGTCCCGTCGCCTGATCCATACCGGCTGGGCCGACAGCGAGCTCCGGCCGGCACGTTCGCTAACGCTCACTCAGGTTGAGCTCCGGACGACAGGAGATCTACCGTTGCCATAACATCAGGCTGCTTTGGTGTCGGGAAAGCCGCCGCCACGGGCACAAAGTCCGGACGAGGATCGTGCGGGAAGCAGCCGGAGACCCAACTGACCGACACCGCCCTACCCACTCGCCGAAGGCGCTGCATAGCCCAGATCAGCTCACCTCGCCGACCGCAAGAGGGGCAACAGTTTGCGGAAGCAGTATACGGCAGCCACGACGGCGATCGTTCCCCCGACATAGCCGATCCAGGCGACCGAAAGGTCCGAACAAACGATACCGCCGATGAGGGCCCCGCCGCCGATCCCCACATTATAGATACCCGAATAGACCGACATGGCGACGGCCGTGGACTGTGGGGCGAGCCGGATGATCTCCGCCTGGAACACAAGGTTGAAGATCGTAATGGCCAACCCCCAAACAATGCACAGCAAAATAGCCGTACCGTATGTGAAGGAAGCCGGGTGCATCAAAAGCAGCGCAGCAGCGATCCCGGCCACGGAGAAACGGATGAACGTCTCGGGACGCCGGCCGTAATAGCGGGAAAAAAGCACGCTGCCAACGATCCCGACCAACCCGAACAGGATCAACACCCCGGTCACCCAACCGTCGCCCATGTGTGCCACCTGGCCCAGGAACGGCTCGATATAACTGTACCCCGTATATTGGGCCGTGATGAGGAGCAGCGTCAGCAGGTAGACGCCCATCAGCCCCGGCTTTTCGAGCAGCGCCGGCACCTTACGCAGCGAGATGGCATTGTCGCTCCGCACTTTCGGGAAGATCCAGACCAGCAGCGCCAGGACGGCCGCCGCCGCAACCGCAATGTAGAAGAATGCCATGCGCCATCCCGCATGCAGGCCGATAACACGCCCCAGCGGCAGGCCGACGATCATGGCAATAGAGGTTCCCGTGACGATCAGGCCCAGCGCCGTCGCGCGATGTCCCCTGGGCGCAACGCGCACGGCCAACGGCGAAGCTATGGACCAGAAAACGGCGTGCGAGCAGGCAACCCCGATCCGCGATGCCATCAATAACGAATATGAGGTCGCGACCGACGACAGCAGGTGGCTCGCAACAAACAGGCAGACGACCGACAGCAAAAGCTTGCGACACTCCACCCGCGAGACGAGCAGCATCAGCGGCAGCGAGGCCATAGCCACCACCCAGGCATATACGGTGATCAGCAGCCCTGCATGGGCTTCCGTGATCCCGAAATCCCGGGCAATGTCGCTCAGCAGGCCGATCGGAACGAACTCCGAAGTATTGAACACGAACGCCGAAAGGGTCAGTCCAAGGACAGGCAGCCACTTCCTCAGCACGATCCTGCCACGAATCAGATATTTAGCCATACCCGCATAAATATTCAAACCGGCGGCAAAAATAAGCGATCTTTTGTATTTTCCTCTTCATCTCCGAATTATTATACCTGCCGCTTGCGGACAATGGCGGCAGAGGCTACCGGCACCATCGGCCGATGCCGGCACCTCAACCCGGCCCACCCCGCTCCGGCCCGGGATAGGCCGGAGCGGGGCAATCCGCATCTCCGGCATCCGCGTATCATGCGCACAGACCCCGGCCCCACACACGATCTGCACGGCCGGCCCACCTGGCCGGAGGCCGGTCCTGCTACCGTATCCTGATATTGATCGCCGCCTTGCGCGCCTGCGAGAACTGGTCGCGCCGCCTGATCCGATACAACCGCCCGTCCTTGAGCAAATGCGCCCCGGTCTGCCGGAACACGAACGGAATATGCCTCTCAGCGCATTGCCGCCGAATGTCGAGCACCCAGGCATAGTCGCATATCCGGGCCTCGGGTCCTGACTCACCCCCCACGATCACCTGTTCGATGCGACTGTCCAGATATGGCGACAGGTCGATCGGTCCCAGCAACGGCTCGCACACGATACGCCGGTGCCTGACCGGAGCCGCCATGTAGACCGGCAGCCGGACATCGGCCATCGCCTGGTTTTCGACCGTACAGCAGACCGTCACATGGCCGTACCCCTCACCCCAGTCCTCGGGCACACAGGCCGCCAGACGGTCGATCCGTTTGGTAATAAAGAAGAAATGAAGATCATCACGCTCGCGTATCATCCTCCAGGTATCAGGGCGCCACGCATCGGCCTCCTCAACCAGGAAGTCCGAGCTGAAACAAGTATACACCGTCTCGCCGGCCGCTATCTTGTAAGCACCGTCGCGTCCGCGCCTGACAGGCAGTCCGAATCCGGCATTGCGTGTCACGATCGAACTGTCGCGGCCATGCTTCCCGTCGATCCGGTAAACATAGCAATGCTGACAGCCGGGGCTGATCTTGTGGCAACCATGCCACGGGTTCCAGTAAGCCATATGATCCCTATCCTCAAGCAACAGCTCTCTCACGGCCGGCATTACAGACCGGCCTCACTCAATATTTGCTCTGCCCCGTCCCGCAAGCGCTGCTCGATCGGGTCATCGGCCGGAAACAGGACCTCATCGGGCATCGGGCTGAAATGCTCGTCCCAGAACGTCCCGTCCGTATTGTCCAGGCAGAATTTGGCGACCAGCCGCCGCGCCAGGTTGTCCTCCCCCTCTTTCCGCATATTATAGGGGAACTTACCCACCAGATAGCCCTCCTGATAGCGCGGCCGCTTTGCTTCCACAGGACAGATATTCTGAAGCTTGAGCAACACGATGCCCAGGTCGTAAAAATACGAGATGCTCTGGTTGGGGAACGGCAGTCCGAATACGTACAGGTATCCTTTCTGCGAACTGCGGAGCGCAAAAGTGGCGGCCACACGCAGCGACTGCGTGATATCAATAAAAGGCGTTGCAACGATCCCATAGTGCTGGAACAAGGCGATACAAACCTCCGCGGGCAATGACCGTCCGCGGCAGAAGGCCTTGACCAGCCGGTGTAGACGCGCATACCGGGCCTCCACCTCTTGCCGCCGTACCCGGTACTGCGGAGTACCGTCGGCCTTCAGCCCGGGACGGCAGATCGACGGATAGACCGTTGTTTTCGGAGACCGGCCGGCATAATAGGTACCCCGGCTATCCATGTACTCCCGAGCCTGCCCCCGGTAGAACATCTCGTACTGCCGGTTATTGACCGTCACGGCCGCCACCTCATCGATCAATTCGCGGAACGACCTCACCGCATAACCCTCCGTCTTACGGATCTGGCTCACGCTTCCGTCAAACCGGTTCCATCTTTTAACCGTGTCGTACTCCGGGACTGTCCCGTCCAACGGGTTCCACTCCCGCATCACCTTATGCTCTGTCTGATACCTCGACCTTAACTTTCCCTCGATCGCTTTCATCGTCTCTTCGTTTTATGCAGGGGGTACCCTACACCCGTGTACAAATATAGCGATAGCCGAGACAAAGCGAAAACTTGTTCTCAGACTTGTCCGGGGCGCAGCCTATATTCTGTAAGTGAAAGGTGAGCGGCATTGTGTCAATCTATTTGCAAAGAGGCCCGAACCGAATCTTATATTCTGTAAATATAGTGAAAGCCGGGGGCAATCGGGAGCGTCCGCGCTCAAAGATTGCCAGAGCGCAGCTTAATATAGCGAACAGCAGGACACGCCCACCTGAACGCCGTCTGTGTCAAAGAAGAGGCTTGAAGCACGCCAATGGGGCCGCCTTGCCGATGTGCTGCACCACATGAGTCTTTCGATCGGCCAAGCGATCGCCTGCGCCAACATCATGCGCCGGTCCAGCCGCCATCCACCGTCACGATCGTACCGTTGACAAAACGGGCCTCGTCACTGGCCAGGAAGACGACCACATTGGCGACATCCAGGGCCTCACCCGTCGGCCCTTCGGCCACATAGCGGACCAGCGCCTGCATCCCTTTCTGGTTCGGGTTCTTCAGCGTATTGCCGATATTGGTCCGGATATCGCCCGGCGCCACAGCCACCGCACGGATATTATCCTCGCGGTACACGGCGGCGATATTTTGGGTCAGGCCGATAATCGCATGCTTGCTGGTCACATAGCTCACGCCACCCCGGGCCCCGAACATCCCGCCCACCGACGCCGTATTGATGATCACGCCCGGCTTTTTCCTCTTCAGCCAAT
>JAFQJK010000006.1 GCA_017415005.1 Rikenellaceae bacterium
GCCATCGAGCAGCTCGAAGTGTGGGCCGGACGGGCCGGGGCGACGATCGTACGCCAGAACATGGGGTCGGACCCCGCATCGGTCGCCTACGACACGCTGCGCTCGGCCGTGGCCAACGACGCCGACGTGGTGCTGATCGACACGGCCGGCCGACTGCACAACAAGATCGGGCTGATGAACGAGCTGACCAAGATCCGAAACGTGATGGCCAAGGTCATCCCCGACGCGCCGCACGAGGTGATGCTCGTGCTCGACGGCAGCACGGGCCAGAACGCCTTCGAGCAGGCCAAACAGTTCACGCAGGCCACACAGGTCACGTCGCTGGCCATCACCAAACTCGACGGCACGGCCAAGGGCGGCGTGGTGATCGGCATCAGCGACCAGTTCAAGATCCCTGTACGCTACATCGGCGTGGGCGAGGGCATCGACCAGCTCCAGGTCTTCGACCGGAAGGCGTTCGTCGACAGCCTGTTCGGCGAGTAACCAAACCAACCGGTCCGGGGATCTCTGCCGGAGCGCTGGTCCCGGCAGAGGTCCCCGGAGCCGTTCAGCCGCCTTATCCCGTCCTGTCCCCCGGTCGCCGGAAACGACCGGACTCATCCATTCGCCATGAAAAGAAAAATCAATGTTGTCACGCTCGGATGCTCGAAGAACCTGGTCGATTCGGAACACCTGATGGCCCAGCTCGAGCGCCAGAACCTCGAAGTCGTCCATGACTCGAACGACCCCGCCGCCCGTACCGTAGTCATCAACACATGCGGTTTTATCGGCGACGCGAAGGAAGAGTCGATCAACACGATCCTCTCGTTCGCCGAGGCCCGCACGCGCGGCGATATCGACCACCTGTTCGTCATGGGCTGCCTCTCGGAGCGCTACCGCGACGAGCTGGCGGCCGAGATCCCCGAGGTCGACCGCATGTTCGGCGTGCGCGACCTCGCCGACGTGGTCCGCGCCGTGGGCGCCGAGTACCGCACCGAGCTCGCCGGCGAGCGCCGCCTCACCACTCCGTCGCACTACGCCTACCTCAAAATATCCGAAGGGTGCAACTGGGGCTGCGGATACTGCGCGATCCCGCTGATCCGGGGCCGGCACGTCTCTGTTCCGATGGAGGCACTCGTGGCCGAGGCCGAAGGCCTGGCCGCCCGGGGCGTCAAAGAGCTGATCGTCATCGCTCAGGACACCACATACTACGGCCTCGACCTCTACGGGCGGCGTGCCCTCGCCGACCTGCTGCGCCGCCTCTGCCGCATCGACGGCATCGAGTGGGTCCGGCTGCACTATGCCTACCCCGCCCACTTCCCCGACGAGGTGATCGACCTACTGCGCGACGAGCCGAAAATGTGCCCCTACCTCGACATCCCGCTCCAGCACGTGGCCGACAGCCAACTGAAGGCGATGCGCCGCGGCATCGACGGGGCCGGAACCCGCGCCCTCGTCCGGCGGCTGCGCGAGCAGGTGCCCGGCATCGCCATCCGCACGACGCTGATCGTCGGCTACCCCGGCGAGAGCGAGGCCGACTTCGCCGAACTGCTCGACTTCGTGCGCGAGATGCGCTTCGAGCGCCTCGGGGTCTTCGCCTACTGCGAGGAGGAGGGCACCCACTCGGCACTTCATTTGCAGGATGATATTCCGGAGGAGGAAAAACAGCGCCGCGTCGACGCCGTAATGTCGCTCCAGCGCGAGATCTCGCTCGGGAACAACCGCGGCCGTGTCGGCCGCACCGAGCCGGTCATCATCGACCGCGCCGAAGGCGACTACTACGTGGGGCGCACGCGGCACGACTCGCCCGAGGTCGACGACGAGGTGCTCGTGAGCAGCCCCGAGCCGCTCGCACCGGGCACGATCCTCTCCGTACGGATCACCGGCGCCGACGACTACGACCTCTACGGCACGCCCGCCGGGGAATAAAATTAACCCGGAATGCTTGAATTATTGCGATTTTTTGTTAATTTTGGGGTGTAAACTAAGGTGTCAGACTTTCAGGAGATGAGCGACTCGGCTATTGTACAAGCTATTAGGACCAAAGTTGCGCAGATCATTGCAGAAAACCGCAAACTCCGCACCGAGGCAGCCAAGCTGACCGCCGAGCGAGACCGACTGAAAACCGACAACCGGGCAATGGTTCACAAGATTGCCGAACTCGAAAAGCGCATCGGCGTCCTCGAAATCAGCGGGGGTATGACGGGCGCGGGGCGAAACACCAAGCTGGCACGCCAGCGGGTCAATCTGTTAATGCGGGAGATCGACCGCTGTATCGCCCTGATGAACAAGTAGGTTACGACGGTGAACGATGGCAGACAAACTGAATATTAAACTGAATATAGCCGGCAAGCCCTACCCGCTCAGTATCGAGCGGAGCGACGAGGAGAAGTACCGCAGGGCCGAACGGGATGTCAACATGCTGGTCTCGACCTACAAGAAGCACTTCAGGGCCGAAGCCGAAGATTATCTGGCGATGGCCGCCCTGCAGTTGGCCGTCAACAATATCGACAGCGAGATGAACCGGGGTCTCGGCGAGGCCGAAGGCGAGCTGATCGATCTGGACAGGCAACTGGACGAATACCTGGGCAATCTCAAGCCCTGAACGAACGTTCTTTTAACATACGACTAAGAGATATTTCCACCCGCATGGATTCCTTTTAGCTTTGCGAAACTCAACACTTCTAAACTTGGAGGCTCGCCTCGGCCATTCAAAAACAGGCCTTACCCTCCTCTCGGGGAGGTTTCCCGGACTCCGGGGACGTTGGACGTTTGCGATGATCTTGCCGGAGGCCTCACCTATGACGACTGGAGCTTCGTCAAACATCGAAAAGGAATTCCATGCGGTTTTTTTATGCTTTGCGACCAAACTTTTAAACATAAAACAAATTCACAATGAACGGTGTAATAACAATAGTCATTGCTATTATCACCTCGGCAATCACAGGCGTAGTTACCTACTTTATCATAAGTAAATCTACCGAAAGACGTCGGAAAAAGATCCTGGCGGAAGCCGAGGCCGATGGCGAGATGATAAAAAAGGAGAAGATCCTCCAGGCAAAAGAGAAATTCATCCAGCTCAAAAGCGAGCACGACCGCGCAGTCAACGAGCGCAACTCCAAGCTGGCCCAGGCCGAGTCGCGGATCAAGCAGATCGAGGGCAGCCTCCAGCAGCAACAGGAGGAGATCGGCAAGAAAAACCGCGAGGTCGAGCGCGAACGCGAGCAGATCGCAAGCCAGCAGGCCGTGCTCGACAAGCGCAAGGAGGAGGTCGAGCGCCTGTTCCGCGAGCAGAACGTCCGCCTCGAGCAGATCAGCGGCATGAGCAGCGAGGAGGCCAAGAACATCCTGATCGAGAACATGAAAGCCGAGGCCAAGAGCGACGCAATGGCCTATATCAACGAGACGATCGAGGAGGCCAAGATGAGCGCCAACAAGGAGGCCAAACGCATCGTCGTGCAGACGATCCAGCGCGTGGCGACCGAAACGGCCATCGAGAACTCGGTGACGGTCTTCAATATCGAAAGCGACGAGGTCAAGGGACGTATCATCGGCCGCGAGGGGCGCAACATCCGCGCGCTGGAGGCCGCCACCGGCATCGAGATCATCGTCGACGACACTCCCGAGGCCATCATCCTCTCGGGCTTCGACCCCGTGCGCCGCGAGGTGGCGCGCCTGGCCCTGCACCAGCTGGTGACCGACGGCCGCATCCACCCCGCCCGCATCGAGGAGATCGTCGCCAAAGTGCAGAAACAGATCGAGGAGGAGATCATCGAGGTGGGTAAGCGTACGACGATCGATCTGGGTATCCACGGCCTGCACCCCGAGCTGATCCGTCTGATCGGCAAGATGAAATACCGCTCATCCTACGGGCAGAACCTGCTGCAACACTCACGCGAGACGGCCAACCTCTGCGGCATCATGGCCGCCGAGCTGGGCCTCAACCCGAAGATCGCCCGTCGTGCCGGACTGCTGCACGATATCGGCAAGGTGCCCGACGATGAGCCCGAGCTGCCGCACGCAATCATCGGAATGAAGCTGGCCGAGAAGTTCAAGGAGAAGCCCGATGTATGCAACGCCGTCGGCGCCCACCACGACGAAATGGAGATGACCTCGCTCTACGCCCCGATCGTACAGGTCTGCGACGCCATATCGGGAGCCCGTCCCGGTGCCCGCCGCGAGGTGGTCGAGTCGTACATCAAGCGCCTCAAAGAGATGGAGGACATCGCAATGGCCTATCCCGGCGTGATGAAGACCTACGCCATCCAGGCCGGCCGCGAGCTGCGCGTGATCGTCGGCAGCGAAAAGCTGAGCGACCAGCAGGCCGACCAGCTCTCGCACGACATCGCCAAGAAAATTCAGGACGAGATGACCTATCCGGGCCAGGTGAAGATCACCGTGATCCGCGAGACCCGCGCCGTCAGCTACGCCAAGTAGCCCGGCCGGCCGATACCGGCTCAAGAGGCAGCCCTACCCGGGGCTGCCTCTTTTTCGTTCACCGTCAGCCACGCCGCCTTCGCCCCGAAAACAAATACATACTCTCGCCCCCGAACGGCGATCACCGAGCTGCACAGCCAGTCCCGGGGAGTGCTTCCCGCACGCAAGGTCCCTCGCTCACGCTCCGGACCACTCATGCCGGACAGTTGCCGCATGGCGGGGTTCCCTTAGCCGGACCCTCCCCCTCGCCCCCCGGGATTCTGCACCTCACCTGCATGCCAATCGCCCCTCGGAAATAGGTGATTGGCCCCGGTGTTCCTCACGCCGTACGCCTCCCTGGACTTGCTTTCGCCGGGAAGACGCGGCACGAATCAACAGGTGAGGCAAGTAAAGCGCAACTGGTCCACGTCCCAGATTTCCGATCTCCTGCCCCAATGAATGAGGCGGATGGGGAGGACACCATCCATCGAGCAAGGCCTGCCTCCTCTTGCGGAACGCTGTGGCCCGGTCCTCCGGCCGTCCATCGGCCACACGGGTATCTCAAGAAATATCAGCCATTTATTCTGATCCGACACGCGCGGCCGACACGCCACCGAAAGGCCGGCACGGATTCCCGGATGCGACTGCGCGCCCAAGAGCGCAGCCGGACAGGCCCCGGAAAACAATCCGTCCCATTTCAGCCTAAAACACTCCCAATATCAGTATATCTACGTTTTAAGACACATAAGTTCATCCGAATCAGGGTATCTTTGTTTAACGGATAACAATGCGATCGGCCGATACCTGCTGCGCCCCGGGCAACGAGAGACAAGACACAGCCATTATCTACTGACAGACCGACTGATAACGGAACAATGAGCGATTTGACACCCATTCCGGGCACCGGGGGCATCGACCTGCAGGCAGGATGTGCCGTCGGCCCGCGACCCGGCGATGCCAGACTGTCCGGCGCAGGAAGGTCCCTTGCAGGCGGCCGACATCCCCGATGTACCGCCGTAAATCCGTCCCGGCCGCATATACGAACTGCATGCTCACCCGTTACCTTCCATACGAAACAATCAAATTTGACACACTGATCCATGTTCGGATACCCGCTTCATCTGGTCTTGGAAATGCTGCTCGACCTCATTATGGCCATCCTGGGCATTATCCTGATCGTCAAGGCGCAGGATAACCATTTACGGCAAATCTGGGGCGTCATGGTGGTGGTACTCGCAGCATCCATGCTCTACGACAACAGTCTCTGGCTCACCCGGGAACAGGACATTCTCGGCCACAACCTGACCCTGCTGTCCCTCCCGATCATGCTCAAGTGGTACCTGTTCGTCCACACGCTGTCGCTCTTCACCATAGGCTCGCTGAAACCCAGCTGGCTGACCCCGGTGCGGATCACCCTGCTCTCGCTGCCGCTGCTTCTTTCGACCGTCGTGGTCCTTTGCTACTACTGGTTCAACGGCCAGATCACGCCGCTTGGCAGTGCGGCGGACATCCTGACCGACCTCGGCCGTCCCGACGTACAGGTGCGGATCGCCCTGTTCCTGTTTACGCTCGTCACGCCGGCCCTCAACATCATGTTGCCGCTGATCGGCAAGCGCCAGCCCGCACGGAAGCTGTCCAGCGGCATGTACATCTATATCGGCTGCTTCCTGCTGCTCGTATTCGCGTACATCCTGTTCGTCATCGACGTGAGGCCCTGGGAGATCCGGACGTTCGGCTTCATCGTCGCTATCCTGCCCTCGGCCCTGTCGGTCATGTATCTGCGAAACGAGAATCCGCTCTCGCGGCCCTACCGGACCGTAAAAGCCCCCGACAAAGCCGATGCGGAGTATGTGCCGGAAGAGGCCGGGTACACGTTGGCTTACCGGCTCTACGAACGCATCACCGAGCATATGCAGAAGCGGACGCCGTTCACCGAGCCCGACTACGCGCTCGACAACCTTACGGCCGACCTCGGGACCAGCCGGACGCTCACCACGCAGGCCATCAAGTGCGGGGGCTACACCGGTTTCCGCGAGTACGTCAACTTCCTGCGGCTCGAGCATTTCAAGCAGCTGGCCGCCACGTTGCCCGGCGCTACGATCAAGGAACTGATGTTCCGCTGCGGATTCACCTCGCGGTCGAGCTTCTACCGCCATTTCGCCGAGCAGGAATCCATGTCGCCCAGGGAATACCTCGACAAACTGTACAACGGACATGCACCGGCCTCCCGCTCCCCGCACGAAGGGGACACCCGGCCGGCGCCGTCTCCGGCGCGCCCCGCGCCCAAACAGCCGGGTCAATAGACCGGCCCGCAGCAGGACGGGCATACTCCGGCAAGCAGCCCGAACGATGCGCCGGGCACGCCTGGTCCGGACGAACATCCGCTCCGGGGATCAGCGTATAACGGGCCCCGGCGAGAAAGCCACAGCCCCTCCGCATCATCGCCGGCCGGAAACCCGGGATCCCAAGACGGACGGGGCCGCCCTCGAAAGGCGGCCCCGCATCCGTTACCGGCACGCTGCCGGCTAATACTCGTTCCAGCTCTTGATCCGGATGTCGTCGTGGCCAAGGCGGCAGAACGCGTGGATGAACGCGCTCGCCAGCCGGGCGTTGGTGATCAGCGGGATATTGAAGTCGATCGCGCTGCGCCGGATCGTATAGTCGTTGTTCAGTTCGCTCTTCGACAGGTTCTTCGGGATATTGACCACCAGGTCGATCCGCTTCTCCCTGAGGTAGTCGAGCGTATTGGGCCGCTGCCCGGTGTCGGGCCAGTGCAGCACTTCGGCCCGGACGCCGTTCGCAGCGAGGAAGCCGGCCGTCCCCTGCGTGGCATATATCTTATAACCTTTATCCTGCAGCGCCTTGGCTGCACTCATCATATCCATCTTCGAGCGCGCGTCGCCCGTCGAGAGCAGCACGCTCTGCCGCGGAATACGGTAGCCCACCGAGAGCATCGCCTTGAGGATCGCCTCGTGGAAATCCTCACCGATGCAGCCCACCTCGCCGGTCGACGACATCTCGACACCGAGCACCGGATCGGCCTTCTGCAACCGCGAGAACGAGAACTGAGGCGCCTTGATCCCCACGTAGTCGAGCTCGAAGGCCGACTTGTGCGGCACCTCGACCGGCAGGCCGAGCATCACCTTCGTAGCGATCTCGATGAAGTTGACCTTGAGCACCTTCGACACGAACGGGAAGCTGCGCGAAGCGCGCAGGTTGCACTCGATCACCTTGATGTCGTTGTTCTTGGCCAGGAACTGCATATTGAACGGACCCGAGATGTTGAGCCCCCGGGCCACCTCGCGCGCGATCCGTTTGATGCGGCGCATCGTCTCGACGTACATCTTCTGGGGCGGGAAAACCATCGTCGCGTCGCCCGAGTGCACCCCGGCGAACTCGACATGTTCCGAGATGGCGTAGATCAGCACCTCGCCGTCCTGGGCTACCGCGTCGATCTCGACCTCCTTGGCGTTCTCGATGAACTCGGTCACCACGACCGGGTACTGCTTCGACACGCTGGTGGCGAGCGTCAGGAAATACTCAAGCTCATCGCGGTTCGAAACGACGTTCATCGCAGCGCCCGAAAGCACGTACGACGGGCGGATCAGCACCGGGAAGCCCACCTCGTCGACAAACCGGTAAATGTCGTCGATCGTGGTCATCTCGCGCCAGCGTGGCTGGTCGATCCCGAGGCGGTCGAGCATCGACGAGAACTTATGCCGGTCCTCGGCCCGGTCGATGTCGTCGGCCGAGGTCCCCAGGATCGGAACGTTCTCATGCTCGAGCCGCATGGCCAGGTTGTTCGGGATCTGGCCCCCGACCGAGACGATCACACCGCGCGGCGCCTCAAGGTCGGTCACGTCGAGCACGCGCTCGAGCGTCAGCTCGTCGAAGTAGAGCCGGTCGCAGACGTCGTAATCGGTCGAAACGGTCTCGGGATTGTAGTTGATCATCACCGAACGAAGCCCGGCAGCGCGGACCGTGTTAAGCGCGCTCACGCTGCACCAGTCGAACTCGACCGAGCTGCCGATGCGGTAGGCTCCCGACCCGAGCACGACGACCGAGCGGTCGTCACGCGCGAAATCCACGTCATGGGTAGTGCCGTTATAGGTAAAGTAGAGGTAGTTGGTCATGGCCGGGTATTCGGCTGCCAGCGTGTCGATCTGCTTGACGACCGGCGTGATACCGCGCTCCTTGCGGTAGCGGCGGATCGCCAGCATCCCCTCCTCGATATGCTCCGCGTCGCACCTGCTCACCGTGCGGGCCAGCTGGAAGTCGGAAAAGCCCTTCCGCTTGGCCTCCCGAAGCAGCTCGTCGGGCACCTCCGTGATCTCATCGTATCGCTCCAGCTCGCGCTCGGTAGCGATAATGTGCTCGAGCTTCTCGAGGAACCAGCGGTCGATGCGCGTCAGCTCGTGGATGCGATCGACCGTATAACCGTGCTTGAGCGCGTTGGCCACCACGAAGATGCGCTTGTCGGTGGGATGGCTCAGTGCCGCATCGATATCGTCCACGGCAAACTCCTTGTTGGCCACGAAGCCGTGCATCCCCTGTCCGATCATGCGCAATCCCTTCTGGATCGCCTCCTCGAAGTTGCGCCCGATGGCCATCACCTCGCCCACCGACTTCATGCTCGACCCCAGCTCGCGCGACACGCCCTTGAACTTGCCGAGGTCCCAGCGCGGAATCTTGCAGACGATATAGTCGAGCGCCGGCTCGAAACAGGCCGTCGTGCTCTTCGTGACCGAGTTCTTCAGCTCGTGCAGCCCGTAGCCGAGCCCCAGCTTCGCGGCCACGAAAGCCAGCGGATAGCCGGTCGCTTTCGACGCAAGGGCCGACGAGCGGCTCAGGCGCGCGTTGACCTCGATCACGCGGTAGTCCTCCGAGTCGGGATCGAGCGCATACTGTACGTTACACTCGCCGACGATGCCGATATGGCGGATGATCCGGATCGCCAGCTTGCGCAGCTTGTGGTACTCGGCGTTGGTCAGCGTCTGCGACGGAGCCACGACGATGCTCTCGCCGGTGTGGATACCCAGCGGGTCGAAGTTCTCCATGTTGCAGACCGTGATGCAGTTGTCGTAGCGGTCGCGCACCACCTCGTATTCGACCTCCTTCCAGCCGCGGAGCGACTTCTCGACCAGGATCTGCGGCGAGTACGAGAAAGCTTTCGCGGCCAGCGCGTCGAGCTCGGCGTCGTTGTCGCAAAAGCCCGAACCGAGGCCGCCCAGCGTATAGGCCGCGCGGATAATGACCGGATAGCCCAGCCCGCGGGCTACGCGCCTGGCCTCGTCAACCGTGGTCACCGCCTCGCTCCTGATGGTCTTCACCCCGATCTCGTCGAGCTTTCCGACGAACTTCTCGCGGTCCTCGGTGTCGATGATCGCCTGCACGGGCGTACCCAGCACGCGGACGTTATATTTCTCCAGCACCCCGCTCCGGTAAAGTTGCACCCCGCAGTTAAGCGCCGTCTGGCCGCCGAACGCGAGCAGGATACCCTGCGGCCGCTCGCGGGCGATCACCTCCTCGACATACTCGGGCGTCACCGGCAGGAAATAGACCTTGTCGGCGATGTTCTCCGAGGTCTGGATCGTCGCGATATTGGGGTTGATCAGCACCGTGTAAATTCCCTCCTCCTTGAGCGCCTTGAGCGCCTGCGACCCCGAATAGTCGAACTCGCCGGCCTCGCCGATCTTCAGGGCGCCCGAGCCGAGCAGGATCACTTTCTCTGGTTTGTCTATCGTTTGCATGCGTCGATGTTTTCAATGAATTTGTCAAACAGGAACTCGGTATCGACCGGGCCGCTCGAAGCCTCGGGATGGAACTGGACCGAAAAGAACGGCAAGGAAGTGTGGTGGATACCCTCGCTCGTCCCGTCGTTCAGGTTGACGAAATAGGGCTCCCAGCCCGCGTCGAGCGTCGCGGTATCGACCGCGTAGCCGTGGTTCTGCGAGGTGATCACCGCCCGATTGGTCCCCACCTCGAGCGCCGGCTGGTTGTGGCTGCGGTGGCCGTACTTGAGCTTGTAGGTCGAGGCACCGGCCGCGATCGAGAGCAGCTGGTTACCCAGGCAGATGCCGAAGATCGGCTTGCCGAGGGCCATCGCCCGGCGGATGTTGGCCACCGTCGCGCTGCACTGCTGCGGGTCGCCCGGGCCGTTGCTGAGCATCACCCCGTCGTAGTCGAGCTGCGTGAAGTCGTAATCCCACGGCACACGGATCACCGTCGCGTCGCGCGCCAGCAGACACCGGATGATGTTGTTCTTGCACCCGCAGTCGACCAGCACGATCCGCCGCCGCCCCTCGCCGTAGGTCCGCACCTCGGTGCAGCTAACTCCGGCCACGAGATTTTCCCGGTTCGGATCGACGAACTCTGCCGGAACCTCCGTGCCGTCGACCGCGATCTTGCCGAGCATCACGCCCCGCTCGCGGATCACCTTGGTGATCTCGCGCGTATCGACCCCGTAGAGCCCCGGCACCCGGTTCTCGCACAGCCACGCATCGAGGCTTTTCACCGCGTTCCAGTGACTGTACTTGAACGAATAGTCGGAAATGACCACCCCCTTAACATGAATACGGTCTGACTCGAAGAACTTGAGCAGACCGTATTCAATATCAAAACCGGGAACACCATAATTACCGACCAGCGGAAAGGTGACGACCAGGATTTGTCCGGAATAGGATGGATCGGTGAGGCTTTCGGGGTAGCCTGTCATGGCTGTGTTGAAAACGACTTCACCGGAAACAGATTGCGGGTGGCCGAACGACCAGCCCCGGAACTCGGTTCCGTCCTCCAGCAGGAGGCGTGCAGATTTTTTGTCGGACATATATATTCAGTAAGTTAAGTATCGGGACTTGCTTGCTGAAACTGTCTCTTTTCAGAATAGTTTCTGAACTGCAAAGGTAGAAAGTTTTCGGCCATCCCCCAAAAGAACGGGCAAAAAACCGGGGCTATTGCCAAATTTTCGTATTTTTGTCCGATCGTAACCCCTCGCACGCATGGCGCTCACCAAAGCCGACATCCAGTTCATCCGCACGCTCGCCGGACGCCGCGAGCGTGCCGCGTCCGGCCTTTTCATCGCCGAGGGGGCCAAGCTGGTGGGCGACCTCTGCGGCTCGCCGCTCGGTGTGCGCCGGATCTACGCCACGGCCGACCCGACACCCGAAATGGCCGGAACGGAGACCGTAGCGGTCAGCGCGAAAGAGATGGAGCGTATCAGCCAGCTCAAAACGCCCACGCCTTACCTCGCGCTGGTCGGGATACCCCGCCACACGCTGCGGGCAGCCGACCTTGCCGGGCGCCTGACACTGGCCCTCGACGACGTGCAGGACCCGGGCAATCTCGGGACGATCATCCGTGTGGCCGACTGGTTCGGCATCGGCGATATCGTCTGCACACCCCGTACGGCCGACTGTTTCAACCCCAAGGTCGTACAGGCCACGATGGGCGCTATCGCGCGCGTATGCGTGCACTACACCGACCTCGCGGCCTTCCTCGCCGAAACCGCGGCCGAAGGACTGCCCTGTTTCGGGACGTTCCTTGAGGGGGACAACATCTATCGGAGCGACCTCGCGACGGCAGGCATCGTCGTGATGGGCAACGAAGGCAACGGCATCTCGGACGGCGTCGCCCGGGCGGTCACGCACAAGCTCTTTATCCCGCCTTACCCGGCGGGCGAGCCCACCTCGGAGTCGCTCAACGTCGCCACGGCCACCGCCATCATCTGCTCGGAATTCCGACGCCGCGCGTAAACCAAAGGCAGTGCCCAAACACAGCCTATCGGGCGCACAGGCCCCAGGACCGTCCGCACCCCACCGGATCCGAAGTCCGTTGCGGCTCCGAGTACCCGCAAGGCCCCGCAAAAAGGCAGGCGGGGCCTTTCATTCCGGCACTTTTTCGCTATCTTGCGTTACGTTTCAAACGACCGCGCCTAACTTAATCCTTTCTGATATGAAAAGAGTACTTCTTCTTTTGTTGCTGGCAGCGACCGTATGCACTGCCGCCGTGGCTGCGCCCCCGACCGTCTCGCTCGAGACGCTGCTGCGCGAAATGACCGACCGCTCGGCCCTCGCCCGATGGCCCGACCCGGCCTACACCTGCCGGCAGTTCAGCAGCTACGACCGTGCCTCGGTCACTCCCGAGGACAAGCGCGGCTGGTTCGGCAACTTCGACCAGGGTCAGTTCATCCGCCAGGAGCAGCACAAGGGCCGCACCGAGTACGTGATGATGGACGCCGAGGGCCCGGGGGCCATCGTCCGCTTCTGGATGACCTTCTCGGGCATCAACCGCGGGCAGGCCACGATGCGTATCTATATCGACGACTATGACAAGCCCGCCATCGAAGGCAACGTCCGCGAGATCCTGAGCGGCCACCTGCTCGCCGGCGCGCCCCTGTCGATGTCGGTGCCGCAGACCGCCCCCGAAGACGAGCGGGGACACAACCTCTACCTGCCGATCCCCTATGCCGAACGCTGCAAGGTGACCCTCGAATCGCCCGACCTGAAGATCACCCCTGAGGGCCGGATCGAAAGCACGACGATCGCCTACTATGCCATCAACTACCGCACCTACACCTCGCCCGTGAGCGTCACCTCGTTCTCGCAGCAGGAGCTGAAACGGAACGCCCGGCTGATCGAGCAGACCAACCGGACGATGGCCTCGGCCTGCCCGGCAGCCGACGCTCCGCTGGCCAAGGGCGAGCGGACGATCGACCTCAACGCCGTGCTCGCCCCGGGCGAAAGCCGCAGCTTTACGATCGACGGCATGGGCGCCGTCACCCGGCTCTCGATGCAGCTCATGGCCGACAACCTGCCACAAGCGCTGCGCTCGACCGTCATGGCGATCGCCTTCGACGGCGAGGAGACGCTCTGGGCCCCGGTCGGCGAGTTCTTCGGCATCGGTTACCGGCCCGTGGCCACGCTCACATGGTATACGAACGCCCAGGCGGACGGTCCGATGAGCGCGAGCTGGGTCATGCCCTTCGAAAAAGGCTGCACGATCACGCTCCGCAACTACGGCGACCAGCCGGTCGACGTAGTGAAAGCGGCGGCCGTCTACGGCCCCTGGCAGTGGGACGAGCGCTCGATGCACTTCGGCACCACATGGAAGCAGTTCACCCGCATCTACGCCCAGGGCGACGAGAACGCCCAGGACCTCAACTTCGCCACGCTCAAGGGCAAGGGCGTCTATGTGGGCGACGCGGTCACCGTCTTCAACACCAACAACGGCTGGTGGGGCGAGGGCGACGAGAAAGTGTATGTGGACGGAGAGACCTTCCCCTCACACTTCGGCACCGGCACCGAGGACTACTACGGCTACGCCTGGGGCCGCGACGAGGTGTGGATCGACCACCCGTTCGTCGCACAACCCATCGGCGAGGGGTGCTACGCCCACATCGGCCTGGCCCAGAACACACGCGTGCGTGACCTCGACGCCATCCCGTTCACCCGCGAGATCGTCTTCGACATGGAGCTCTTCGACTGGGCCGTCACCTACCTCGACTATGCCCCGATCACATACTGGTACATGATCCCGGGCGGCGTAAAATCGCCCGGGCCGGCCATCGGCGACGCCCGCGAGAAAGTGGCCGAGAAACCCTCGGACGTTTTCGTCAAGGGTAGCGCGATGAAGCTCGTCGTCGAGGGCGAGGCACTCACGCCGATCATCGGATACCCGGGCACCGTCGAACTGCAAACCGTCATCCGGCACATATGGAGCAACGGCATGCAGCTCTTCTGGAGGGATTTCCAGCCCCGCGACCGCCTCGTCAGCACGTTCACGAGCGAGGTGGCCGGCCCGTACACGTGCCACGTACAGTTTACGGTGGCTCCCGACTACGGCAAGTTCCGCCTGCGGCTCAACGGCCAGCCATTCACGCCGGTGGACCTGTATAACGAGAAGCACCCCGAGGTCAAAACCATCAACCTCGGAAAAGCGACCCTGCGCAAAGGAGAGAACATCCTCGAAGTCGAGTGCCTCGATCTGGCGCCCGGCAAGGATAAGGGCAACTTCGGCCTCGACAAGATCACGTTCAGCAAATAGGCTGCTGCCGGCCACATCCCGTGCGCCCGGACCGTGAAGGTCCTGAATGAAAACAGTGCAATAAGTCGACATTGAACTTATTGCACTGTTTTTTTGACAAAAGCCGACGATCAGCCAACGGCTCCGCCTTTGTTTATCGCCCTGGCATGCGAAGCCTCAAGCCACCGGTACAAAGACAGTGCTACCATACCAATCGACCGGAAGCCTAAATATTCATATCGGACAGATCACCTCCAGGATTTCAACCGGCTTGATCCTCCATGAACGCCGTCCGATCAATCAACGCGGCCACATAAATGACTGAGGGAGGCTGGATAAAACAGAAACAACCCAATGACCGAAAAAGAGCGGACACCACCCGAAATCCGCAATCAGGCAGCGGTTAATAGCAGCAGCCGACAGAACTGATGCGATAAAAGGGTAACACGAATCTGCCTGTATTCGCACCTCCAGATCACACTCGGTGCAAACACATGCGGCCCCGGAGTTCAATGAATCCGATCTTTAAGATTCACGACATTGCTTCACCGAATAAAAACCGCCCATGATGGCCAGCCTTAATTGCCCCCACTGGTGACAGACCCCTATGCTATGGGATAGCCACATTGCACTTACACTCCGGGCAACCGATAAAATCCTTGTGCAAATGCCCGAAGCCTCAATTCCGGGGGAATCCGCCGTGCAGGCATTGCAGTCTAAAAAAGGCACCTCCGACTTATGCGGAGATGCCTTATAACCAAGCATATTTGGAGGTCACGACCGTAACAGATCGTAGCTATTGCCGCGGCTGCGTCCGCCGAAAACCACGGTCGGAGACAGGATATGGATGTTCCTGTCAGGTGTGGGGCACGCCACTGCCGCAACGCCCCTCAGCAGTCGCCGATTAGTGTCAGATCAGGGCAGCAATGACACTACCGTTTCGATATTCGTCAGTGCGTTGCCATGACTCGCTGGCTGGTACCGACGAAACCGGGGGACCGGCCCACGCGATCTTCATATCCCCTCATGCCATAGCTCTCTCAATCCCCGTGCATCTCGACGGGATTGCGCTCCGACTGTTCTTGCAAAGCTTCCAGACAGGCTTTGTTGACCTGCCTGCGCTGACGATCTGCGATCCACCCCCACTTATTGAAATACCAAATCAAATTTTTAATATGAACCCATAGCATTTTTTTGCTTTTGTAGGAAGCTGCGGCATGCGCATGGATGATATCCGCTCCGGGATAATACATGGTTCTACTGATAGCGTGGATTCTCCGCGACATATCGATATCCTCGCCATACATGAAAAACCGCTCGTCGAACAATCCGGACTTTTTCAGCGTCGCAGTTCGCAAGAACATGAAGCATCCCGATAAATACGGAACGTCCATCTCCCGATCGTAGCCCGTGAAGCGCAGCTCGAACCGGTGCTGGCTCGCCTCCAGAAAGCCGGAAGGAAGGAAACGCCGCAGGATCAGGTCGAACGGCGTAGGCAGTAGTTTGCATAGGTATTGCAGGTCACCGTTGGGATACACGACTTTAGGAGAGACCATTCCCGCCTCCGGATGCCGCTCCATGTAGGAAGCCAGGGTTTCGATCACACCTGGACCAAACCAGATATCCGGGTTGACGATGACGTGATAGTCGGCGCCCGCCTCCAAGGCTTCCCGCATGGCAATGTTGTGCGCCCCTCCGTAGCCGATATTGGCATTGTGGATATAGCGGATACGTTCCGACAGTTTCTCCAGTATCCTAAGCGCGTCATTTCTCGAGTTATCGACGATGTACACTTTGTCGACAGGACTGTTGAGGACGCAGTCCATAACCCGGCCGATCTCCTGGGCCGAATGATGATAGGTAACGATAGATGCGGTAATCACGATACTTGTTGGCGAAAAGGTTAATGTTAATAAAGCGGGGGATTTTATGGATCGGTGAGAGTGTCCGAAAATTGTGGTACGGGCCCTGCCCCGAAAACCACCATGCCGTCACAGGGCATTCGGTCGCCAACCGTTGACGGAGGACCGGGTCGTTGATCCGGATGATCGGCCGGGACGCGAACGCTGCCTCGTCTTCCGGCAACGGGGTCAGGCAGTCGCTCTCCGCCCGGACAGCCCATCTCACTGACGGTGCAGCCTCATCCGCATGCCACGGCCTCAGGCGGGGCAATACGAAGCCTGTCTCCCCTGAGGTCGAACCGGTTGCGAGTGCGATGGGAACACGACCCCACCCTCCCGTTTTAAGAAAGGGCACAATGAGAACGAGGTTGTAATTGCCTTCTTAAAAGAGGAATGTTTTGTAAGGTTGAATGAATCCCACCAGATATAAGGTGACAATCAATTGCCCAGCTGCAATGAGGAGCACCAATGACTCTCCGATGTATTTGGGTTTGATCACCTGAATGAGATAGGGAATGAAAAAAATTTCTGTAATACCCAATAGCTCGGTAATTCTTGCCGCGACCAAATGTATGTCGGAGAAGAGAAGATAGATTAAATAACCGTAGTAGTGTATCTGAAGATAAGCCGAAAGCAACCTGTCCTTATTTTTCAAATGGTATTGCAGAAACAGGTTGAATATAATTTTCAGCAAGGCCATGATGTAATAGTATGAGGCGGTCCGGGCTCCAACCCCTCCGTCCAATGTGGCTTTGTGCATCATGAGTTTCGATATCATGGCATTGCCGGAGAGCTCGGAAACGAGGGTGAAAAGGAGGGTGCTGAGATGAGTCGTGAGGGATAATATTACAGCGATCAATACGCCTATGGCCTGAACCCTTACTGAAAGCGATCTCCGCAAGATGAAATAGAATGGGGCAAAAAGCAAGATAGTTTGATGGAAACAGCCGCCTATAAGTATACAGAGCAGAAACCGGAGCGGTTTCTTTTCTATGATAAAACGTACGGAAAGAAGCAAATATACAATAGCCGCAGATAAACGTATCTGGGTCATCGTGTGCAAAAAGAAAAAGAAACTATAATACAGCAACAAGACCCATAGATCCGCCTTCCAGTATTTTATAATGATATAGGTTAGCGGGATCAGTGATAAGGCAGCATATATGAACAAAACTCCCTGGAAGGAGTGGAACAGGTAGTAGGATATTTTCGATATGACCATGAAGCTAAACTCGAAGCTCCCGGTGGTATATTGTGATATAATATTATCATACACTGTGTTGTATTGTAATATATCCGCATCGATCTCACCCCGGGCACTTGCCAGAACGCATAAAATGAACGCTTCGAGAATCAGTACGACCTTTTTCTTGCCCGTATCTTTTACGGCGATCGCAGACCATGCGATCAAGATGAATATGATTATATATACAGCCATATATAAAGGTCTGATTACGCAGTTGCCAAGCACATTCCGTCAAGATCACAACGGAATGACTGTCTTATGGTGCTGAGACATAGCCTGAACTTTGCCCGGTCATGCCGCACGCCGGTCAGGTCACTGCCCCCAACGCCGGCAGCCACCGACCGTCGCCAAGCCAGTAATGCCCATACATGAAACCCTTGGAACCGTAATCCCACGCCATGTAAACCTGCTCCTTCCGGATCCCGGGTGCCCGCATAGGCCCCGGGGCGGCCGGTTCGGTCGAATGATCTTGGCAGGAACCCCTGCGGCCATGATCGGGTGGGCCGGAATATCTCGCGCAACGACGGGATTACCCCCGATCGATGGGGCAATCAACGTGCGACAGGTGTTATTTTATTGGGTTGAGCGACGTATTGGCGGATATCTCCCCGGGGAATGTGCCAATGCCGGTAATCGGTAAATACAAAAGGTTGCCCGTTCTCGGGCCGGACGACAGCCAGGCGGTAACCGATCTGCAAGGCCAGTTGCGAAAGCCCGATCTCACCGCGGCGGATCAGCAGCAGCTTATGACCGATCCCGGTACCGGGGAACTGCCCCTTGTTCTTCGCGACGATCTGCCGCAGTACGTCGATGGTTGTCAGAATGAAAAAACTCTGCAGGTGAGGGGTGAAATTATTTCTCACGAGCGATTGAATCATTTTGGTACAGTACGAGATCCCCAGCATGCCCACTTCAGGGTGCTGTTCCATATAACCGATATAACCTTCCAGAAAATCGTCCTGCGCGGCATTGACGGAGCTGTTCGAAAGGATGACATAGGCGTTTGGGCAATTTTCGACTGTTTTGTAGAAAGCCTCGTATCCCGAGAAGTCCATTCCGGCATTGGGTGTGGCGATCAGGTGATCCGCGCCGCTGCGAATCTTCCCGATATCCGTGTGTTTGTCCGGATCGGACAGGGTGACCGTCAGTTCAACGCGCCCTGCATCCCGGTACCGGGCAAATCGCTCCAATTGGTACTCGAGCCCGCAAACGAAGGTCGCGCCGTTCTTAATTGTTTTCTCGCGGCGCATCGGATAGCCTCCCCATTCGTGGATTCCGACGTATACGCGGTCGGTTTCGACCGGCTTCCGCCTCAAAGGGGGAGGCTCCGTACGGATCGACCGTTTGTTCAGCGCTTCCCGTCCCCACAGATAGGGCAATCGGAGCAACTCGCTAACGAGCAGGGCGTAGAATACGATCGTATGCTTCCGCGAGCTTCCGTTGTTGCTTTTCATAGTCGTATCGTTCGACGACCCATTCATGGTTCTTTGCTGCGATTTCCGCTTGTTTCCCGGATGTCACGAATGCCGTGATCGCTCTCTCTATGCCGGGTGTTTCGGGGTCGATGAAGAGGTTGTCCGGATGCAGGACTTCCCGCAGGATGTTCAGGTCGGAGCAGATAACCGCCATGCCGTAATACATGGCCTCGACAAACACGAGCCCGAACGACTCGCCTTTGGTCAGCGAGATAAACACGTCGTTCGTGTTGTAATAATCAGCCAGATCGCTCTGATATCCGGCCAGCGTGATGTTTTTTTCGAGTCCCGATGAGCGGATCATTCGCTCGATCTCCAGCCTGTACGATTCGTTGCTGCCACCGCCAACGATGGTCAGGTGCGCTGCCGGCTGTTCGGCCAGCAGGCGGCCGAACAGGGCGATCAGTTCGCCGATCCCTTTCGACGGGTCGATTGAGCTGACACAGAGGTACCTGTTTTTGTAGTCATTGCGGGGGGAAGGTTGGCGCTCTGAAAAGCGTGGAGATAGCCAATTATGGATCATAATGGCCCGGCCCGGCCGGATAGATGCCTGATCGACGGCATCACGGCTGACGTAAATCGCCTGCTCCGACAGCCATTCCGTCGCCCAGATCACACAGGTATGGAAGGCATAGATGATGCTCCGCATGACACCGCGGTGCCGGGCGGCAGCCTGAACAGGCAGGGCATGGATCGTCGGGATGTGCGGAATACGGTGCAGGCGGCATAGCAGGCTGGCGTAAAATGCCGCTTTGGGCTGGTGCGAGTGGACCAGATCGGGGCCGAAACGCCGGATCGCCCGGATGAAGCGCCGGTACTTGCCCGGGGTGATCAACCATGACAACCAATCGATCATCTCAACCTCGACCCCCGTTTCCCGCAGTTTATCGACCAACGGCCCGTCGCGGAATGTGATGACCCGCACGGTATGGTAACGCCGCTGATAGTTTACGACGTCAAACAGATGCTGTTCGCTACCGTAATCATTCGGCCGGTCGATGACATAAAGTATCTTGCTCATTGGCGGGGAGAGTTTGGGCCTGTTTATTCAACCTTTCCGATAGGCTCCTTGGATTGGCGGTGTATAGGGACCGGAAATGCGGGATTGTCGGGACCCGGAATCGTGTGAACATTGGCCTGCTCATGCCGGGTCGGGCATACCGGCTGTTTCAGGCGCGGTCGACCATCCTGCGCAGAAACGCCAGCGACGCGTCCTGCATCCGGGCGAGTCGCCGCCCGACGGCCTCGTAGTCGATGGGCGTATCGCAAAGCTTCTGAATGCGTTTCGTATCGACAGGCCGCCCGACATAGAGCCTCTCTTCCAAACCGAGCTGCACGAGCAGGCTCCGGATGCGTCCGATGCGCCGGTCGTCGCCGACGAAGGCGACAAAATTGCGGCGGTACATGATACTGACCGCCACGCCGTGGAACGAGTCGGTGAGCACCAGGTCGGCCGCTGCGATGCTTTCGATCCAGCGTGCCACGCTTTGCGGATAACGGTACCGGAATCCCGGTACGGGTCTCAGCCTGCCCAGGATCTCGACCGGCTTACCGTAGGCCCGTTCCAGTTCTTTGAGGCAGGCGTAGTAATCGGGCGAACCGATGAACTTGTAGCTGGCGATATGGTGCCGGGGCGCGATCGGCCCGGTAAGCTCGTCGAAGTTATCGATCAGCAATGTCGGATCGAGTGTTTGCACGGCATCGATCCCGAACAGGTCCCGGCACAACGTTACGCCGCCCGTCTCCCGGATCGACACGGCGGCGAACCGCAAGGCAAGGGTTTTGAGCTTCGCGGTTTGTGCCATATCGTCAACTGGCCATGTGTCTTGTCCAAAGCTGGCAGAGAACCCGACGCGCTTCGTAGTGTCCGGTCCGAAGTCGAGCCAGAACGCATCGGTCAGTTCGCGCGTGATCAGCGGGTTCCAGGTCTGGTCGCTGCCCACGAGATAGATGTCCGCGGCGGGAGGGTCGGCCCGGAGCTCGGCGACCGTTCGGTACCGACGCGTCGAGGCGGGGTAATGCCGTCGGCGAAACCGGGCGAAGCGGAAGGTCCGCAGCAGACCCAATAGCCGTTGCATGGGCGAGTATGGCTCGTCGATCCTCAGGTCGATCAGGATCGGCTCGCATCCCAACTCGTTAAGTAGTCGGCAGGTGGCATATGTCTGACACACGGCTCCGTAGTTGAGCGACCGGTGAAAGGTCAGCAGGGCGACTCGTGTTTTCATGTGTCCAGATTATTGATGGCGTGTTTGACGACGCGGTCGATCCACATTCCGGACATCCGGAACAGGAATCCTCCCCAGGCCCGGTACGGGAACGTCAGCAACGTCATGGGTTTCACATAGAAGAGGTGTTGTTGCAAAGCATAGGAGCCTCGTGTAAAAGCGAAAGTCCTGAGCCAGCGCCCCGGATGCAGACGAATGAATGGGTGGCGGCCGCAAACCATCCGGTAGCAGGAATGAAGAAACTTCGCCCATGTCGACGGATGTACAGTCAGGTCCGCTTTGCTTATGGCCTCCAGGCCTTTACGGCTATGGACAACGACGGCGGACAGGCCCGCATAATGTTGATCCGGATAATCGCGGTCTCCCCAGTAATCGGCCAGCGTAAGATCGGCGAGTCGATGCGCCCGAGCGAACGGGCAATTCAAACAACTGCTCCTATTCGTCAGATGCGAACCGAATGCGCTATAAACAAGTCCCGAATAGAGTTTGACCGGTGTTCCGTCCTCCGGATACAAGGTCAGATCCTGTGAACTGATTCTCTGTTTGGCATCATCATACCAGCCGTCCCTTTTATCGCGGTATGTCAGCGTCTCGACCCTCCCGTAAGGTTCGTGCTTCAAAAAGCTTTGCAACGGCAGCAACGACGGAAAACCGCTGCATACCAGATCGACCGCCAGCAGGTTGTCGGGGCGCTTGCCGCCAAGCATTCCGTACAGTCCCGCAACCTGGCAGGGGACACCCGAGAAAAGTACGGCGCGCCCTTCGCGCAGGTATTTGCGCACTTTCCGGTAGACACCGCTCAAGTCGCCCTGCTGGTATTTCGATCCTTGCAGCGCTTCGAGATCGTCGATCCGTTCGACCGCCCGATGCACGACTTGCGTCCCCTTCATGGCCGCGCCGAACACCACGCCGCCTTCGGCAAGCGTTTGCACGGCCAGCGCCGCGAATACGCCGCCCGACGAGCTCTTCATGCGCAACCGCTCGTCGTTGGCCCAGGCCGCGCGAATTCCGGGTTTCCCCGGTTCCGGTTTGTGCGGGGTGATGACGGGGCAGGTCCGGCTGCACGCTCCGCATCCGGTGCAGTCCGTCCGGTTCCACCGGACGTAAAGATGCCCGTCCCGGGCCATATAGCTTTCCAGGGCGCTGTGCGCGCACGAGTCGACGCAGGCCATGCAGCCCGTACAGGTACGCCGGGTGGCCAGTGTGGGTTTTAGCGCCATTTTCTAACGGTTTCTTCAAATCGTTTCAGACCGGGGAGGGCCCAAATGATCCTTCTGATCCGGTTCTTCGGCCAGATAGGTATACCGTCTTTACGGCACTGTACATATTGAGACAGGAACTGTCGCTTGTCATTCAGATTATAGCTGCTTACCAAATGCCGGTTCGCTCCCGTAACTTCGACTTTGTGCAGGCAGGCTTCGCGAATGGCGTCCGGCATGCCGGGAATTTTCCGCAGCGTCTCCCGCATATTCTCCATATAATGGTCGATATAATCGCGTATTCTCTGCCGATCCGGGGTGTGACTGAAGCTGCTGGGTCGTACAAAATATTTGTAGTGCGGCCCGGCATCGGGCAAAATCGCCACTTTCTGCCCGTAGCAGATCGGGAGCACCAGTTGATAATTTTGGGCCGAATGGTTATTGAACAGCTCCAGATCGGGGATCTGACGGCGCACGACCGCACTTCTGACGATATAAACCGGCGGTCCTACGATCCCCCCGCCATCGAGAATGTCCTCAAAAAAGCGCCCGGGCCGCTGCTTACGCAGTAATTTGTTGTAATCCTGAACAATGCGGTCTGGGGCATCAGTGTATACGCTGACAAAGTTGGTAATGAGCATGGCCACGTCCGGGTGTTGCTCCATATAAGCCACGCGTTCGGCGATCGAGTCGTTGATGAACTGATCGTCCGCATCAGCCCAGATCAGGTACTCTCCGGTAAAGACTTTGAGTCCCGCCGAGACGGCACCTGCCGGTCCCTGGTTCTCCTGGCAGATGTAAACCAGCTCTCCTCCCCTGCCTTCGATCCGGTCACGGTACGAGAGTATCTTCGCCTCAGTTCCGTCACTGCTGCCGTCGTTGACAGCGATCAGTTCGATCCGGGTGTATGTGTCAGCCAGGATACCGGCGAAAAAGGTATCCAGGTAGGACTCGGCATTGTAGCACGGGACGATTATACTGACTTTCGGCGTAGGTTGTGCCATAATTCGTTAATGTGTTGGATGATTTGACGATATTCGGGGGTACGGTGAAACAGCAGGACGACCGTGAGAACGGCGAGCGCAAATACGCTCAGAGCCCGGTAAAGAATGTTGAGCAGGGTGTACTCGGCAAACCATGTCTGGCAGAGCCATATCCCGAGCAGACAGACGGCCGCCGTTGCCGCCGTGTAGGCAAGCATGCGGCGGAAGTAGCCGCCCATGCCGCTTTTGAGCGTATATTTATAGGTAAAGTAGGCTTGCGACCAGTTCATCAGGGTGAAACTGGTGATGATTTTAGCGATCAGCACACCGGCAACGCCTGTCCAATAGACGAACGCCACCGACAGCAGGGGATTGACCACCGACTGGATGACCGGATAGATTTTATCCTGATCGAAAATGCCGCTGGCCGTTTTGAAACAGTAGATGCCCGACCGCATCAGTTGGAGGTAGAGGTAACCGACCATCAGGTACACGACCGTGTCGGGGAACAGGTACTGCCTGCCCACCCAGAGCGTGATGAAGGGCTGCATGAGCACGCAGAGCATCGAGATCATCACAACGGTGATGACGAAATTGGCGAAGAACACGGTATGGAAGATCTCCCTGGTTTTCCGGGTGTTGTTCTCGACGATCATGTTGCCGATGCTGGCTGTTGCCGAGTCAAAAATCTTCATAATGACGCTGCCGGCCGAGACGATGATGAACATATAATTGGAGAACATACCGACTATCCCCAGCGTGAGAAAATACGAGAGAACGATGTTGTCGGCATTCTTGACGAAAAAGTTGGCCATGTTATGGATCGACATCGCCTTGACATTCCTGATGATCTCTTTTTTGCTGGCTTTGTCAATGCCGGCCGCTTTCGAGATATGTCTCAGGCGGGGATAACTGCGATCGACCATCAGGTTGACATACAAATTGCCGAGTATGGTCGACGCAATGGTCACGCAGACGTAGGCGACCAGGTCCTTGAGCCAGATGAGCACGACGATCTGCCCGATGCCGGCCGCGATCTTGAACGCCGTGTCCGAAAGCACCATGCGGTATGCTTTCTGGTTGGCATAAAGGACCGAGCGCTTGTACGAGAGCAGGTAGGAAATGACCGCATTCAGCAGGTAAAGCGAAAACACCGTATAGACCAGCGGCATGGAGACCTCCTGCTTGACGAGCTTGGGCAGGAAGAGCATGACCCCAAGGCCGATCACAAGCACCAGCAGCGCTACGTAACGGTACAGCAGCCTGTACAGTTTCATGTACGTCCTGATCACCGGGTGATTGTCCTCGGCGATCGGCTTGTACAGGGCGTACACCATAGCCTGCCCGATACCCAACTCGGCGAGCGACAGCATCGAGAGCACGTCGACACATAATGAGTTGAGCCCGAAATAGGTGATGTTCAGATGGGTCAGGAAGACGCGGCGGCTGATGAACGTCAGTAACATCACAACCAACATCGACACGATATTGGCCGCAATATTTTTGTAGGTGTTTTGTTTGCGCATGACGGGAAGATCACTGTATACAGCCGACACTACCTGCCACTGTACCTTTTCTGGTAGTACAGTTCGTACTGTCCGGAAGATATGTTATCGAGCCACAGTTGGTTTTGGAGGTACCACCCGACTGTTTTCTCGATACCCTCCTCGAACTGGAGGGATGGTTCCCATCCGAGCTCCCGCTGGAGTTTCGAGCTGTCGATGGCGTACCTGAGGTCGTGTCCGGCACGGTCTGCGACGTAGGTGATCAGGTCGAGGGAGGCTCCCTCGGGCCGTCCGAGCAGGCGGTCGACGGTCC
>JAFQJK010000042.1 GCA_017415005.1 Rikenellaceae bacterium
AAGACATCATACTCCTTGCCGGAAGCGAGTTTGAGCGCACGGATGCCATTCTCGTCCACAACGTAGGTACAGTAGCCGGACGCAGGGAGCTGGCTTTTCAGAGAAAAGTATTCGTGCTTTCCGAAACGGGTATAGGTCAGCATCGTCTCCCGACCGATGCCCCGGGTGCTGCGCACGAAGAAATAATCCTCGCCTTCGACCTCGTCCGCGCGACGCGGGCGCGTGGTGGTCGATACAATGGCGGGAATGCCGTATTTACGTTGCAGGTACTTCGATAGCGTGGTCTTGCCGGAACCCGAAGCGCCTACGATGGCAATGATAATAGGTCTCACTCTTGCGATAATATGGTTGTTTTGGTCGTATGCAGGGTATTGGTGCCCGAGAAGTCGCTGTAACGGATGATGCCCGTGAGCACCACGATACGGTCCTTGAGCCCCATGATCTCGGCGCGGCGGGTACTGAAGAAGTCGTTCCAGCAGACCGCCTCGATCGTATCGGTATTCTGCTGCAATATCATCTTGCAAAAGGCCACCCGGTCGCCTGTCGTCTTGTCCCTATAGGATAGCTCCTCCACGTCGGTTACGGTTGCACAAATGGCAACTTTTTTTCCTTCGTTCTCCATCACCAGCGCATCGTGCAGACTCATGTACGAGGCGCGTCCTTTGATTTTGGGCCGCACTTGTGACTCCTCGAAGATGCGGCGGTAGTCTACGGAGCCAATGCCCGCGACGGCGATCTGAAGGCGCGACCAGAAGTGGTGCTTGGCAATTTCATCGGCTGGATAGTCCTGTTCGTCGAGAGCAAAGCCTAACTCCGCAGCGGCACGTTGCAGGATGCCGTAGCGGTCAGCCACGGAGTCGATGCCTTCCGCACGGTCGAAACACCCGGCCAAGATCAGGTGCCTCATATGGCGGGCATTCACGGGAACACGTTCCATTTCGGCTGGCGGAAGGTCGTCCTCCCAAGTGCGATACTTTTTGAGCCGGTGACGGAAGATCCGGCGCACAAAATCCTCGATGCCCGTAAATTCTCCGCCGCGCTCCCGCTCGCGGACGATATGCTCGGCGGTCTTGACGCCGATCATCTTGATGCGGCCGAGCGACCAATAGATGCTGTCCGTGCCGTAGTCGGTATAAAACTGCACCTGCGAGCGGTTGATGTCGGGCGGCACGATACGGGCCGCGGAGCACCGCTCCATTTCGGACATCAGCGCGATGATCTCCCGGTCATCGGCGTATTGCAGAGCCACGGTGTAGAACGCCGTTGGGTAGTTGGCCTTGAGCCATGCGCCGGCATAGGCCGTAATCGCGTAAGCCGTGGCGTGGGACAAATTGAAGAGATAGTTTCCGGCACTTTCGATCAGATCCCAGATGCGCAGGGCGTCGTCCTTGGGACATCCTTTCTCCGCGGCCCCGGCCATGAACTTTTCGCGCATGGCGTGAATCGCATCGACCTTCTTCTTGGAGATCAGTTTGACTAACCTCACACCCTCGGCCAGCGAGAAGCCGCCCACGTCGCGGACGAGTCGGCTGACCTGCTCCTGATAGATCAACTGCCCGTAGGTGTCTTTCAGGGCATCATAGGTTCCCCACAGGTAAACCGGAGCCACTTCGCCCAGACGGCAGCGCAGGTAGTTTTCCGCAGCGCCCGAGTCGAGCGTCGCGGGGCGGTAGAGGGCGTTGGCCGCGATCAGGTCGCCTATGGCTGCCGGCTGCATGTCCTGCAGGTAGCGCGTCATGCCTGCCGAGGAGAGCTGGAAGACATTGGCCGTGTAGCCTTCGCAGAGCAGGCCGTAGGTCTTCTCGTCATCCAATCCGCTGAGGACGATCCCTTCGAAAGAGACGCCTGCGCCGTACCGGCGGCTTACCTCGTTGAGTACGGACTGTATCTTGGTAA
>JAFQJK010000043.1 GCA_017415005.1 Rikenellaceae bacterium
CAAAAGGCTCCCTCAGGAAACCCGACAGGGAAACGACAGGGAAACGACAGGGAAACGACAGGGAAACGACAGGGAAACGACACGCCCGGGACACAGAGCGTCCCGGGCGTGCAACCAATATCATGGGACGAAGCCCGCGAACCATAGCCCGCCACAGCCTGGTCCCGCTCCGCTCCGAAACCGGACTATTGCTTCAGCAGCGAAAAATAGAGGTCGAGCAACTCTTTGGCCGCCACGAACGAGCTCATCCGGTCGTTGAGCACAAGGTCCTCATACCGGGCGATCTGCCCCCCGATGGTCGGATTGTGGTAGAAGCTCTCTCTGAGCGCCTCGCTGATCGTCTCGTACATCCAGTATTTCGACTGGCGGTGGCGGTTCGAGGCATAGTAGCCGTTCTTGCGTGTGAACTTCAGAAAATCCTCGACGCCGCTCCATATCTCGGTGAGGCCGGTGCCCTCGACGGCCGAGCAGGTATACACGCGCGGCTTCCAGCCCGAATCGGGCATCGGGAAGAGCCGCAGCGCGCTGGCGAAGTGTGCCTTGGCCATCTCGGCCCGCGGGATGTTCGACCCGTCGGCCTTGTTAATGGCGATCATGTCGGCCATCTCCATGATGCCGCGCTTGATCCCCTGCAACTCATCGCCGGCCCCTGCGATCTGCAGCAGCATGAACATATCGACCATCGAGTGAACCGCCGTCTCCGACTGCCCCACTCCGACCGTCTCGATAAATACCACATCGAACCCCGCCGCCTCGCACAGAATCACCGTCTCGCGTGTCTTGCGCGCCACGCCACCCAGCGAGCCCGCCGACGGCGAGGGCCGGATGAACGCCCGCGGGTTGGCCACCAGCGTCTCCATACGCGTCTTATCGCCCAGGATCGAGCCGCCGCTCCGCTCCGAGCTCGGGTCGATGGCCAGCACGGCCAGCTTATGGTCGAGCCCGGTCACCAGTCCGCCGATCGCCTCGATGAACGTCGACTTGCCGGCACCCGGCACGCCGGTGATCCCGATGCGTACCGAGCGGCCCGCATGGGGCAGGCAACGCTCGATGATCTCCTGCGACTGGGTGTAGTGCTCGGGCAGCAGGCTCTCGACCAGCGTGATAGCCTGCGAGAGGATCGTAATATTCCCGTCGAGGATACCCTTCACATAATCGTCCGTCGTCAGCACGCGCCGCCTCACGCGGCGGTAGCCGGGATTGACCACCGGGGGCTGCTCGACCCCGGCATTGACCACCAGCGCGCTGTCCTCGTGCTCGCGCCTGTGGTGTTCCTCAAAATGCTCCATATCTCCAAAATGCTCCATGTCTCCCGCTCCGGTATTTAGTGTCTCCGGGGCATCCGCCCCAACTTGCTTCGACCCATAAACGACAGCGCCTCACAGCTCTGCCGCGCGACCTTGCCACGACTTACAGCACATCGTCGATCTGCTGCTCGTCCAGCGACGACGGATTGCCCGACCAGACCACCCGCCCGCGCCCGTCGATAAGCACCGCGAACGGCACGTACTGCACGCCGAACGCCGCATAACTCTTACCTCCGTCGTCGATCCCGATGAGCAGCGCGCCCCGGTCGCCGACGAGCGGCGCGATCTTATCGGGCGCCTCCTTGGCAACGAGCACCACGTCGAGCCGGCCGCGGTACCTGGCGGCCAGCGCCTTGAGCGGCGCGACGCGCCGGACGCTCGGCGCGCTCGTCGAAACGACGAACTCGACAAGGCTCGGACGCCCCTCGGTGAGGCCGCTCCCGCCCATCCACTCGCGGATACGCAGTTCGGGAGCTCTCTCGCCGATGACCAGCCGCTGGGCCTCGACCGCCGCCACGGCAGCCGCTGCCAGCAAAAGGGTAAGGATCATGCGTTTCATAAGCTTGACGTATTAGGTGAACCCCGGCTTGAGGTTCCGGCCCGCATGGCACGTGCCGCCCAGGACGGAACTTTATGCGAAGTTACGAAAATTTATTTGATTCGCGCGGCGGCCGTCTCGGCCGAAAGTATTAATTTTACCCGCATTCCAAACCAATACAGCTGCGGAACATGAACATCGGATTCGACGCCAAACGGATTTTTTTCAACGGGAGCGGACTGGGCAATTACAGCCGCAGCACGGTCGAACTGCTCAGCCGCTACCGTCCCGACGACCGGTATGTCCTCTTCTCGCCCCGCCCCGGCAACCGCTACGGGTTCGAGGTGCCCCCGAACGCCGAGGTCCGTTATCCGTCCGGCCGCGCGGGCCGCGCCGCACCGTCGCTCTGGCGCAGCTACGGCATGGCGTCCGACATCCGCCGAAGCGGCGTGGCGATCTACCACGGGCTGAGCAACGAGCTGCCCGCCGACATCCGCCGAAGCGGGGCGCGCAGCGTGGTGACGGTCCACGACCTGATCTTCGTCCGCATGCCCGAGCTCTACAAGCCCGCCGACCGCTGGCTCTATACGCAAAAATACCGCCGCAGTTGCCGCAATGCCGACCGTATCGTCGCCATCAGCCTCCAGACCCGCGACGATCTGGTGAATGTCTGGCACATCGCCCCCGAAAAGATCGACGTGGTCTACCAGGGGTGCAGCCCGATCTTTTATGAGCCCGCCGCACCGGAACAGCGGGCTGCCGTGCGCGCAAAATACCACCTACCGGAGCGCTATATCCTCAGCGTGGGAACGATCGAGGAGCGCAAGAACCTGATGCTGACCGTCCGGGCCATGGCCGCCGGACGGCTCGACATCGACCTGGTGGCCTGCGGGCGCCGTACGCCCTATGCCGACCGCATCGAACAGTACGCCCGCGAGCAGGGCATAGCCGGCCGCGTGCACCTGCTGAGCGAGGTGACGTTCACCGACCTGCCGGCCCTTTACCAGATGAGCGCCGTGATGGTCTACGCCTCGTTCTACGAGGGCTTCGGCATCCCGATCCTCGAAGGGCTGAACAGCGGCATACCGGTGATCACCTCCGCAGGAGGGGTCTTCCCCGAAACGGGGGGCGACGCAGCGCTCTACGTCGACCCGCACAACGTCGATGCGATGGCCGACGCGTTGCAGCGTACGCTCGGCGACGAGTCGCTCCGCAATGACATGATCCGAAAGGGACACCTTTACGCACAACGATTCCGCGAGGAGCGGATCGCCCGTGACCTCACGGAAGTCTATCACAGGCTGCTCTGAGGCCGATTGGCCGCGTCTAATTATCTTTCGGTCAAAAAAGCGGAAAAAATGCGGAAAACTTTCTGAAATCTCAGATTTTCCTTGTAGTTTTGTGAAATTCGGTCCGAAACCGACCGCACACACTCGTCAATTCACTCTAAATCACACAAATAAACCAATAAAACCTTTTATCATGGACATCTCACATATCGAACACATCGGTATTGCCGTCAAGAGCCTTGACGAAGCCATCCCCTACTGGGAAAACGTACTGGGCCTGAAATGCTACAACATCGAGGAGGTAGCCGACCAGAAAGTGAAGACCGCCTTCTTCAAAGTGGGCCAGACCAAGATCGAGCTGCTCGAGCCGACCTCGGAGGATAGCACCATCGCCAAGTTCATCGAGAAGAAGGGCGCCGGCGTACACCATGTGGCCTTTGCCGTGAACGGCATCGAGGGCGCGCTGGCCGACGCCGAGGCCAAGGGCGTCCAGCTGATCGACAAGGCCCCGCGCGGAGGCGCCGAAGGCCTTTCGATCGCCTTCCTGCACCCCAAGTCGACCTGCGGCGTGCTGACCGAACTTTGCGAAGATAAGAACAAGTAATCCACCGACACGATGAACGACAACAAAGAAAAAATACAGGATCTGATCCGCCGGCGCGACGAAGCCAAGCTCGGCGGCGGGCAGAAACGCATCGACTCCCAGCATAAGAAAGGCAAGCTGACGGCCCGTGAGCGCATCGAAATGTTCCTCGACGAGGGCAGCTTCGAGGAGTTCGACATGTTCGTCACCCACCGTTGCACGAACTTCGGCATCGACAAGGAGACCTATTACGGCGACGGCGTGATCACCGGCTACGGCACGGTCGACGGCCGCCTGGTCTATGTCTTCGCCCAGGACTTCACCGTCTTCGGCGGCTCGCTTTCCGAAGCGTTCGCCAACAAGATCTGCAAGGTCATGGACATGGCCATGAAGATGGGCGCCCCGCTGATCGGCATCAACGACTCGGGCGGAGCGCGCATCCAGGAGGGCGTCAACAGCCTGAGCGGCTACACCGAGATCTTCCAGCGCAACATCCTCGCCTCGGGCGTGATCCCGCAGATCTCGGCCATCTTCGGCCCCTGCGCCGGCGGCGCCGTATACTCGCCCGCCCTCACCGACTTCATCGTGATGAGCAAGGGTATCAGCTACATGTTCGTGACCGGCCCCAAGGTCGTCAAAACCGTCACGGGCGAAGAGGTGACCCAGGAGCAGCTCGGCGGCGCGTCGATCCACGCGGCCAAGAGCGGCGTGGCCCACTTCGTGACCGATAGCGAGGAGGACGGCCTGGCGCTGATCCGCAAGCTGATCAGCTACCTGCCGCAGAACAACCTCGAGGACGCCCCGCTGGCCGTCTGCACGGACAGCATCGACCGCCTCGAGGACGCGCTGAACGACCTGATCCCCGACAACCCGAACAAGCCGTACGACGTGCTCGACGTGATCCACGCCATCGTCGACAACGGCGAGTTCCTCGAGAGCCAGCGCCTGTTCGCGCCCAACATCGTGACCGGCTTCGCCCGGTTCAACGGCCAGAGCGTCGGCATCATCGCCAACCAGCCCAAGTACCTGGCCGGCGTGCTCGACATCAACGCCTCGCGCAAGGCCGCCCGCTTCGTACGCTTCTGCGACGCGTTCAACATTCCGATCGTCACACTGGTCGACGTTCCCGGTTTCCTGCCCGGCACGGCCCAGGAGTACGGCGGCATCATCATCCACGGCGCCAAGCTGCTGTTCGCATACGGCGAGGCCACGGTGCCCAAGATCACGATCATCCTGCGCAAAGCCTACGGCGGCGCCTACTGCGTGATGAGCTCCAAGCACCTGCGCGGCGACATCAATTACGCGTGGCCGACGGGCGAGATCGCTGTCATGGGCCCCTCGGGCGCCATCGAGGTACTCTCGTCGAAAGAGATCGCCGCAGTGACCGACCCCGAGGAGCAGGCCAAATTCAAGGCCGAGAAGGAGGCCGAGTACCGCGACAAGTTCGCCAACCCGTACGTGGCCGCCAAGTACGGCTACATCGACGACGTGATCGAGCCGCGCAACACGCGCTTCCGCATCATCCGCGCGCTGCAATCGCTCGCGACCAAGAAATTGTCGAACCCTGCCAAGAAGCACTCAAACATTCCGTTGTAGCATGAAGAAATCACTGTTTTTAGGACTCTTCCTGCTCCTGGCGGCGGCCGGCTTTGCCCAGAACATCCGCGATGTGCGCATCAACGAGATCCTGGTCAAGAACGTCGACAACTACGAGGACGACTACGGCAAGCGTATCGGGTGGATCGAGCTTTATAACTCGGGCCATGCCAAGGTCAACCTCGGGGGTGCTTACCTGACCGTCAAGCGGGGCGATAAAACGCTGACCTACCGTATCCCGAAAGGAGACGCACGGACCGTGCTCGGTCCGCAGGACTACATGATATTCTTCTGCGACGGCTCTGCCACCAAGGGCGTGTTCCACACCAACTTCACGCTCGACCAGACCGGCTACATCGCGCTGCTGGACGCCAGCGGCAAAGGCACCGCGATCGACTCGGTCATGTACAACGTCGCCGACCAGGAACCCGACATCTCGATGGGCCGGATCGAGGACGCCGACGGCAAGATCGTCTTCACCAAGCTGAAGATGACCACGCCGCGCGCGACCAACGAGCTGGAGGAAAAGGTCCCGCACCACGAGCTGTTCCGCCAGATGGACCCCTCGGGCGTCGGCATGGCCATCACTGCGATGTCGGTGGTGTTCACCGCGCTGCTCTGCCTCTATCTGATCTTCCGCACGCTGGGTAAGATCAGTGTCGGCATCGCACGCCGCAAGGAGATCCGATCCAAGGCTTCCCAGGGCGCCGCACCGGCCGTCGCAGCCAGGAAGGGCGACGCGCTCACCAGCGACGAGATCGCGGCCATCGGCCTGGCGCTCTACCAGTACGAGAACGACCTGCACGACATTGAGTCGACCGTGCTGACGTTCAACCGCACGGCCAAGGCATACTCGCCGTGGAGCTCCAAGATCTACGGGCTCCGCCAGTTACCCAACAAAAAATAAGATGATCCATGAAGAGCTATAAGTTTAAAATCAACGGAAGTGAATACGTCGTCGAGATCAACAACATCGAGGACAACACCGCGAACGTCTCGGTCAACGGTGCCGAGTACGAGGTCGAGATCGACGGCAAAGCACCCAAGGCCACCAAAACGCCGAAGCTCGTGCAGAGCGTAGCTGTTCCGTCGACCGACGCCCATCCGGCCGTGGCCAAGACCTCGGCGCCGGCCGGTGCGGGCGCCGGAGCCGTCAAAAGCCCGCTGCCGGGCGTGATCCTCGACCTGCAGGTCAAGGTGGGCGACACGGTCGCCGTCGGGCAGCGCCTGCTGGTGCTCGAAGCCATGAAGATGGAGAACAACATCGACTCGGACAGAGCCGGCGTCGTACGTGAAATCAAAGTTAACAAGGGCGATTCCGTCTTGGAAGGCGATGTCCTGCTAATCATCGGATAACTATGCTGGCAGAAGTAGCAAATACTGGTTTTCTCTCCTTCATGGGAGACAACATCCGGGAGTTCATCGGCTTCACGGGCTTCGCCAACGTCACGTGGGGGCACCTCGCCATGATCCTGGTGGGCTGTTTCTTCATCTTCCTGGCGATCCGCTTCAAGTTCGAGCCGATGCTGCTCGTTCCGATCGGCTTCGGCATCCTGGTGGGCAACATCCCGTTCTACCCCGGCATGGAGGTAGGTATCTACGAGGACGGCACCGTGCTCAACTACCTCTATTTCGGCGTGGTCAAAGGCATCTACCCGCCGCTGATCTTCCTCGGCATCGGGGCGCTGACCGACTTTTCGGCGCTGATCTCGAACCCGAAGCTGATGACCGTGGGCGCCGCCGCCCAGCTCGGTATCTTCGGCGCCTACATCATTGCGCTGCAACTGGGCTATACGGCCGCCGAGTCGGGTGCCATCGCCATCATCGGCGGCGCCGACGGTCCGACCGCCATCTTCCTCTCGTCGAAACTGGCCCCCGACATGATGGGTGCCATCGCCATCTCGGCCTACTCGTACATGGCTCTCGTACCGCTGATCCAGCCGCCCGTGATGCGCCTGCTCACCACCAAGAAGGAGCGCCTGATCCGCATGAAGCCGCCCCGTCCGGTGTCGCAGCTCGAGAAGATCCTCTTCCCGATCATCGGCCTGTTGCTCACGGCTTTCCTCGTGCCCTCGGGCCTTCCGCTGCTGGGTATGCTGTTCCTGGGCAACCTGCTCAAGGAGAGCGGCGTGACGCGCCGTCTGGCCGTAACGGCCGGCGGCCCGCTGATCGACATCGTGACGATCCTGATCGGCCTTACGGTGGGCGCCTCGACTCAGGCGACGACCTTCCTGACTGCCAAGTCGCTGGGTATCTTCTTCCTCGGCGCCATCTCGTTCGTGATCGCCACGTTCGGCGGCGTGATGTACGTCAAGATCCTCAACCTCTTTCTCAAGCCGGGCAACAAGATCAACCCGCTGATCGGTAACGCCGGGGTCTCGGCCGTGCCGGCCGCTGCACGTGTATCGCAGGATGTGGGTATCAAGTACGACCGCACCAACTACCTGCTGATGCACGCCATGGGTCCCAACGTGGCCGGTGTGATCGGCAGCGCCGTGGCAGCCGGCGTACTGCTCGGCTTCCTCGGAAGCTGATCGCGTCCGCGCATCTGTTTCAAGAGGCTGGCCCGTTGCGGGTCAGCCTCTTTCATCTGCCGGGCACACCGGATCAGGCACAGCCGGGACACAGGCTCGCCCCTGAAATTCACCGATCATGGCCGCCGGATTTCAGAAACAAATTCGTATCTTTGCAGAAAATAAGATGCGGTTCGGCAATCTTTAGGAAAACAAGTTTTCTATCGATCTGCTCTCACCGATCACTGTCTTGTATAGGATATGCCTCAGACAAGCCCGAACAAGTTTGGCTTGCCGCCCGGCTTTCCCTATCTTTGCCGTCAAACCGAAATTCAGCAACACCATGTTTGAAAACCTGACCGACAAACTCGAACGTTCGTTTAAAATACTAAAGGGCGAGGGCAAGATCACCGAAATCAACGTCGCCGAGACGCTCAAGGAGATCCGCCGCGCGCTGGTCGATGCCGACGTCAACTACAAGGTGGCCAAGACCTTCACCGACGACGTCAAGCAGAAGGCGCTGGGTGCCGACGTGCTCAAGGCCGTCAAGCCGGGCCAGATGATGACCAAGATCGTACGCGACGAGCTGGCCGCGCTGATGGGCGGCACGATGACCGACATCCGGCTCGAGGGCAACCCGGCCGTTATCCTGATCGCCGGTCTCCAGGGTTCGGGTAAGACCACGTTCTCTGGGAAACTGGCCAGCCACCTCAAGAGCAAGAAGGGGCGCCAGGTGTTGCTCGTGGCGGGCGATGTCTACCGGCCGGCCGCCATCGACCAGCTCAAGGTGCTCGGCACGCAGATCGGCGTCGAGGTCTACACCGAGGAGGGTAACAAAAACCCCGTCGAGATCGCCGAGAACGCGATCCGCCACGCACGGGCCAACCACATCAACACGGTCATCGTCGATACGGCGGGCCGTCTGGCTGTCGATCAGCAGATGATGGACGAGATCGCCGCGATCAAGAAGGCAGTGAATCCCGGCGAGACGCTCTTCGTGGTCGATTCGATGACCGGCCAGGACGCCGTCAACACGGCGCGCGAGTTCAACCGCCGCCTCGATTTCGACGGCGTGGTACTCACCAAGCTCGACGGCGATACCCGCGGCGGCGCGGCCATCTCGATCCGCGCGGTGGTCGACAAGCCGCTCAAGTTCATCTCCTCGGGCGAGAAGATGGACGCGCTGCAGGTGTTCCACCCCGAGCGTATGGCCGACCGAATCCTCGGCATGGGCGACATCGTGTCGCTGGTCGAGAAGGCGCAGGAGCAGTACGACGAGCAGGAAGCCCGCAAGCTCAAGAAAAAGCTGGTCAAGGATCAGTTCAACTTCAACGACTTCCTCACTCAGATCGGCCAGATCAAGAAGATGGGTAACCTCAAGGACCTCGCTTCGATGATCCCCGGCGTCGGGAAGGCGCTCAAGAACGTCGAGATCAGTGACGACGTGTTCAAGCAGACCGAGTCGATCATCTACTCGATGACCCCCGCCGAGCGCGAGAACCCCTCGATCATCAACGGCAGCCGCAAGGCCCGCATCGCGGCCGGCAGCGGCACGACGGTGCAGGACGTGAACCGCCTTTTGAAGCAGTTCGAAGACATGCGCAAGATGATGAAAAGCGTGGCCGGCGGCGGCATTCCCAAACTTCGCAGATAATCCAAAGACACAACGATATGAACCTGATTGACGGAAAAGAGGTGGCCAACAGCCTGAAGCGGGAGATCGCCGCCGAAGTAAGCGAGATCGTCGCCGCGGGACGCCCGGCCCCCCATCTGGTGGCTATCCTGGTGGGTAACGACGGCGCGAGCCAGACCTATGTGGGACATAAGGAGAAATGCTGCGGCGAGGTGGGCTTCCGCTCGACCGTGCTGCGCCTTCCCGAGGAGACGACCGAGGCGGAGCTGCTCGCCGAGATCGACCGCCTCAATAAGCGGGACGACGTGGATGGATTTATCGTCCAGTTGCCGCTCCCCAAACATATCTCGGAGCAGAAAGTGATCGAGGCCATCGATCCGCGCAAGGACGTCGACGGCTTCCACCCGGTCAACACGGGCCGTATGATCAGCGGCCTGCCCTCATACCTGCCCGCCACGCCCGACGGGATCCTCGAGCTGCTCCGATACTACAAGATCGACACGGCCGGCAAGACCTGCGCCGTGGTGGGCCGCAGCAACATCGTGGGGCGCCCGATCGCCAACCTGCTCTCGCAGAAGGGCTGGGACTGCACCGTCACGCTCTGCCACAGCCGGACCAAGGACCTGAAGGAGACCGTGGCCGCCGCCGACATCGTGATCGCCGCCCTGGGCTCGGCCGAGTTCGTCACGGCCGACATGGTCAAGCCGGGCGCCGTGGTGATCGACGTGGGCATCACGCGCGTGCCGAGCGACAAGACCAAGAGCGGATGGAAGCTGCTGGGCGACGTCAAATTCGACGAAGTAGCCCCCAAGTGCAGCTACATCACGCCCGTCCCGGGGGGTGTCGGCCCGATGACCATCATTTCGCTGATGAAGAACACGCTCAAGGCCGCCAAGAAAGAGATTTACGGTTAACCGTCTACGCAATAAAGCGAGGGGAGGTGCGGTTGCGCCTCCCCTCGCTTTTCATATCCATGCGGCTGGCAACCCCGACCCTCTCGCCCGGCGATCCATGCGGGCCACACGCCTTCATGCCGGACGGCATTCACCTGCCCGGCCGATAGACTCCACAACCCGCGGGATTCCCCGGATACGGCCCTCGCCCATCCCGCGCCGGGCTGCCCGCCCCGACCATTCCCGACGGATGCGATCTTCCTCCGCCACTGTGTATGCCTGCGGCAACCATGCGATCCCGGCTATTTATTGACCTGCAGGTTGATCCGCTCATCGCAGCACCCCACCTCGACACTGTCGCCCTCGGCGAGTTCGCCGTCGACGATCAGCTCGGCCAGCGGCTCCTCGACATGGTCTAACAAGGTCCGCTTGAGCGACCGCACCCCGTAACAGGGCTCGTACCCCTTTTTAACGAGCGCGGCCTTGGCCTCGTCGCTGATCGAGAGCCTGTAACCCAGCTCGACCACGCGGCGGTTGAGCTGCTCGAACTCAAGATCGACGATCCGCCGCACATCACCCTCATCGAGCGAGTTGAAGATCACGATGTCGTCGATCCGGTTCAGGAACTCGGGAGCAAAGGTCTGTCCGAGCGACTTGCGGTAGATCGACTCCTTATTGGCAGAGGCAACGCCGGCTTTGTTCGAGGTGTTGTAACCCATCACGTTACCGAACTGCGCCACGTTCCTCGACCCGACGTTCGAGGTCATGATGATGATCGTATTGCGGAAATCGACCTTACGGCCGAGCCCGTCGGTGAGCTGCCCGTCGTCGAAAATTTGCAGCATCACGTTGAAAATATCGGGATGCGCCTTTTCGATCTCGTCGAACAACAGGACCGAATAGGGATGGCGCCGCACCTTCTCGGTGAGCTGTCCGCCCTCCGAATAACCCACATAGCCCGGGGGCGAGCCGATCAACCGGCTCACGTTGTGCTTCTCCGAGTACTCGCTCATATCGACGCGGATCAGTGCATCGTCGCGGTCGAACAGCCAGCGGGCCAGCTCCTTCGCAAGGTGTGTCTTACCCACACCGGTCGGCCCGACGAACAGGAAGACGCCGATCGGCTTGTTCGGGTCCTTGAGCCCCGTCCGGCTGCGCTGGATCGCCCGCGCCACCTTGTACACCGCCTCATCCTGACCGACCACCAGGCCGCCCAGATGCTGCTTCATCTCGCGCAGCTTGCCGCGCTCGCCCTGCGACACTCGCTCGACGGGCACTCCCGTTACGGAGGCCACGACCTGCTCGATCTGCTCGGCATCGATCACGAGCGGATGCTCGCGCATACTGCGCGTCCACTCAGCACGCACCTCGACCAGCCGGATACGCAGCGCCATCTCTCGGTTGCGGAAATCGGCCGCCCGCTCGTACTCCTGGTCGGCGATCGCCTGCCGCTTGTGCCCGGCCACCATCTCGGCCTCGGCCTCGAGCGCCACGATCTCATCGGGCACCCTGAGGTTCTCCACATGCGACTTGGCACCCGCCTCGTCGAGAATGTCGATCGCCTTGTCGGGAAAGTGCCGGTCGGTGATATAGCGGTCCGTGAGCGCGACACAGGCCTCGAGCGCCGCATCGGTATACTGCACATAGTGGTGCTGCTCGTACTGCGCCTTGATGTTACGCAGGATCTGCACCGTCTCGTCACGCCCGGTCGGCTCGACCAGGATCTTCTGGAAGCGACGTTCGAGCGCGCTGTCGCTCTCGATGAACTCGCGGTACTCGGCGAGCGTCGTCGCCCCGATGCACTGCAACTCGCCCCGGGCCAGCACCGGCTTCAGGATGTTGGCCGTATCGAGCGTCCCCTGCGTGCTCCCGGCCCCGACGATCGTGTGGATCTCATCGACGAACAGGATGATCTCGGGATGGTCGGCCAGCGTGGTGAGCAGCATCTTGATGCGCTCCTCGAACTGCCCCCGGTACTTGGTCCCCGCCACGAGCGAGGCGATGTCGAGCGAAAAGACGACCTTGCCGCGCAGCGTATAAGGCACGTCCTTCTGTACGATGCGCAGGGCCAGGCCCTCGACGATCGCGCTCTTGCCCACGCCGGCCTCGCCGATCAGTACGGGATTGTTCTTCTTACGGCGTCCCAGGATCTGGATCAGCCGCTCGATCTCGTGCGTGCGGCCCACCACCGGATCGAGACGTCCTTCGGCGGCCGCCCGCGTCAGGTCGACCCCGAACTTCTCGAGCAGTGCCGTGGCATCGCTGCCCTGACGCGCCGGTAACTGGCGACTACGGCTGTTGCGGTCAGCCACATAGTAATCGTCGTCGTCCTGCTCGCCGGGCTGTCCGGCCGCCTCGTCAAGCGCCTGCAGGTCTTCATAAAAGTCCTCATCCTCGGGCAGCTGCCTGAGGTAATCGAGTATGCTCTTTTCGGTCACGTTGTATGACTCGAGCACACGAGCCGACACAAGCTTGCGGTCGCGTACGACGGCCAACAGCAGGTGTCCGGTGTTGATCGTCCGGCCGGCCACACCGACGTCGCCCTCGGTGAGCAGCGAGAGTCGCGTGTGGAGCGTATCGTAAAATTTCTTTTCATCGGCCTCGCCGCACACCGCCGGCCCGGGCTTGCTCAGCTCGCGCTCGATCCGTGTACGGATCTGGTGAATTTCCCACTCCTTCAACATCTTGCGAAGGATGTATGTCGCATGGGAGTGATTCTCCCTGAGAATGGCCAGGAAGATATGGTCGATGCTCAGGCAGCGCTCGCCGTAACGCTGTACGTCGCTGCGGCTCTGCTCGAGTATCTGTTCCAGGGTTCTTGATGGTCTGCTCTGCATAGTTTATTCCTCCAAAATGTACTGGGAGAATAACGTCCTGAGCACACCATTTATTTTACCGGTCGGACGGCTGCCGGCGCGGCCTCGGCCACTCGCCGACCTCCAGGTCGCCGATCTCGTTGCCGTCGATCGCCAGGCGCACGGCGGTCCGCACATGATGGAAGCCGCTCACACCCGCCGCTCCTGGATTGATGCAGAGCATCGAGAGCTTCGGGTCGAACTGCACCTTGAGGATGTGCGAATGACCGCAGACGAAAAGCCGGGGCCGGTCGTGCACGATACGCGCATACGCCTCACCGTCGTACCGCCCGGGATACCCCCCGATATGGGTCATCAGCACGTGCACCTGCTCGCAGTCGAACGCATCGAACTTATGGTAGGCCAACCGCGTCGCCCCGCCGTCGATATTGCCGTACACGGCCCGCAGCGGCTTGAACGCCGCGATCTGGTCGGCCAGCTCGATCGACCCGATGTCGCCTGCGTGCCACAGCTCGTCGACATCGGCGAAGAAACGCCGCAGCGTATCGTCGAACCAGCCGTGCGTATCCGAAAGTATCCCGATCTTTTTCATAATCCTTCCCGTTTGTACAAGCAAAGATACGAAATCCGCCGCCGGACCGGTACATATCCGATGCTTTTTCCGGCCGGCACGGCAGGCCGGACACTTGGGCAGGCCGCCCGAAAAATCGGCCCGGCCACACGAAAGCGGCCCCGAAACTGCGGGTACAGGCGTATCTTTGCGGAAGACAGGATGCGCCCGGCGATCTTTTGCGTGCGAGTCCGCACGATTGCCCGCGGCTTTCACTATCTTTACATAAGACAGGATGCGCCTCGGCAATCTTTTGCGTGCGAGCCCGCACGATTGCCCGCGGCTTTCACTATCTTTGCTACGATGAGTACACCGAACCATATCCCTCTTGCCGAGCGGCTGCGCCCGCGTACGTTCGACGACTACATCGGCCAGGCCCATCTGGTCGGCGAGCGCGGCGTGTTCCGCAAGTTCATCGAGACGGGCAACGTCCCCTCGTTCATCCTCTGGGGCCCGCCGGGCGTCGGCAAGACGACGCTCGCCAAGCTCGTCGCCACGGCGCTCGACCGCCCCTTCTACACGCTCTCAGCCATCAACTCGGGCGTCAAGGACGTGCGCGAGGTGATCGAGCAGGCCCGCAAGGTCCAGTTCTTCAACACGCCGCCCCCGTTCCTGTTCATCGACGAGATCCACCGCTTCAACAAGTCACAGCAGGATTCGTTGCTCGGCGCCGTCGAGCAGGGCATCGTGACGCTGATCGGCGCCACGACCGAGAATCCGTCGTTCGAGGTGATCTCACCGCTGCTCTCGCGTTGCCAGGTCTATATCCTCAAGGCCATGGAGGAGGCCGACCTGCAAACACTGCTCGACCGGGCCGTCACACAGGACACGGTGCTCCGCGAACGGGGCGTCAAGGTGGAGCACACGGCCGCGCTGTTCCGCTTCTCGGGCGGCGACGCGCGCAAGTTGCTCAACATCCTCGATATCCTGGCCGGGGCGACCGACGGGGCGATAGAGATCAACGACCAGACGGTGACCGATGCTTTGCAGCAGAACATCGCCCTCTATGACAAGAACGGCGAACAGCACTACGATGTGATCTCGGCCTTCATCAAGTCGATCCGCGGCAGCGACCCCAACGCGGCGGTCTACTACCTGGCCCGCATGCTCGCCGGGGGCGAAGACCCCAAGTTCATCGCCCGGCGGCTGGTGATCCTCGCCGCCGAGGATATCGGGCTGGCCAATCCCAATGCGCTGCTGCTGGCCAACGCCTGCTTCGACACGGTGCATAAGATCGGCATGCCCGAAGGACGTATCCCGCTCTCCGAGGCAACGATCTACCTGGCCACCAGCCCCAAGAGCAACTCGGCCTACCAGGCCATCGGCGAGGCGATGGCGCTCGTCGGCAAGGACACCACCGACCGCCCCGTACCGCTGCACATCCGCAACGCGCCGACCAGCCTGATGAAAAACATCGGCTACGGCAAGGACTACAAGTATGCACACGATTTCGAGGGTAACTTCGCCGAGCAGGAGTTCCTGCCCGAGGGCCTCGAGGGCCGGAAATTCTACAAGCCGCAGAACAACCCGCAGGAGCAAACGATCGCCCAGCGCCTCCGGGCATGGTGGAAAGGCAAATATAAATATTAGCCGGGCAGAACCGCTACCGTCCCACCCCTTCCGGGCCACTTGCGTCAGCTATCCCGGTCACGCCCCTATATACCGCCCCCTCCCCCTGCATCGGCCCGGCCCCAGGGCCGTGGGGCCGGGCCGCATATCTGGATTCAGAAGACCAAGGCCCACGTCGCCGGAGCAACCGTCCTGTATGGGGACGGGCAAAAAGCCTTACACGAAAGGGAACCGGCAAGAAGATGCTCCAATAGTGGGATTTAGGAAAGGCGGCAGCACCCGCCCGGGACATGGTACCCAGAGCCGAACGGTCCTCATACACATACCCCTGGGCCCCAACACCTTCCGACTCCCTCCCCGGCCGGTCATACCGCCTCGATCCGGTCCTCGGTACCCGCCATCAACTCCACGCTTACAGGTCATGCGAGAGCGAAGGGGGAACGTCCGCCGACACGTCATAATCGCCCCACTGCTCGGCCACCTGGTCGAGCGTGGCGACGATCTCGTCGGGATCGAACAGCGTCACGAGTTTGAGCCGCGTCGCCTTGAAATCGGGCAGCCCCTTGAAGTAGGTCGAGAAGTGGCGGCGAATCTCCAGCACGCCCCCCTTCGGGCCCTTGAACTCCAACGACTTCTCGAAGTGGAGCTTAGCCAGCTCGACCCGCTCACGCACCGAAGGCTGGGGCAGCAGCTCGCCTGTGGTGAGGTAGTGCCTGATCTCGCGGAAGATCCACGGCCGTCCGTAAGTCGCCCGGCCGATCATCACCCCGTCGACCCCATAGCGGTCGAACGCCTCGGCAGCACGCTCCGGCGAGTTGATGTCGCCGTTGCCGATGACGGGGATCGTCATGCGCGGGTTGCGCTTCACCTCGCCGATCAGCGTCCAGTCGGCTTCGCCGCGGTACATCTGGCTCCGCGTGCGCCCGTGGATCGTCAGCGCCGCGATCCCTACGTCCTGGAGCCGCTCGGCGATCTCGACAATGTTTTTCGACTCCTCGTCCCAGCCGAGCCGCGTTTTGACCGTCACCGGGCGGTCGACGGCCTCCACGATACGCCGCGTCATCTCGACCATCTTCGGCACGTCGCGCATCATCCCGCTCCCGGCGCCGCGCCCGGCGATCTTCTTGACCGGACAACCGAAGTTGATATCGACGATCTCGGGTCCGGCCGCCGCAGCCACCCGCGCCGCCTCGACCATCGGCTCGATCTCGTGTCCGTAGATCTGAATGCCGATGGGCCGCTCGTAGTCGAATATGCTGAGTTTCGCAACAGCCTTGGCCGCATCGCGGATCAGCCCGTCGGCCGGGATGAACTCGGTGTACATCACATCGGCGCCGTAACGCTTGCACATATAGCGGAACGACGGGTCGGTCACGTCCTCCATCGGTGCCAGAAAGAGCGGCTTCGCCCCCAGGTCGAGGTCTCCAATCTTCATGCGTTCTCCGTTAGTCGTTCAGCTCGTCGATCAGCTTCTCGCGTCCGGTCTGCACACAACTCAGCATCCACGGGTAGCTCTGCAGGAACTCCTTGGCCGACTTCACGAAGGATGCCGCCGAGACCGAATAGTAGATACGCCCCTCCGTCCCGCCGGTGTCCTGCACCGCATAGCATCGGATGAGCTTGTAGCCCTGATTGATCGCGTTGCAGCTCACCAGAGCACGCTCCATCGTGACATCGTCCGAGTAGAGGTTCATGAACAGCTTGATATAGTACAGCTCATAATCCTCGTCATACTCGCTCGAGATGTAATAAGCCTTGCCCTCGATCTTGAACAGGATATCGCCGTCGTCGTCGACCGTCGGCACATACCCTTCGGCTTGCAAATACGCTACGATCTCGTCCCTGGCGGACGACTGCCCGCAAGCCACTGCGGCGGCCAGCGCCATCAGCAGCGTCAAAGTCCATTTTTTCATCACAGGATCATATTATCGTCCTGCAAAATTACAAAAAAACAGGCGAAGCGCCGCCCCGCGCCCCGATTATTTCCGGACCGCCTGCCCGCCAGCCTGCACGGCGGTCGGCAATTGACAAAAAATATGTACATTTGCCTGAAATAAGCAATCCGATACAACCATGAACATCGAAAAATTCCTCGAAGAGCGGATCGCGGCCGCCATCGCTTCGCTTTACGGCCCGGTCGCTCCCGAACTGATCCAGATACAGAAAACCCGCAAGGAGTTTGCGGGCGACTTCACGCTCGTCGTTTTCCCGCTGCTCAAGACGAGCCGCAAGGGGCCCGAGCAGACCGCCCAGGCCATCGGCGAAACGCTTGCCGCCTCGACCCCCGAGATCAGCGGCTTCAACGTGGTCAAGGGCTTCCTCAACCTCTCGCTCGCCCCCTCGTTCTGGGCCGCGCGCCTCGACGAGATCATGGCCAACCCGGCCTACGGGCAGGCCGCGCCTACGGGCCGCACGGTGATGGTCGAGTACTCGTCGCCCAACACCAACAAGCCGCTCCACCTGGGGCACATCCGCAACAACCTGCTCGGCTACTCGGTGGCCCAGATACTCAAGGCCAACGGCCACAACGTCATCAAGGTCAACCTCGTGAACGACCGCGGCATCCACATCTGCAAGAGCATGCTGGCATGGCGGAAGTTCGGCGGCGGAGAGACCCCCGCATCGAGCGGCATGAAGGGCGACCACCTCGTGGGTAAATACTACGTCGAGTTCGACAAGCACTATAAGGCCGAGGTCAAGGAGCTCATGGCCGGCGGCATGAGCGAGGAGGAGGCCAAGCGCAGCGCTCCGATCATCGTCGAGGCGCAGGATATGCTCCGCAAGTGGGAGGCCAAGGACCCCGAGGTCTATGGCCTCTGGCAGACGATGAACGGCTGGGTCTACGACGGCTTCGACGTAACGTACAAGGCGCTGGGCGTCGATTTCGACAAGGTTTATTATGAGTCGAACACCTACCTGCTCGGTAAGAGCCTCGTCGAGGAGGGCCTGGAGCAAGGCGTCTTCTTCCGCAAGGACGACGGCTCGGTCTGGATCGACCTCGCTTCGGACGGTCTCGACCAGAAGCTGCTGCTGCGCGGCGACGGCACCTCGGTCTACATGACGCAGGACCTGGGTACCGCCTCGCAGCGCTTTGCCGAGTACAAGCTCGACGATATGATCTATGTGGTGGGCAACGAGCAGAACTACCACTTCCAGGTGCTCAAGCTGATCCTCGGCAAGCTGGGCCGCTCATGGGCCGAGCACATCTACCACCTCTCGTACGGCATGGTCGAGCTGCCCGAGGGTAAGATGAAGTCGCGCGAGGGCACCGTGGTCGATGCCGACGACCTGATCGAAGGGATGGTCGCCACGGCCCGCGAGATGTCGCAGGAGCTGGGCAAGCTCGACGAGTGCACGCCCGAAGAGGCCGACGCGATCTGCCGGACGATCGGCCTCGGCGCGCTCAAGTATTTTATCCTGAAGGTCGATCCCAAGAAAACCATGCTGTTCGATCCGCGCGAGTCGATCGACTTCAACGGCAATACGGGGCCGTTCAACCAGTACACCTACGCACGTATTCGCTCGCTGTTGCGCAAGGGCGCCGCGGCAGGCGTCACCGTGACGGATAAGCTGCCCGCGGATGTGGCGCTCTCGACGGCCGAGACCGACCTCATCAAGCAACTGGCCGAATATCCGGCCGTCGTGCGCCAGGCCGGTGAGACCTACTCGCCTTCGATCATCGGCAACTACGTCTATGATCTGGCCAAGCAGTTCAACGGCTTCTATCACGACACGCCGATCCTGCGCGAGGAGGACGCGGCGCTCAAGCAGGCACGCCTGACGCTCTCGGCCGAGGTGAGCCGTGTGATCGCCTCGGGCATGAAGCTGCTCGGCATCGACGTTCCCGAGAGGATGTAACGCACTATCAACCGAAAGGGAGGGGGCAGCCGGATGGCTGCCCCCTCCCTTTCGGAACAGGATCGAAGCCGCCGGGAAGAACACCCCGGGCAGACATCGCCTGCGGACGGATCGCCATGAGCCGAACGTACCCGACTCGCACGGCACAATCATATTGGAGTACATCGGAGATCAGCTCCGCCCCGCCGGAAAACCACCGGCCCCCTCCGGTCCGCTATAGCGACGCGCCGAGCTCGTAGGCCTGCTGCGGAAATGCAGTCTGCTCGATATCCTTGCGTACCCCCACCCCGAGCGCCAGCACGGCTCCGGCATCTTTCCATCCCAGGTAGCGGCATATCGCCCGGTAATGGCCTACGAGCGCCTCCATGGCCGGGGCCTCATCGTCGGCCCCGGTAGCCAGCAACATAGCCCGCTTCGGCGCGCTACGCAGCGCGGCGTTGATCGCATAGAAGCGATCGACCACCCGTTTGAGCTGCGCTGTCATCCCGAAATAGTAGAGCGGCGTCACGAACACGACCAGATCGGCCCCGATCAGCCCGGGATTCAGATCCTCCATCGCATCGTTATGCGTACACTCCCCGTTATGCCTGCGGCAGTGGTCGCAAGCCTTGCAGGGCTTCACCTTCTCGAACGCCGCGTCGAAGCGCAGCACCTTGTGCCCCGCCTGTTTCGCCCCGCGGACAAACTCATCGGCCAGCAGCGCCGACGTGCCCTTCTTGTGCGGGCTTCCCGTCAATACAACGATGTTCATGCTATTCCGTTTTTACCGGGAGCGACGCCCCCGCCATTACATGCTATGCAAATGATCGATCACTCCCTCATCGAACAGCCGTTACCCTCGCCGCCTAAGGACTCACAGACGCCTACCGCTTCTCATCCAGCACAACCCCGTTTCGTCCGGGTGATAGCAAGCTCCTCCCGGAAGCCATCGCCACTCGCACCCCGGCCTATCGTTCGTCAGACACAAGCCACCACCCCCAGCCCAGGCGACTGAATGCCAGTCATATCGCACGGATTCAGGAGATGTGCAGCCACTCTCCGGACAGGCCTGCCGCCCCTTACCCCATTTGCGGAAAGCCCATGCCACAGGATTCGGCACCCATAGCGGCAGGCCACCCCGACTCAACGAGTTCCTGACGCTGAGACGGACAACCCGCCCGGGAAGGCATCCAGCACATTATGATACGACGGACGGGACCCGGTCGGCCCGGGAATTGCGCTGCGTGGCAGCCGGTCAGCCATACGGGACTGCCTCCGCTTATTTCATCTTGGTGTGCCGTTCCGATTTCTTCGGATAGATATCGGCGATCGTGATCAGGATACCGGTCTCCTCGACATTGCCGAAGTCGGGATTGACCACGGTGCCGAATACGCGCATCGACGGCGAGAGGTTCATGTACGAGTTGATCAGCGGGGGTACGTTCTCCTGGTGGCCGCGCACCTCGCGGACGAGTATCTTGTAGTCCTCTGCGAAACTTCCCCCGGTGAACAGGGCTGCGAGCTGCTCCTCATCCATCTCGAGATCGATCGGATAGAGCGGCGTGACGAGGTTCTCGGTGTCGGAGAAATACTTGCGCAGGAAGTAGATCAGCTTGTTGCGCGCCTCGCGGTTGTAATCGCCATACATGGTCACCTTACCCAGGAAGTAGCGCATGTCGGGATTCCGGACGATCAGCGCCCCGAGTCCGTCCCAAAGGTTGTCGAGCGCGTAGATACCCTTGGGATTCGAACGCGTGCCCTGATAAAGGGGCTGGACGAACGAGCGCCCCAGCTCGATGGTCCAGGGCAGGTACTTCTCGCGGAAATTGTCGTTGAAGCGGAAGTAGTGCTCGGTCGACATATATCGGGGATGGGTCGTGTGCGAGATGGTATAGCGGTAGCCGCCGACGATCTCTTTGTCGCCCGGGTCCCAGACGATGAGTTGCTTATAACCGCCTTCGACCGTGTCGAGTTCGTCGATGTCGACCTCGTTCCCGGTGCCGCCGCCCGCATCGCGGAACGACTCCTCGCGCAGCCGGCCGATCTCCTGTATCGTGTGGGGGCATTCGGCGGCCGTGATGACATAGATCTGGTTGCTGGCATTATTGGTGTTGCGCAGTAGCCGCTGCGGGGTCAGCTCCTGTTCGAGCAGCTCGCGCGCGACCGGTGGAATGACGGGTTGCATGTATCGTGTGGTTAGTTTAGCTGTGCCCGCAAAGTTAAAAAAACATTCGAGACATGGAATTTACGGCAAGTTATTTTTTTAGCCCATAGGCGATTTCCTCGATCCGCAAGGCCCAGGTACGGGCGGGAGTGCCGTCGGCGAGCCGCTGCCAGCCGATCGGGTCGCCCACGGTGATATCGAAGTGTCGGCCATGCTGGGCGAACATCTCGTCGGCCAGGTAGAGCATCTCGATATTGGCCTTGATGCCGAGCCGCGTACGCAGGTTCGCGAGCCTATAGAAAAAGTCCGAGAGACGGCCGTCGAAATGGACCGGAACGATGTCGCGCTTCGACTCGATGGCCTTCTTGACGAAGCTGGGCTTCCAGCAGAGGTCGCGGACCACGCCTTTGCGGCGGCGCGAGCAGAGGCCTGCCGGGAACGTGATGACCGGAACGGCCGAGTCAAACGTGCGCCGCATCGCTTCGGCATAGGCGCTGCTCTGTCGCCCGTGCTTGTTGACCGGAACGAAGATCGGGGCCAGCGGCCTCAGGTGCATCAGCAGGTCGTTGACCACCAGGCGCACGTCGCCGAAGCGCGCGCTCACCTCGGCGGCCAGCATCATGCCGTCCATGCCGCCGAAGGGGTGGTTCGACGCGAACAGGTAGCGCCCGGCCGGGTCGAGGCGCCCGAGCCCGTGGGCCTCGTAAGTGATCTGCATGTAGCCGAGCGTCGCGCGGACGAAATCGACCGGCGGCAGGTGCGAGAAATGGGTCAGCACGTAATTGACCTCGTCCTCGTGGACGATGCGGCGCAGATAGCGGATGAGCAGTCCGGGCGTGAGCCGGGCCAGCGTCGGGTTCTTGTCGCGCAGGACCTGTGCGACATCGACCTTCAGCGGTTTGTCGGAGGAAGCCATGAGCCTCGGGTGTTTTGATCGTTCTGAAAGCAAAGTTAATAAAAATCCGGCAGAAACGGGACACGCCGTTTGCAGCGAGAGACCGGCGACCCCGCAACCGGACCGTGAAAATGTCCGGCAGCGAATTTTTGTCGGCGACGAAGACCGGGATTCCGGATGAAATCGATTATCTTTACCCCGAATTACACCGCCTGCCATGACCGAATACCACGTGCCCGTCCTGCTGGGCCCCTCGCTCGACCTGCTCGACATCCGTCCCGACGGGACCTATATCGACCTGACCTTCGGCGGAGGCGGCCACTCGCGGGGCATCCTCGGGCGGCTGGGCAAGCGGGGCCGGCTGTACGGGTTCGACCAGGACCGCGACGCTGCGTCCAACCGGATCGACGACCCGCGCTTCACGCTCGTCGAAAGCAATTTCCGTTTCGTGCGCGGGCAGATGCGCTGGCGGGGGGTGGAGCAGGTCGACGGCATACTGGCCGACCTTGGCGTCTCATCGCACCATTTCGACACGGGGCAGCGGGGCTTCTCGTTCCGCTTCGATGCGCCGCTCGACATGCGGATGAACCAGCGGGCGACCTTCACGGCTGCCGACGTGATCAATACGTACGATCCCGAACGGCTGACCCGCCTGCTGGGCGAGTACGGCGAGATCGACACGCCGTACAAAGTGGCGGCCTGTATCGGCCGGGCCCGGGCTGCGGAGCCGATCACGACGATCAGCGGACTCATCGGGGCCGTAAAGCCCTGTACGCCGAAGAAGGACGAGAACAAATTCCTCTCGAAGCTGTTCCAGGCGATCCGGATCGAGGTCAACCACGAGATGGAGGCCCTCAGGATGATGCTCGAGCAGAGCGCGCGCCTGCTCCGGCCCGGGGGGCGGCTGGTGGTGATCTCGTACCACTCGCTCGAGGACCGGCTGGTCAAGAACTTCTTCCGGGCCGGGAACTTCAGCGGCGAGGTCGAAAAGGATTTTTACGGACGGCCCCAGGTGCCGTTCGAGCTCATTACACGCAAGGCGGTGGTTCCCTCGGCCGAAGAACAGGCCGGAAATCCCCGCTCGCGCAGCGCCAAACTCAGAGCCGTAGCCAAACGATGAAAGACACTCCGTTCGAAGAGCCGACGCCTGCCGGCGGGCAGGACGATGTACGCGGGGAGCGTGCCGCCCGCTCGTATGCCGGGGCGAAGGCCGGGTCAGAGCCGGAGGACGGCGTGAATGAAACGGACGATATGTCCGCGCCGGAGACGGACGGGAGCGGTGACGCCACCGCCCCCGGGGCGGGCGTGACCGATGACGGTGCGCCGGGCGGGCAGGTGCGCCGTCCCTCGTCGCGGATCAAACGCCAGGTGGGGGCGCTGCTCTCGGGCAGCATCCTGTCGAAGGCCGAGGTGCGCAAGTTCTACCCCTACATGTTGCTGCTGGCGTTCCTGATGCTGCTCTACATTGCCAACGTGTTCAAGATGCAGCAGCTGCACACGCAGCACGACCGGCTGGCGGCCGAGGTCAAGGAGCTACGCGCCAAATCGCTCACCCTCTCGTCGATCCGCATGAACGCGACGCGGCAGAGCGAGATTCTCAAAGAGTTGAAGAACCGGGGGATCGACCTCGAAGAGTCGGTCACGCCCCCCAAGATCATCAATAAATAGCCATGGCCGAACAGCGTTCCGAAATCAAGCGGGGTATCCTGGTCCGGGTGCGGTGGCTCTATGCGCTGTTCTTCCTGGTCGGTGTGGCGATCATCGCCCGCATCCTCTATATCCAGCACGGACCCGAGAGCGCCGACCTCAAGCGGAGCGCAGCGCGGATCACCTACGAGCGCCGTACGCTCGAGGCCGACCGGGGCGACGTGCTGGCTGTCGATGGGCGCATCCTGGCCACCTCGGTACCGATGTTCGAGATCCGGATGGACTTCGCAGCGCAGGGTATCGTCGACTCGGTGTTCAACCGCCATGTCGACTCGCTGGCCATCTGCCTCTCGTCGTTCTTCGGCGACCGCAGCAGCGCGGCTTACCGGACGATGCTCCGCAACATGCGCCAGCACAAGGCCTCGAACCGCTATGCGCTGATCTCGCCGCGCAGAGTCAATTATCTGGAACAAAAGACGATCAGCCGATTCCCGCTCTTCCGGCTCGGAGCCAACCGGGGCGGCTTCATCCCGGTGCAGATCAACAAGCGGATCTATCCGCACGGCTCACTGGCCCGCAGGACGATCGGCATTGTCAACGAGGACGGTGTCCGGGTGGGCGTCGAGGGGGCTTTTGACCACGAGCTGCGCGGTAAGGACGGCAATGTGCTGATGCAGCGCGTGTCGGGCAGCTTCAAGGTGCCGGTGCCGGACGACGACAATGTCGATCCGGTCGACGGGATCGACGTGGTCACGACGCTCGACGTCGACATTCAGGACGTGGCCGAGACGGCGCTCAAACGGCAGCTCGAGCTGGGCGATGCCGACTGGGGCTCGGTCGTGCTCATGGAGGTCGGCACGGGCGAGATCCGTGCGATGTCGAACCTCACGCGTAAGGGCGAGGGGCGCTATGTCGAGGACTTTAACTATGCAGTCGGGATGAACCTTGAGCCCGGCTCGACGTTCAAGCTTGCGTCGCTCATTGCCTTGCTCGATGACGGGGGGATGACGCTGGCCGACACCGTCGATACGGGCCACGGCACGGCGATGGTCGGGCGCACCAAGGTGGTCGACTCGCACAAGGAAGGGTACGGGAAAGTCTCGCTGCGGCGCGTGTTCGAGGTGTCGTCGAACATCGGCTTTGCCCGGACTGTCAATGACGCATATGCCAAGGACCCCAAACGGTTCGTCGATTTCATTTGCAAGATGGGGATGGACAAGCCGCTGGGTATCCAGATCCCCGGCGAGGCGCTGCCGCAGATCAAGCACCCCGGCGACCGCTGGTGGGACGGGATGACGCTCACCATGATGTCGTACGGCTATGCGCTGCGCATCACGCCGATGAAGACGCTGACCTTCTATAACGCTGTGGCCAATGACGGGAAAATGGTGAGCCCGCTGTTGGTCAAGGAGCTGCGCCAGTACGGACAGACGGTACGCACGTTCCGTCCGGAGGTGATCAACCCGTCGATCTGCTCGAAGCGGACGCTCGCCGATGTGCGCGACTGCCTCGAGGGCGTGGTCGACGAAGGTACGGCGCGGTATGCGCTGAAAAACCCCTATTATAAGGTCGCCGGCAAGACCGGCACGGCCCAGATCGCGATGGGCCGTGGTGGGTATATAGATCCTTATGGAGGACGGCACTATCTGGCTACGCTGGTGGGATATTTTCCCGCCGATGCTCCCAAGTATACTTGTATCGTAGCGATCAAAACCTATCATGGGCCGGGACGGCGCGGGACCTACTACGGTGCGTCGCTGGCGGGCCCCGTGTTCCGGGCGATCGCCGACCGCGTGTATGCACGGAGCACCAACTGGCAGCCGACCCTTTCGGAGGTGAAAGGGCAGACGGACGAACGCCCGCTGATCAAGGGAGGCCGCACGGACGAAATACGCACGGTGGCAGGCAAACTGTCGATCCCGCTGATCGGGGCCAAGCAGGCCCGGGATTGGAGCACGGTGGCCGACACCGACTCGTCGGGCGTGGTGCTGACCCCGGTCGATACGGACGGAGTGATCCCCGATGTGCGCGGGATGGGGCTCAAGGAGGCGATCTACCTGCTCGAGAAGAACGGCGCGACGGTGACCTTCAGCGGGCAGGGGCGCGTGGTCAGCCAGTCCGTAAAGCCGGGCGCGAAGGCTCACCGGGGTATGGTCGTGTCGCTCACGCTCAAGGCGGGCGAATAATACCCTACCGACCGGCGGTCCGTCCCGATCTCTCTTACAGAGATATGCGATCTTGTTCCAACCCTTTTCCCGGAAGCGCCCCCCGTCACTCCGCGGCTTCCTGCCCGAACACCACCCGTGCCAGCTCGTCGACCCGGTTGACATAGACGATCCCGATCCCCTTCGGCGGTCCGGGCAGGCTCTTGCGCAGGTATCCCGAGACGATGATCCGGCGGAACCCGAGCCGGGCCGCCTCGCTGATCCGCTGCTCGCTGCGCGGGGCCGGGCGCACCTCGCCCGAAAGGCCGATCTCGCCCGCAAAGCAGGTACCCTCGGCCACCGGACGGTCGAAGTACGACGAGAGGATCGACGCCACAACGGCCATATCGAGCCCCGTGTCGCTCACCTTGAACCCGCCCGCGAAATTGAGGAACACGTCCTTGCTGTACATCTTGAGCCCCACGCGCTTTTCGAGCACGGCGAGCAGCATGTTGAGCCGCTTGAGGTCGAACCCCGTGGCCGAGCGTTGCGGCGTACCGTAGGCCGCCGTGCTCACCAGCGCCTGCGTCTCGATCAGGTAGGGCCGGATGCCGTCGACAGCCGCTCCCACGGCAATGCCGCTCAGCGGCTCATCGTAGTGCGAGAGCAGGATGGCCGACGGATTGCTCACCTCCGTCAACCCCTCGCTGCGCATCTCGAACACCCCGATCTCGAACGTCGCGCCGAAACGGTTCTTGATGCTCCGCAGGATGCGGTACGTATTGTTGTTGTCACCCTCGAACTGCAACACCACATCGACGATATGCTCCAGTATCTTGGGCCCGGCGATCACGCCGTCCTTGGTGATATGCCCGATAATGAAGACCGATGTGGCAGTCTGCTTGGCATACTTGAGCAGCATCGCCGCGCACTCGCGGATCTGCGACACGCTGCCGGCCGACGAATCGATCGTCTCGGTGTACATCGTCTGGATCGAGTCGATGATCACCAGGTCGGGCCTGATCTCCCCGGCCTGCAACAGGATGTTCTCGAGCAGCGTCTCCGAGTAGACGAGGCACTGCTCGTTGCCCACGCCGAGCCGCTCGGCCCTCATTTTGATCTGCTGGGGCGACTCCTCGCCCGACACGTATAGCGTCTTGAGCCCGCTCCCGCCGATGGCCAGTTGCAGGCTGAGCGTCGACTTGCCGATACCCGGCTCGCCGCCGAGCAGCACGAGCGACCCGCGCACCAGGCCGCCGCCCAGCACCCGGTTGACCTCGGCATTGTGCATATCGAGGCGACTGTACTCGTGCCGCACGATCTCGGCCACGGGCGTCGGGCGCTGCTGCTCGCCGCGCGGCACGAACGACCGCGCCGCCGGACTCTCGCGCTGGATCACCTCCTCGGCAAACGTGTTCCACTCGCCGCACGACGGACACTTGCCCACCCACTTGGCGGACTCGTAGCCGCAGTTGCGGCAGAAATAGGCTTTCTTGATCTTGGCCACAGGCTTCAGCTATATATAAGTTTGACCCTACAATACGATCTCATAGGACGCGAGCTCTCGCGGCTCGGGTTCCCGGCATATACGAACCCGGACCGCCCGCAACGGGCCGTATGGCCGGCATACAGGCAGAGTTTACCGAACCCGGACACGCACATCCCGCCCGGCCCCTTCGATCAGCAGGCACCCGCAGTTCCGCCCGGCATCCTTCCGGCATACGGCGCTACCAGCCACGGGCACAGGCCCATACGCGGACCGAGATCATCGGTCGCGAGGCCCGCGCACCCCGTCGTACGGTCGCCGTCCATCGGCAGGCACGATTGCGGGAGGACCGCGGAAACGCCCACCGCGTGTCCGATAAGGTCATCGCACACCATCCGGCCCGCCTCGTCGGCCCACGCCTCCTGAAAACAAGCGATCGTCCGCCCCACATCCCGGGGCCCCTCCCGGACCGACCAATACGCACCGCGCTCCATACCGGCAGTCTGCACAGTTCACCCCTGCAAGCCTCCACGCCTTGCGGACTTCCCCGGTCGCCCCTCGCTCTCACTCCGGCCCGACAGCCGGCTCCGCCGCGCGTTTTACTTGATAAAGAACCGGTATATGTCGTTCCCGTTAGCGAAGATCAGCAACGCGAACAGGATGGCGATCCCCACGATCTGGGCCCGCTCCATAAACTTGTCGCCCGGCTTACGCCCGGTGATCACTTCGAAGAACAGGAACATCACATGCCCGCCGTCGAGCGCCGGGATCGGCAGGATATTCATCACCGCCAGCACGATCGACAGGAAAGCCGTGATCTGCCAGAAGGCCTCCCAGCTCCAGAACGACGGGAAGATATTGCCGATGGCGATAATACCGCCCAGCGACTTGTATGCCTCGGTCTTGGGCGAGAAGATCAGCTTGATCTGTTTCCAGTAGTTCGCCAGCTCGGTCCCCGTGCGGTGGAACCCGGCCGGGATCGCCTGCCAGAACGTGTACGAATAGGTCTGCAGCGGGATCAGGTCGTAAGGTCCCATCAGCTTAACGCCCAACTGCCCCTCGGTCGTCAACTGCACGGGCAGCGTATCGGTCACCGCCGCTCCGTCGCGCAGCCGCGACACGACGATCTCGACCGTCTGTCCGGCATGGTCGGCCAGTGCCGGCTGGTACTGGTCGAAGTAGCGCATCGGCTCGCCGTTGAAGGCCACGAGCGTATCGCCCGGCTGGAAACCGGCTTCGGCCGCCGCACCGCCCTTGACCGCCTCGGTCACGATGAACGGCACCCGGGGCGTCATAAATGCTTTGGTTTCGAGCAACTGCGGCATATACTCCGGCGCGATGGCGACCTCCACCCGCTCGCCGTCGCGCTCGACGGTCACGGTCCGTGCCTGGTCGATCACGATCATCGGGAAGACCTGCGCGGCATCCTCGACCTGCTGTCCGTCGACCAGCAGGATGCGGTCGCCGTCGCGGAACCCGATCTCGTGCGCCAGCTCGTTGAAGGCGTAGCCGTACGCCACGTCCTTATTGGCCATGTAGCGGTCACCCCACGCATAGCTCATCCCTATGTAGATGCACAGCGCCAGCAGGACGTTCATCATCACGCCCCCGAGCATGATCAGCAGCCGCTGCCACGCCGGCTTGGCGCGGAACTCCCACGGCTGCACGGGCTGCTTGAGCTGCTCGGTGTCCATCGACTCGTCGACCATGCCCGAGATCTTGACGTAGCCGCCGAACGGTATCCACCCGATACCGTACTCCGTGCCGCCCCGCTTGAACTTGAACAGCGAGAACCACGGGTCGAAAAAGAGGTAGAACTTCTCGACCCGCGTGCCGAACATGCGCGCGAAAATAAAGTGGCCGAACTCATGGATCACCACCAGCAGCGAAAAGCTCAGTACGAATTGCAGAATCTTAATCGTTATTTCCATCATTCACTATTAATCGTTCGTAACCGGGGCGATCCCCCCCCTCCATATCTCTGTTTCTCATGTCGGCCAACGGTTTGCCGGCCATCCCTTCTTCTTGTTTCTCGTCCCGGCCAATGCGCCCGCCTACCGGCACTTCTCCCTTTCCTATCCGGAACACTTGCCTTCTCGTATTCTTGACCGCCAACGCCTGTCACGGCCCCGCCTCACGGCCTGCGTCCGCCCTTCCGCCGCCGGTTCTGCCGCCTCCGCGCCAGATCGTCGGCGACCAGGTAGGCGAGCGACACGATCCAAACGCCCGCACCGGTCCGCCACCACGCCGCGCCGGGCGGCTTGCTCAGGATCATCAGCAGCGCGCCGGCCAGCCCCAGCATGAGGAACACCCATTTCAAAACGAGCCGTATCTTCATCTCCCGCTATCCGTTATCATTGCCCGCACCGGGCCAGCGCTGCGATCTGTCCGGCGGCGATCGCCCGCGCCTCGGCATCGCCTTCGCGGTAGTCGTCGAGCGTGGGCCGCGCCACGAATGCCGCCCGTTCGAGCGTCCGCTCGACGACACGCGTAATGTCCGTAAATCCGATCCGCCGGGCGAGGAATGCCGCTACGGCCGCCTCATTGGCCCCGTTAAGCGTACAGCAGCTCGTCCCGCCGCGCTCCAGCGCCTCGTATGCGAGCCGCAGGTTGGGGAAGCGCCCCGTGTCGGGCTCGCAGAAAGTGAACTGCCCGCACTCCGCAAAATTCAAGCGCTGCCCGCCCAGTGCGAGGCGCTGCGGAAAGGTCAGCACATACTGGATCGGCAGGTGCATGTCGGGGGTCCCGAGCTGCGCCTTGACCGCCCCGTCGGCAAATTGTACCATCGAGTGGATCACCGATTGCGGGTGCACGACCACCTCGATCCGCTCGGCCGGGACACCGAACAGCCAGCGGGCCTCGATCACCTCGAACCCCTTGTTCATCATCGTCGCCGAGTCGATCGTGATCTTCGCGCCCATGCACCAGTTCGGATGGCGTAGCGCATCCTCGACCGTCACCGACGCCAGTCGCCCGGCCGGCATATGCAGGAACGGACCGCCCGACGCCGTGAGAATGATCTTCTCGACCGGGCTCACCTCGCCCGCCAGCGACTGGAAGATCGCCGAGTGCTCCGAGTCGATCGGCAGGATCGGCACCCGACGCTCGGCGGCGAGCCGCATCACCAGGTCACCCGCCACCACGAGGCTCTCCTTGTTGGCCAGCGCCACTTTCTTGCCGGCCTCCACGGCGCTCACCGTCGGCAGCAGTCCGGCATATCCCACTAGCGCGTTGACCACCACGTCCACCCCGTCGCCGCGCACCACCTGCTCGATGGCCTCAGCTCCGGCATATACCTTGATCGGGAGCGCCGCAAGCGCCTCCCTGACGGCGGTGTAGCACTCCTTGTTGGCGATCACCACGCTGTCGGGAGCGAACTCCTCGGCCTGCCGCACGAGCAGCTGCCAGTTGTTGTTCGACGTGAGGGTCGTTATTTCAAACAGGTCCCCGTACTGCCGCACGACATCCAGCGTCTGCGTTCCGATCGACCCGGTCGAGCCCAGCAGGGCTATTCTTTGCTTCATTGCTCCGTTAAAATACGATATAGTTCTCCGGATCGACCGGCGATCCGTTCTGCCACAGTTCGAACCCGAACGTTCCCTTGCCCTCGTTGCCCGAGAGTCCCTCGCCCGTATAGCCGATCACCTCGCCGCTCTTTACGCGACTGCCCAGCGGCAGCAGCGCCCGCGCGCAATGCTTGTAGACCGAGATCAGGTTGTTGGGGTGCTGCACCTGGATGATATAGCCGTCGTCAGGCGTCCAGACCGACATGACGATCGTCCCGTCGGCCACCGACATCACCTGCTGGTTCGACGCCGTGGCGATCTCGACGCCGAACTGGTTCCGCTTGGGGTTGAAATGCGAGGCTACCACGCCGCGCGCCGGTGCGTAGAGCTCCATGTTGGAGCGGATCGTGCGCCGCACGGCCGTCGGATCGCCCAGCTGCGACAGGCCGCCGTGCTCGAACTGCCGGCGCAGCAGCGAATCCTCGGCCGAGCGCGGCACAAGTACCGACCTGTCACGACGCACCGTATCGGCATCGAGCCCCACGGTCGATGTGACGGGCATCTTGCCCTGCATGATAAGCGTCACGTTCTCGTTGAACATCAGCATGCCCGAGAGCTCGCGCTCGAGCGAGTCGAGCCGGGCGATATTGGCGATCAGCAGCTCGCGCGACTTGTTGCCCGGATAGCCGGGGATCAGGTCGAGGATCGGCGTGTAGGCTACTGTCGTAAGGATGATAACGAAGAGGATCAGCACGAGCGAGAAAAAACCCGCCAACAGGTTGAGCGGACTGATGTGCATATACCACACCTCGGTGTCGTCATGCTCGTCGCGCACGCTCAGCCGGTGCTTGCGGCGCATATTCCTGAGGAAATAGTTCCGGTCTTTGTTCGATCCCATAGTTCAGCGTGTGTGCGGCGCCGGAGTTCTGTCCGACGCCGTTGCCGGCGGCGCTGCGGCCTGCGCATCCCCGGTCCCCGGGGACGGGTGCATGCGTCCCGACAAAGATAATAATTATCCCCTTAGAAATAACTAACCCCCGAAAGTTGCCGATTATTTTCCGGAGGCATCATTTTTTGTTTTTAAATTTTTTTATTTTCAGTTTCAAAAAATTATATTTGCAAACGATTCACACCAAAGAGCATAATCCTAACACCACACGCATAACAAAATCATGGCAAAACCGACACTACTGGTACTGGCAGCCGGCATGGGCTCGCGGTACGGTTCGCTCAAACAGATGGACGGCGTAGGCCCCAGCAACGAAGCGATCATCGACTACTCGATCTACGACGCGATCCGCGCCGGGTTCGGCAAGGTGGTCTTCGTCATCCGCCACGACTTCGAGCAGGACTTCAAGGAGGTCTTCAACGCAGCCCGTTTCGGCGGCCGCATCGAGGTCGACTATGTGTTCCAGAACCTCGACGACCTGCCCGGGGGCTTCAGCGTGCCCGAGGGACGCACCAAGCCGTGGGGTACCAATCACGCCGTGCTGATGGCGGCCGGCACGATCCGCGAGCCGTTCGCCGTGATCAACGCCGACGACTTCTACGGCGAGGCGGCCTACCGGACGATCGGCGACTACCTGCGCTCGGTCGAGGGGCAGCGCGACCATTACTGCATGGTGGGCTACCAGGTCAAGAACACGCTCTCGGACTTCGGCGCCGTATCGCGCGGCATCTGCGAGGTCGACGCCTCGGGCAACCTCGTCTCGGTGGTCGAGCGTACCCATATCGAGAAAACGAACGGCGGCGTGGCTTTCAAAGACGAGAACGGCGTCATGCAGCCGCTCGACCCCGAAGCCCCTGTCTCGATGAACATGTTCGGCTTCACGCCCGACTATTTCGCCTATTCGCAGGACTATTTCAAAACCTTCCTCCGGGAGAACATCGCCAACCTCAAGGCCGAGTTCTACATCCCGACGATGGTCAATAAGCTGATCCACGACGGCAGCTCGCAGATGCGCGTGCTGCGTACCGACGCGCAGTGGTTCGGCGTGACCTACAAGGAGGACCGCCCGTCGGTCGTAGCCAAGATCCAGGCGCTGGTCGATGCCGGACGCTATCCCGCCAACCTCTGGAAATAGGCCGATGGCACCCGAGATCACACAACATATCTGGGGCTTCACGCCCGAGGGCGAGGCCGTCGTGCTCTACACGATGACCAACGCCGGCGGCGCCTCCGTCGGGCTGACCAACATCGGTGCGGCGATCACCTCGATCTCCGTCCCCGACCGCGACGGCCGGCTGGCCGACGTCGCGCTGGGCTACGAGGCCTTCGACAGCTACTTCAACGACGGCCCCGCCATGGGTAAGATCGTCGGCCGCTACGGCAACCGCATCGCCAACGGCGCCTTCACGCTCGACGGCACGGAGTACCGCCTGGCCCGGAACAACGGCCCCAACCACCTGCACGGCGGCCCGCGGGGCTTCGGCAACCGGATTTGGGCGAGCCGCGTCGAGACCGACCGCGTCGTCTTCTCGCTCACGAGTCCCGACGGCGACGAGCGCTACCCCGGCGAGCTGGGCTGCGAGGTGGTCTACGACTGGGACGACGACTGCCGGCTCGAGATCACGCTCTTCGCCCGTAGCGACGCTCCTACGATCGTCAACCTCACCAACCACGCCTATTTCAACCTCGCGGGCGAGGGCAGCGGCACGGTGCTCGGCCATACGCTGCAACTCAACGCTTCGCACTATCTCGCCACCGATCCGACGCTGATCCCGACGGGCGCGCTGGTCCCGGTGGCCGGCACGCCGCTCGACTTCACCGCGGCCAAGCCGCTGGGCCGCGACATCGACACCGACTGCGAAGCGCTCCGCTACGGCAACGGTTACGACCAGTGCTTCGCGGTCGACGGCTGGCAGCCGGGCCAAGTCGCCGAGGTGGGTACGCTCGCCGATCCGGTGTCGGGACGGCGCATGACGATCCTTTCGTCGCAACCGGGCCTCCAGCTCTATACGGGCAACTACCTGCAAGGATGCCCTTCGGGCAAGCACGGCCACGACTACCGCAACCGCGACGGCGTGGCGCTCGAATGCCAGGGCTTCCCCGATGCGCCCAACCACCCGGACTTCCCGTCGCAGGTCCTCCGTCCCGGCGAGACCTACGTGCAGAAGATCGTCTACCGGTTCGACACGACCGACCCCGCATAGCGGTCCCGGCCCGCCACGCACGGGGCAAAACCCGTGCGCAGCGATCCCCGGCATGCCCTGACCGGCGCAGGTTGCCCGGTGCAGCCTGCCGGGCAGGCCACAGGATCGAATCGCCCCGTAACGCCGGACGGGCGCGCCGCACGGCCTTCCGGCCGCTTTGAAATCTTAAAATAAACACCTACATTTGATAGCACCGGCGCCGGGCCGTACCAGCCGGACACAACGAACGCTAAAACTCAAATAACCTAAGACATTATGACTTCATTCGGACTACTCGACACCTCGATCTTCGTGATCTACTGCGTACTGGTGGTAGGGCTCGGGCTCTGGGTATCGCGCGAGAAGAAGGGCGTTAAGAAAGACGCCAAAGACTACTTCCTCGCCAGCAAGGCCCTCCCGTGGTGGGCCGTAGGCGCGTCGCTGATCGCCTCGAACATCAGCGCCGAACAGTTTATCGGCATGTCGGGCTCGGGCTACGCCATCGGCATGGGCATCGCCTCGTACGAGTTCATGGCCGCGCTTACGCTGATCCTCGTGGCGATGTTCTTCCTGCCGATCTACCTGCACCGCGGCATCTACACGATGCCCCAGTTCCTCGAGCAGCGCTTCGACAAGCGCGTCAAGACGCTGATGGCCGTTTTCTGGCTGATTGTCTTCGTTTTCGTCAACCTCACCTCGATCCTCTACCTCGGGGCGCTGGCCCTCGAGAACATGATGGGCGTCGATTTCCTCTGGGGCGTGGTCGGGCTGGCCGTATTCGCGCTGGTATACTCGCTCTACGGCGGCCTCAAGGCCGTGGCCTGGACCGACGTGATCCAGGTCGTCTTCCTGATCGGCGGCGGTCTGGTCACCACATACGTAGCCTTCCAGTTGCTGGGCGAGGGCAGTTTCGTCAATGGCATCAAGGAGCTGGCAGCGCGGGCACCCGAGAAGTTCGACATGATCCTCGAGAAGGGCGTCCACATGATCCCCGACGGCAAGGGCGGCCTCAAGGACGCCTACATCGACCTACCGGGCCTGGGCGTGCTGATCGGCGGCCTCTGGGTAGCCAACCTCTACTACTGGGGCTGCAATCAATATATCATCCAGCGCGCACTGGCCTCCAAGTCGCTCGACCAGGCCCAGAAGGGACTCGTGTTCGCCGGCTTCCTCAAGCTGCTGCTGCCGCTGATCATCGTGATCCCGGGCATCATCTGCTTCGTGATGGTCAAGGACGGCATGATCCCCGACATCGGCAAGTCGGACAACGCCTACCCCACGCTGCTCAACATGGTGCCCGCGGGTGTCAAGGGCCTCGCCTTCGCCGCGCTGGTGGCCGCCATCGTCAGCTCGCTGGCCTCGATGATGAACTCCATTTCGTCGATCTTCACGCTCGACATCTATAAACCCTATATCAACAAGAACGCCTCGGAAACGCACGTGGTGACCGTCGGCCGCCTCACGAGCGTCGTAGCGCTCATCATCGCCGGCTGCATCGCGCCGATGCTCGTCGGCCTCGACCAGGCCTTCCAGTACATCCAGGAGTTCACAGGCTTCGTCAGCCCGGGCGCGCTGGCCATCTTCCTGGCCGGCTTCTTCTACAAACGGGCCACGTCCAACGGTGCGCTGGCCGCCGCGGTCGGCACGTTCGCCTTCTCGCTCCTGTTCAAGTTCGCCTTCCCCGAGGTACCGTTCATGGACCGCATGGCCTACGTGTTCCTGCTCTGCTTCGCGCTGATCGTCATTTTCGCCCTCATCGAGAAGAAGCCCGTCAACACCGGGAACGTCACCTACCCCAAGGGGTTGTTCAAGACAACGACCGCTTTCAAGATCGGCGCGCTGCTGATCGTCGCGATCCTCATCTTCCTCTATGCCATCTGGTGGTAGCCCGCGGGCGATCCAACCCCATCACACAGAGCGCGCACCCTTCGGTGCGCGCTCTTGCTTTATCCCGATCCTGCGCCGACGGCCAAGGCCCGACCCCCCCGATCCGCCCTCCCCGACCATCGCTTCATCCTCATCGGTCCATTTCGCGGCCCCGCTACCCCGCCGGTGGAACAGTTCTTGCTGCCCTCCCCGACGTAAGGCCAACCACAAAACCGACATCATGAACAGGGACAAAATCATCGTAACGGGCGGTGCGGGGCTCATCGGCTCCCACCTCTGCCGGCGCCTGCTGGCCGAAGGCAACCAGGTGATCTGCATCGACAATTTCGCGACCAGCCGGCCCGATCTGATCCTCGACCTGCTCGGCAACCCCGCTTTCGAGCTGATCCGCCGCGATGTGACGATCCCCTATTTCATGCGGGCATCGCAGATCTACCACCTGGCCTCCGCCGCATCGCCCCCGACCTACCAGAACTTCCCGACCGAGACGATCCGCACGGCCGTGCTGGGGACCATCCACATGCTCGAACTGGCCCGGCAATCGGGCGCCGCGATGCTACTGGCCTCGTCCGGCTCCGTATACGGCAACGCCACCGTCTCGACCGTCTCCGAGGACTATTGGGGCAATGTCAACCCCGTCGGCGTCCGCTCGTGCAACGAGGAGGGTAAGCGTGCGGCCGAGGCCGCCTGCGTGGCCTACCGGCTCCAGTACCATACCGACACGCGCATCGCCCGTATCTTCAACACCTACGGGCCCGGCGTCGATATCCGCGACGGCCGCGCGATCCCCAACTTCATCTACAACGCCCTGCGCGGCGAGGACATCGTCATCTACGGCAACGGCATGCAGACACGCTGTTTCTGCTACGTCGACGACATGGTCGACGGCCTTATCCGGCTGATGAACACCCGCTCGCGCGACCGCAACGAGCCGGTCAACCTGGGCAGCGACCGCGAGATCGCCGTCCGCTCGCTGGCCGAGGAGGTCATCCGCCTCACGGGCAGCCGCTCGCGTATCGTCAACCTTACGCCCGACAAGCCGGTCCGGCGCCACCGCACGCCCGACCTGCGCCGCGCACACGCCATGCTCGGCTGGGAAGCCACAACGCCGATCACCGAGGGCCTGAGCCACACTATAGAGTACTTCACGCGCGCCATGCAGGACGATCCGCGCCGGGTCCGCCAGGCGTCCTGGGTCGAAATGGACTGACCGTACCCGACATTCCTGCGAGCGACGACGTCTCTTCCCACGCCGCGATCGCCCTTCCACACAGCCCTCCCCCCCCGGCATCATCCGGCAAAAGCCGGACGCCAGGACTCCGCAGCCATGCGCCATTGCTTTCCGCCGATGAAACGATCAACGCGTTCCCGGACCACGTAGCTCAGCACCTCACCCCAGGCCCTACGCCACCCATTTCCCGTCCCGACTCAACGGTCCCCTCCGGACACACACGATGCTGCTATTCCAGAAGGTCCCGTACCCTTTCCGGCCTTCGTCCCACGGCTGGCAAACATACAAAACGCCGTACATGCGGCGTTTACCATGATGCGCCATGATCCAACCGGCAACGCCCGGCGCCCGCCCTATCCCCGCCTTCCGGCAGCCGCATCGCCCACACATATCCGCAGGGGCATCCACACACGTGCCGTACTCCGACAGACCGCCCCGGCCCCCCCCAAGCGGCACACAGCTCCTTCCCATAGCCGTAAAAAAGCGGGGAGCCTCCTCACCGGAAGCTCCCCGCCTTACGGGAACGGAAAACCGTTTCAGGCAATCATTACATCATGCCGCCCATGCCGCCCATCGGGGCCGCAGGCATCGGGTTCTCCTCTTTCTTATCGACCAGCACGCACTCCGTGGTCAGGAACATCGAAGCGATCGACGCAGCGTTCTCGAGTGCTACGCGGGCCACCTTGGTCGGGTCGATGATACCGGCCTTGAGCAGGTCCTCGTACTTATCATCGCGGGCATTGTAGCCGAACGCGCCCTTGCTCTCGCGCACCTTGTTCACGACTACCGAGCCCTCGCCGCCGGCATTGGCCACGATCTGGCGCAGCGGCTCCTCGATGGCGCGCTTGATGATCTGGATACCGGTCGTCTGATCCTCGTTATCGCCCTTGAGCTTCTCGAGCACGGCCGTCGCACGGATATAAGCCACACCACCGCCCGGGATGATACCCTCCTCGACAGCGGCACGCGTTGCGGCCAGCGCATCGTCGACGCGGTCTTTCTTCTCCTTCATCTCGACCTCTGTGGCAGCACCCACGTACAGTACGGCCACGCCGCCGGCCAACTTGGCCAGACGCTCGGTCAGCTTCTCCTTGTCGTAGTCCGAGGTCGACAGCTCGATCTGCTTACGGATCTGCGATACGCGGGCCTCGATATTCTCTTTCTTGCCATGCCCGTTGACAATGGTCGTATTCTCCTTGTTGATGGTCACCTTGTCGGCCGTACCGAGCATATCGATCTTAGCCTGGTCGAGCTTGAGGCCCTTCTCTTCCGAGATCACCACGCCGCCGGTCAGCACCGCGATGTCCTCGAGCATCTCCTTGCGGCGGTCGCCGAAGCCCGGAGCCTTGACGGCAGCGATCTTCAGTGTGCCGCGCAGCTTGTTCACCACGAGCGTAGCCAGCGCCTCGCCGTCCACGTCCTCGGCAATGATCACCAGCGAACGGCCGTTCTGGGCCACCGGCTCCAGCACGCTCATGATCTCCTTCATCGTCGAGATCTTCTTGTCGGTGATCAGGATATAAGGATTCTGCAACTCGGCCTCCATTTTCGCCGAGTCGGTCATGATATTGGGCGAGATGTAGCCGCGGACGAACTGCATACCCTCGACCACCTCGACATGCGTCTCGGTACCCTTGGCCTCCTCGACGGTGATCACACCCTCTTTCTTCACCTTGCCCATCGCCTCGGCGATCAGCGCGCCGATGGCCTTATCGTTGTTGGCCGAGATGGTAGCCACCTGCTCGATCATGTTGATGTCGTTACCGACTGCCTTAGAGTGCTTCTTGAGATCCTCGACCACGGCACCGACCGCCTTGTCGATACCGCGCTTGATGTCCATCGGATTGGCACCGGCAGCCACGTTCTTGGCACCCACGGTGATGATGGCCTGGGCCAGCACCGTTGCGGTCGTCGTACCGTCGCCGGCATCGTCGCCCGTCTTCGAGGCCACCTCCTTGACCATCTGCGCGCCCATATTGGCAAACCCGTCCTCGAGCTCAACCTCCTTGGCCACGGTCACACCGTCCTTAGTCACCTGAGGGGCGCCGAACTTCTTATCGATCACCACATTGCGACCCTTGGGGCCGAGCGTTACCTTCACTGCGTTGGCCAGCGCGTCAACACCTTCCTTGAGCAATTCCCTTGCTTCTACGTTATATTTAATCTCTTTTGCCATGATTCAAAACAGTTATTAATTCTCAAAAATCAAAAAGCCATACAATCACTTAGATGATCGCGAACACATCGCTCTGGCGCATGATCAGGTAATCCTTGCCGTCAACGGTGATCTCGGTCCCGGCATACTTGCCGTAAAGCACCTTGTCGCCGACCTTCACTTCCATCTTGACCTCCGAGGTGCCGGGGCCTACGGCTACGACGGTACCTGCCAGCGGTTTCTCCTTGGCCGTGTCGGGAATGTAGAGTCCGCTTGCGGTTTTCTCTTCTGCCGGATTGGGCTCGATCAGAACCCGGTCTGATAATGGTTTGACCTTCATAATTGTATTATTTTAGTTGGTTATTTTGGTTTGTGATTTACGGAAGCGGAATTCATCACATACTGTGCCAACCCGATTTTGGCACTTATCCTGCGAAAAAATCTGCCAAATCGAGCCGACGAGGTGACAAACCGGCTGTCAAATTGACAGCTATTTGCGTCCCGAACGCTTCACGGTCGACACTTTCCGGCTTTTGGGACCGTAGCCGCTCTTGGGGCCACGCTTGAAGTCGCGGTCTCCCGCACCGTCGCGCTTGCCACGCCCGCCGTAACCGCCCCGCGCACCTTTGTCGCCCCACGGGCCTTTGTCGCCGCGGAAGCTCTTGCGGCCCTTACCGCCTTTACCGGGCTCCATCCCGTCCTTGGCCACCTCGGCGATCGGCTGGCTGCCCTTGCTGATCTGGTTAAGCTTGCGTACCACCGCCTCGGCGTCGCTGAACGGCACCGTGACGAACGAGAAGCTGTCCATGATCCGTACGTCGTCGATCTTGCTGTCCGGCAACCCGCACTCGCGCTTGAGCAGGTCGACCAGCTTGCGAGCGTCGAACCCGTCGTACCTGCCGACAGCCAGGAAGATACGCGCCTTGCCGCGCCGGTCGACGTTGATCGAACGAATCTCGGGATAGTGGCTCTCCGAAAGCTCGTTCTTGAACGCCAGGCGCAACAGCGCGCTGAGTGCCTCCTCTGCCGGATAGCTCTTCAGAATCTCGCCGGCCATCTCCTTGTATTCAGTATAATTGCCGCTCTCTATCACCTCCTGCAGATCGTCCTGCAACTTCGACCGCTTGATCGCGATCACGTCCTGCACCGAGGGCAGCTGCTCTTTCTTGATATCCGCTTTGATCTCGCGTTTCATGTTGCCGAACTGGCGGAACTCCGACGGAGAGATAAACGTAATGGCCGTTCCCTGATTGCCCGCACGACCTGTACGGCCGATGCGGTGCACATAGCTTTCGGTATCCTGCGGCAGCGAGTAGTTGATCACGTGCGTCAGGTTGTTGACGTCGATACCGCGCGCGGCCACGTCCGTCGCCACAAGGATATTGACCTGTTTTTTCTTGAACTTGCGGAGGATCTGCTCGCGCTGGGCCTGTGACACGTCGCCGTGCAGTCCCTCGGCCGCGTAGCCGCGCTCGAGCAGCTTGCTCACCAGCTCATCGACCCCCACCTTGGTACGACCGAAAACGATCCCGTAAAAATCGGGCTCCACGTCGATGATACGCGTCAGCGCGTCAAACTTGTCGGCCTCGCGCACCTCGAAGTAGATCTGGTCCGTCAGGTCTGCCGTCACCTGCTGGTTCAGCACCTTCAGTATCTCGACGTCGCGCATATACTTTTTCGACAACGCGGCGATCCGGTCGGGCATCGTCGCCGAGAAGAGCATCACGCGGCGATCCTCGCTCATATGGCTCATGATCTCCTCGACATCCTCGATAAAGCCCATGTTGAGCATCTCGTCCGCCTCGTCGAGCACCAGGTAGTGCATCTGTCCCAGGTCGAGCGTCCCGCGCCGGATGTGATCGAGGATACGGCCCGGCGTGCCGACCACAATATCGAGTCCCCGCTTGAGGCGCCGTAGCTGCTCGCTGATCGAGGCCCCTCCGTAGATCGGTGCGACCGACAGCTTTTTCCGGTTAAACGACAGCAACTCCTCGGTCACCTGCAACGCCAGTTCGCGCGTGGGTACGAGGATCAACGTCTGTACCGTCCCGCGGGCGGGCTCCAGCCTCTCGAGGAGCGGCAGGCCGAAAGCGGCCGTTTTGCCCGTGCCCGTCTGGGCCTGGGCGATAATATCGTTCTGGCCGTTCAGCAGCACCGGAATGGCCAGCTTCTGAATCGGCGACGGGGTCTCGAACCCCTTAGTCCCGATCGCCCGAAGCATATCTTCCGACAGGCCGAGAGCCCTGAATTCATCCAAATTACTCATATGTCCGTTTTAATACGCGGCAAAGGTAGTGAAAGCCGAGCGGCAAGCCAAACTTGTTTGGGCTTGTCCGAGGCGCCTCCTATCTAAGACTGTGTCAAAGGTAGTGAAAGCCGGGGGCAATCGTGCGAGCTTGCACGCAAAAGATTGCCGAGGCGCTCCTATTTTCTGTAAAGATACGCCAATTATCCGCGATCGGTACGCTTCCGCCTGCATTTTCAGGGCATTACTGCCCGAATGTACCTCCCGGGAAGGCCACCTTTGGCATTCTCGCCGTCATTTTATATATTTGAACTTATATCAAGACCGGGCGTACGGCCCGGACACGAACCCCAATCCCATCCTGCCATGAGAAAAACGCTGCTCCTCGCCCTCCTGCTTCTCGCCGCCCTCGCCGCCGGGGCACAAGGCCGCCTGCGGACCAACATCGACTTCGACTGGCGCTTCCTGCTGGGCGACCCCGCCGGGGCCGAGCGTCCCGGCTTCGACGACAGCGCCTGGCGCCTGCTCGACCTGCCCCACGACTGGAGTATCGAGGGGACCTATGACGAGCACAACCCCGGAGGCGGCCAGATGGGCTTCCTGCCCGGAGGCACCGGCTGGTACCGCAAAACGCTCGACTGGAACCCCGCCTGGGAGGGCCGCAAGGTGTCGATCGAGTTTGACGGCGTCTACATGAACAGCCAGGTCTGGATCAACGGCCGGCTGCTCGGCCTGCGGCCCTACGGCTATATCCCGTTCGCCTACGACCTCACCCCCTACCTTGTCAAAGGGCCCAACACGATCGCCGTGCGGGTCGACCACTACATGATGCCGAGCGCCCGGTGGTACACCGGATCGGGTATCTACCGCCATGTCCACCTCACCGCAACCGATCCGCTGCACGTGGCCCGCAACGGCGTCACCGTCCGCACGCCCCAGGTATCGGCCACGCGGGCCGTTGTCAACACCGTGACCGAGATCGAGAACGAGTCGGGCCGCGATCGCCGCTTCACGCTGACCGCCTACATCCTCGACGCTGCAGGCAGAGTGATCGCCCGGCAGGACAGGGAGGTGGCGATGAGCGGATTCGCCACCGAGATACCCGTGCAGCTCGTCGTTCCCCAGCCCAAGCTCTGGAGCCCCGAAACCCCGGAGGTCTACTACCTGCAGACCGTCATCACCGACGATGAGCGCGCGATCGACACCTACACCACCCGCTTCGGCATTCGCTCGCTCGAGTTCACGCCGGGCAGCGGATTCAGGCTCAACGGGACCCCGACCAAGCTCAAAGGGGTCTGTATCCACCAGGACGCCTCGCCGGCGGGTACCGCCGTGCCGGAGGACGTACTGCACCGTCGTCTGAAACTGCTCAAAGAGATGGGTTGCAATGCGATCCGCACCACGCACCACCCGTTCGCCGAGGAGTTCTACGCCATGTGCGACACGATGGGATTCATGGTGATGAACGAGGCGTTCGACGGCTGGTACCACTGGGATGGTTTCGCCAAGGCCCGCTGGGACTACGGACTCTACTGGCTCGAATGGTGGGAGCGCGACCTCACGGAGTTCGTCCGCCGCGACCGCAACTGTCCGAGCGTCATTATGTGGAGCCTCGGCAACGAGATATGGGGCTACGACCGCCGCCTCAACTTCCAGAAACGGGTGAACGACCTCTACCACCGGCTCGACCCGACACGTCCGACCACGCAGGCATGGGCACTGGGCGAATACATCGACATCGCGGGCTTCAACGCCAACGGCGAGTCGCAGGGCGACCTGGCGGCCTTCCACCGCGAAAAGCCCGGTATGCTGGCCGTCGGGACCGAGATCCCGCACACGCGCCAGACCCGCGGTGTCTACCGCACCCGTACCTCCTACAACCCGTGGGACCAGCCCGACCTGAGCGGCCACGAAGCCTCGGCCGCCGACCGCGCCCGGCTCTTCCCGCTGCCCGACCTCTCGGCCGAGGAGGTGTTCCCCGGCATCGACCCGCGCTACGCATCGGGCTACGACAACCAGACCCGCAAGATCAGCGCCCGCGAGCAGTGGAAGCAGACCCGCGACAACGACTTTTTCATCGGCGAGTTCCGCTGGACCGGCTTCGACTACCTTGGCGAAGCGTGGAGCTGGCCGGCACGTACCAACAACTACGGGATCATCGACCTCGCAGGATTTCCCAAGGACAGCTACTACCTCTACCAGAGCTTCTGGTCCGCCCGCCCGATGGTCCACCTGCTGCCCCATTGGACATGGCCAGACAAGGAGGGCGAGACGATCCCCGTGGTGGTCTACACCAACTGCGACGAAGCCGAGCTGCGCCTCAACGGCCGCTCGCTCGGACGCCGCGCGATGAGTGCCGACACCCTGCAAATGGTCTGGCAGGTTCCTTACAAACCCGGCCGTATCGAGGCCATCGCCTATAACGATGGCAGGGCCGTGGCCCGCAAGGAGGTCCGCACGGCCGGCGCGCCCGACCGCATCGCGCTGAGCGCCGACCGTGCCTCCATGCAAGCCAACCGCCGCGATGTGGTACACGTGGTGGTCGACATCACCGACAAAAAAGGTATTTTCAATCCCGCAGCCTGCGATACGGTCCGCTTCGAGGTGACCGGACCGTACAAGCTGCTCGGGGTCGAGAACGGCGACATCCTCGACATGAGCCCGCACAAGGTCCTCAAGCGCCGCACCTTCATGGGCAAGGCGCTGCTGATGCTTCAGGCCACCGGCGAGCCGGGCACGCTGACCGTCCGGGCCACCGGCGCCGGGCTGCAACCTGCCGAGATCACGATCCCCGTCACCACTCCGGCCCCGGATGACGAGGAACTTTAACCCGACCGACCCCCTAAAAAGTTACGGGCGGACGATCAAAAATGATCGTCCGCCCGTAACTTACACCACGAAATACGGCTCTTACCGCACTCATATCGAGCGACAACAGCTCCCGAAGCCGAGGTAAGTCATACATTCCCTGAGAAACAAGCTCGCTCGCAACCGACAGATCGCCTCTCCCCCACAGAGGCTTCTCGAACCCTTACATATCCCGCTCCACCACCCCCTGCCATGCACCCATCCACACAAAGCGCCGGCCAGCCAACCGACACTTCGTCCGAAACGTTTCAACCCGCGATAGAATAAGCTACGACCCTCCCCCGCAACCGAAAGATCATGGAGAAGGTCGTACGAGTCTGCCTTCCTTTGCCCTCCAGCGGCCTATAAAGAAAAGATCCTTACATATCAATGATATGTAAGGATCTTTCAACCTTTTACAGCCTCTTTTTCAAGGCTTCAAGGGTGGAAGATGGAAACCGAACCATCATTCCTTATCCGTTATGAATCAATATATTCAGACGCCTTCTCTATTCACGGGTCACTCGTAAGTAGTGCTGATCTTACGGCCTTTGCATTTCCATGCTAGAACAAATATAAAAGATTTCATGCACATACAAAAGAAAAACGTTATATTTATATGCGTATTAAAACATAGCTTGTTATGATAATTCCGGATTATGGTGAAAATGTATACAATATTCTAAGTGATATTGTCGGCTTAAAGTTTAAAGCTCAAATAAAGGGAAGTGGCATTGCCCTAAAACATATTTACAAGATGCTCAATCTTGAAAATCAAAAAGAATGTTATTTGCTATGTATAAATGACACTTCGATATGTTTTACAAATCAAGAAAGTTTCATAGATGAATTTATATCATTACTAAAAGCTAATCTATCAGACTTGAATGCACATTATCGGGATCTTAATGAGCGACGGGCCACTGAAACCTTTGTAGATGAATATGAGATTTTTTTAGAAAACGAATATATCGGAGTTTGTGGCAGCAAACAAGAGACTTTATTGAAAAAGATGAGACAGTTTCAACAAGAAAAAAATAAATCAGTCGACTTCAATCGACAACAATAAATACCGTCCAACCCCCGTCCGTTATATTAATTGCAGAATTATTTACATAAAAAACCTTTATCCCGTAATTTCCTATATCGTTCATTGATTTCGCCGCGAAACAACTTGAAATGGTTTTGTAGAATATTCTCAACAAGAGAGGATATGCTAAAATCATAGGGACCTAGACACGTGATTTTTGCCAGTTTATCGCGGGTTTCTTCGCTGACATAAACTGCGACGCGATGCTTGAGGGATATTTTTCGGAGAAATGTTTCTTCGTAGTCGGGTTGTGGGATCATTCGGCTTTCGTCCGTATCGCCGGGGTGATTGGCCGTAGTCGGCGTTTGTGGTGGATTGGCAGTTTGCGACTTACTATCCTGAGCCGGGATTGCTATCTCCGGTACGGTAGCGATCATTTCCAGTAGTTTCTGCTCGTCGATTTGGCTGGGATCAAAATTTTTGCGTGCCATAGTGATCGGTTTGAGTTCAATCAGTTTTACAATGTATGAATTAGCCGAGTGCAGGTGTTCGATGAGTACAATAATGCATTGAATGACAACAAGCTCAGGCTTCATTCAACGGCACAATGCATTCGTCGAATACGTGAGTTCATTGAGCGTATAGCTTCATTCCATGCACGGATGCGTCATGCTCTTGTACTCTGTACAAGAAACGGCACGCGATTCTATTTATGCGGGATTTTCACGGGCGTCCGTTCCGGGCCGCTCGGGGCCGACCGCGAACTGTTGGGCCCCATCCGAATTATCTCTATTATTGTACCGGAGCCACTGCTTCCCGATAATGTGAGCTGGCTACCGCTCCTGCTCAGGGAAATCCGTCCGCATGGACGGATTTAATTTGCGACGGCAAATAGCAAGGTGTGGTTTTGTCGGACAAATATGCATTTGTCCGACAAAACTCTTGCCCCGCGAGCGGGGATGGGATTAAACTCCGGAGTCGTTTAATCCGAAAAAGCCGGGGGCGGAATTTCTTGGGTAAGCGATGCTTTCGGTTGGATACGTTAACCGGCGATCATGCGGCGGTCGGCCCCGAGCGGCCCGGAACGGACGCAGCAGATCATGGCGCAATATCTCCCCTCTTAGTAGGTTTGTATAGTAGCGGGGACAAGTAATATCTTTCAACTACTTAACAAAGATATATTATGGCAATTATCTGTATCGACGAGCGGGTGTGGACGGCGCTCGTCAGAAAAATCGAATTATTGGCGGCACAGGCGAAGCGGTTGGAAAGACAATACGATCCGGGAGATAAAGAGCGCTGACTGGACGGGCAGGAAGTGTGTCGGGCGCTTGGCATATGCAGACGGACGCTCCAATTTTACCGGAGCCGGGGAACAATCCCATTCAGCTGTGTCGGCCGCAAGTATTTCTATCGCGAGCGTGACGTCGCGGCATACCTCGAGTCGAAAACCCAACCCGCAAAAGAATAAATTATGGCATCGGACTATTTGACGGCGGAGAGCGACGAGGTGCGGAATGCCATGGCGCTACTTGACAGTATCGAGCGAGCTATGCGGAAAGGGGCGGAAAACTACACGCCGTCCATCGGGAAAGAACGCTACTTGAACGGGGATGAGGTTTGCAAGTATTTGCATATTTCGCCTCGCACTTTACAGACGCTCCGAGATAGGCATGAAATTCCTTTTACTGTCTTGAGTGGGCGGATATTTCTTTATCCAGAATCAGGTCTTCTGGAAATGCTACAGCAAAATTACGAGTAGAATTTGTTACATGGAAATCTATAACTTAGGAAATATAAGATTTATGAAAATATGCTGGCAATAATACATTAGCCGTTATTCTTTTGACAATAAATGCCTTAATCTATCAAATGTTTGACGAAATCCATCAAAATTTATATCCGTAAAGTTTTCTGTTGCATCAAAAATATGCTGTGCAAAAGCCTCTTTTGAAAGAGCCAGGCTTTGCCCATGTATATCAAATACCTCTTGGTCAATTATCTTTTCAGAATCGTGATCAAGACAAGTTGTGACTAGTCGATAATTTAAAACACCAATTTCTGCATTACTGGATAAACGACCCGCCTTATTGAATTCTGAGGATAGAAATAATCTTCGTCCATTTGTATCCTCTTGTTTAATGACCTCATCGGGATACATAAATTCTACAGAAATTCCTTTTGATAAATAAGATCGAAAATCTGGAGTCACAATACAACAACCATAAACATTATTGCCGTACTCCTTAATACCTCCTTCTTTTGCTATTCTGTATCCAATAATGCTTTTATTGCCATTTTGATCGCAATCAAATAGGCCTATGATCTTAGATGCATTTCTAACTCGAGCATTATTTGTCAATAACGCATCCAGTTTAGAATCACCTAATTCGTCATCGTATTCCCAAATTTCTACATTTATATCTGTATATTCTCTCATTGATTGAAAGTGTTGTAATGCCTTTTTGATATGTTTCCAGTCTGTTTTTCCCTCAGTTATCAATAGCGGTTTTGTTAATGAGGATAATTTATTGTGCATCTCATTCAATGTGTGCATGAGTTGATCTTTAGCAGTTTTTTCATCATCAATTTTTTGTCGAAAATAAGATATAAGCTCTTTTTGAATGGCTAAAGAACCTATCTCTTCTAATAAGTCTTCTTTATTGGATTCTTTTAGCAGATCATTAATGTCCGTAAATATAGTATCACCATGTTTTGATCTTCCGGCTCTAAATATTTTTGGTTGTATTCTCCCCGATTCTCGGGGATTAATGAAAGCCATAGAATGAGAGGTGGCAAAGATTTGCGTTGTGGAAGCATACTCATCACAAAACAATGTACTGAGGGCTTCTGCCGCACGAAATTCAAGAGAGTTTTCCGGCTCATCGATTCCCCAAATAAAAGTTTGATGTTTATTATGATTCTGCAACCATTTTAAGATAGGTGGGAGAAATTTAGATTTGATACCATCACCTCGCATGGTTAACGGAATTTGGTAATATGACGGATTGAGATTAATAGTTGTTCCTCTTCTGTTAGAAATATCTTCTTCAATTATTCTTGTATATTCATAATTTGTTCCAACAGCCAGTTGTCGCCAAAAATCACTCAACAATGTCGGTAAACCAAATGTAGCTCCAATAGCAATATTAGATTCATTTAAGAGATCAGACAAATCGCCTGTCGTAGCATTTATGCTGCGATTTAGATCCTCAATTTGGGCATTTTGTATAAGTTGTTGTTCCCCGAGCAGCCCTAATAGATATTGAATAACCTCTTTGCCTTTTAAAGCAGGAATATATACGAAACGGATTTGATTTAAAATACGAGATATTGCAGAACGTGCCTGAGTACTTTCTTCAGAATATCTAATTGTACCAATACCAGTCTTATCATTCCGGTCAAATGTTTTTTCAATGAAAAATTCGCTGCTATTTATCGATTTGTAAGATGCAGGTGTTTGAAAAGTAATTTTGACTTTTATGAGTTGTTTTTTCTTCTTAGACGATTGTGCTTCCGCTAAAGAATATTTATTATAGTCTACACTAAAATTGAACGGCGTTTCAAAATCGGTTTTTTGGTTAAAAAACAAATTTAAAGCTTTCAATACATTTGATTTACCGACATCATTTTGTCCACAAAAAAGATTGTATTCGGAGCAATCAATAAGACAA
>JAFQJK010000044.1 GCA_017415005.1 Rikenellaceae bacterium
ATCACGCGGTGGAACGTGAGCCCGTCGTAGAAGCCTTCCCCGGCCAGCTTGCAGAAGTTGGCGACGGTCCCCGGCGTGTCGTTCTCGTAGAGTTCGGCGGTCATGTCGCCTTTTTCGGTATGGATAATCGCTTTTTTCATTTGTCGTTGTCGTTTTGTTTTGCAGTGTCTGCGCGGCGGTTGCCGCGGAAGAACAAAGGTAACGATTTTTTCCCGGAAAGAAAACCGTCCGGTGTGACGGAATGGCTAAAATATCCGTTCCGCGCCCGGATGAATGCGGCTGCAGATGGTGCGCGACTGCCTGCGGGGCCGGGGATGCCTTGATGCGGTCGAGGTATCCGGTCCGGCTTGTGCCCGGCCTGTCTGCACGGTCGTTTGCCTATTCATTCCAATATCGTGAAAATCGGGCAGAAAGCCCGGCTTATATGGCGGTCTCTGCCGGGTGTATTGTTCTGCGGCCGTTTTTTATGCCGCACCTTTCCGGACGATTTTACCATGCCGCAGAAGTAACCCCACGGGCTTACCGCTCATAAAACGTGGCTAAGCCCGCGTCGCCCGGCCGGGCGGAGGATAACGCCCTGTATGGCCCGTTCGTGCGCCGAAGGCGCACTCCGGCCCATGTTCGTCGGACAATATCCGCTGATCCTCCCGTCTGCCCTTCCTTCCCGTCTTTTTGACGCCGGTTTTAGCAGGCTGATTGGCGAATTCCTGCAACCCGTTATCCGCAGGCCCGCCGGCCCCCTGTGGGCGGCGCCGGCCGGCCTTCAACCCTCGGCCTCTGCCGGCGGTACCCAAGAAGAAAAGCGGGACATAGAGTCCCGCTTTTCTTTGGTTCCGGATTCCGGATTATTTCTTCAGCTTGGTCGAGTCGCCTGCCGAGAAGTCGATCAGCTCGACCTCGAACTCGAGGGCCTGGTTGGGGCCGATCTTGGGCTGTGCGCCGCGCGTGCCGTAAGCCAGGTCCGAGGGGATGTACAGCTTGATCTTACCGCCCTTGCCGACGAGCTTGATACCCTCGGTCCAGCCCGGGATCACCTGGCCCAGAACGAACTTGGCGGTGTCTTCGCCGGTCTGGTCGAAGATACTGCCGTCAGGCAGCTTGCCGGTGTACTTTACCATAACGGTGTCGATATCCTGCAGTGGCTTCTCGGCGCCGGCCGAGACCACTTCGTAGAGCAGGCCGCTTTCGGTCTTGTTCACATTGGCTTCTTTCTCCTTTTCGGCCAGGAATGCGTTGCTGGCTTCGAGAGCCTTGGCCGGCTTGCGGACCATGAAGTATTCCTGGAGGAAGGCAACGGCTGCGTTGTGCTCCATTTTGGGCTTGCCCTTGATGGCATCCTTCATGGCGGCGGCGATGATGTCTACGTTGAGCGTGCTGTCGATGCTTTTGATCGACATGCCCAGGTCGACGCCGATGGCATAAGCCAGCGAGTCCTGTTCGGTCTTGATGCTGCCGGTGCCGGCCGAGCCGCACGAGCTGAGTGTTACAGCCAGAATGCCGGCCAGAATAAACAGATTTTTCATTTTTTGAAACGATTTATAAAATTAACAGTTATGTATAAGCTACTTTGTTGGCAGAACATGCACGCAAACATAATCAAATAAAGCGAGAAACTGTGTTTCCCGGGTCAATTATTTTGTGCCGGGAACCGAATAGGGCCCGATCCGGTCTTTTTTGCCGACCGTGTTGATGATCAGTATGCCGAGCAGCGCGGCGGTGACCGAGGCGATCAGGATCGTGATCTTGCCCAGGCTGATGGAGCCGGGGTCGTTGAAGGCCAGGTTGTCGATGAAGATCGACATCGTGAACCCGATCCCTCCGAGGCAGGCCACGCTGGCGAGCTTGTGCCAGTTGGCGCCCTCGGGCAGCGCTGCCAGTCCGAGCTTCACGGTGAGCCAGCATGTCAGCACGATACCGAGGGGTTTGCCGATCACCAGGCCCCAGAATATGCCCATGCCCTCGCCGGTGGCGAAGATGTTGAGGTCGGCGGCGCTGGCGATCTCGACCCCGGCGTTGGCCAGCGCGAAGACCGGCATGATAAAGAACGTCACGGTCGGGTTGAGCGCGTGCTCGAGCCGCTGCGAGGGACTCATCGCATTGGCGGCCAGGTAGCGCATCGAGTTGAGCGCATGGTGCTGGTGGTCGTTTGCGAGCACCTCGGCGTCTGGCTGGTCGAAGTGGGCGAACTCCTCGCGGAAGTATTTCGACTTGTAGAGGAAGTATTTTTTGCTGTACCGCGGTGTGGTCGGGATGGTCAGCGCGATCAGCACGCCGGCGATCGTGGCGTGGATGCCCGAGTGCAGGAACAGCACCCAGAGCACGATGCTCGGCACCAGGTAGTAGCGCATTTTGTAGACGTTGTTGCGGTTGAGGACGAGCAGCAGCGCGAAGACTGCGACCGCGGCGGCCAGGGCTACGAAGTTGATCTCCGACGAGTAGAAGATCGCGATGACCAGGATGGCGCCCAGGTCGTCGACGATGGCCAGCGCCGTGAGGAAGATCTTGAGCGATACGGGGACCCGGTCGCCGAGCAGCGAGAGGATGCCGATCGCAAAGGCGATGTCGGTGGCCATCGGGATGCCCCAGCCCGACTCGGTGGGGGTCCCGGCGTTGAAGGCCATGTAGATGGCTGCCGGGACGAGCATGCCGCCGATGGCTCCGGCGATGGGCAACGCGGCGTGCTTGATACTGGCCAGCTGGCCGGCGATGATCTCACGCTTGATCTCGAGGCCGACGACAAAGAAGAAGACGACCATCAGTCCGTCATTGATCCAGGCCTCGATGCTGCGCGTGAGGTTGAAGCCGGGGAAGCCGACCGTGAAGTCGGTGGTCAGCAGGTGGTGGTAGAACGTCTTGGTGGCGTCGAGGTTGGCCAGCAGCAGCGCGATGGCGGCGAATATGACAAGGACCCCGCCGCCGGCCCACGGGCTGCGCAGGAAGTGGCGCTGCCGCTGGCGGCGGAGGTAATAGTTGCGTTTGCTTCGGTAGCTGACGATACGGGTCATCTTTACTTTTTGTGTGTTTGGATTTTGGGTGAGTGTTCCAGTGCCAGGGTCGGTGGCCGGGGCCGTCCGGTCGCATGGCGCTGCGTTGTTCTGTCGGGGAGGGGCTTCCGCCTACCGGGAGGTGAGCGCCTGACCGCAGAGGCGGTACAGGACCCGGGCGCCGACGTTGGCGTCCCATTCGCTGTCTGGGTCGGGGCAGACCTCGACCAGGTCGAAGCCTGCAATTACCCTGCCCGAACGGGTGACCGTGTGGATCAGGTACATCGCCTCGTTGAATGAGAGCCCGCCCGGGACCGGTGTTCCGGTCGAGGGGCAGAGGTCGGGCGAGAGACCGTCGATGTCGAAGCTCACGTACACCTGTTGCGGCAGTTGTTCGACGATCGCGCGGCACTGCGCCTCCCAGCTCATGCCTGTGAACCGGTCGGAGGCCAGGCGGGCGTCCTCGAACCATTCGACGCGCGGGTCGGCCAGGGCCAGCGCGGCCTCCTGGTCGCAGTAGTCGCGCAGGCCCACCTGGACGAGGCGCGCCACGTCCGGGATGCGTTCCAGTACGTTGTACATGATCGAGGCGTGCGAGTGGGTGAATCCTTCATAGGCAGGGCGCAGGTCGGCGTGGGCGTCGATGTGCAGGATACCGATGCCGGGATGGCGCTCGGCCACGGCCCGGATATGTCCCAGCGGCGTGCTGTGGTCACCCCCGACAAGCCCGACGGTCTTACCGGCTTCGAGCCAGCGGCACGATTCGGCGTATATTTCGTCGGCGAGCGCTTCCGAGGCCTCGTTGATCCGCTGCACCCTGCGTCGGATGTGCTCGTCGGACGGATCACCGCCCTTTTCGAGGTGGGCGATCACGGTACGGGCGTCTTTGCGCAGCAACATGCTCCGCTCCTGGATCGTATAGTCTATGCCGAGCGTGGCGATGCCCTTGCGCCACTGGCCTGGGCTAAGCGGGTCGTGCAGGTCGAGCTGCGTCGAGGCGCCGATGATGGCGTCGGGTCCGCCGGCCGTGCCGGCTCCGTACGATGTGGTGACGTCCCAGGGCACCGAGAGCAGCACGAGGCGGCACTCCTCGGGCGCGAAGGGCATCCCGAAATAAGCGCCGTTGTCGAGGCCTATGCCGTTGGGGTCGAAAGACTCCGGATTCATGTCAGAATTACGGATTAAATGAGTGTTGAAATGCGCTGCAAATATAGTGAAAGCCGAGCGGCATGCCAAACTTGTTTGAGCTTGTCCGAGGCGCATCCGATATTCTACAAATATAGTGAAAGTTGAGTGACAGGGTGAAAACTTGTTTTCAGAGATGGCCGAGCTGCATCCGCTATTCTATTGCAGCCTGCGGCTGCACTGCGCCCGGTGAAGCCGGACGGGGCTCCATGCAGCCCCGTTCAAGTTTCCCGACATACGCGATTGAGCGCTCTCTTCCATCGACGTCCGTTCCTCCGTTGCTACCGACCGGAAAACCGTTCCGGGAGCCGGGAGCAGCCTGCGAATGACCGGAGGAGCGAGGAGGCTCCGCAACGGTATTTCCCTCAGGCGCTATGATACGGTACTCTATAACGCACCGTGCCGGACAGCGTTCGTGTCCGGCACGGGATAGGCCTTTCCGTCCGCTATAACAAACCCTCGTTGACCAATACGTCGCGGCCGCCGACCAGGTAGAGCCGCAGCATATTGATGGCCTGGGCCGTTGCCCGTTGGATGTTCTGCTCGCGGAGCTGCCCGTAATGGGCCAACCGGGCATACACACCCTCGGGCGTGGCAATCGCCATCCAGACCGTGCCCACCGGCTTATCTGGCGTCCCGCCGCCCGGACCGGCGATGCCGGTGGTCGCAATGGCGTAGGTGCTTCCCAATGCGCGGCGTGCCCCGACAGCCATCTGCTCGGCCACCTCGCGGCTCACCGCCCCGTGCTCGGCCAGCGCGGCTGGATCGACCCCGAGCATCCCCGTCTTTGCCTCATTGCTGTATGATACCACGCCTCCGAGGAAATAGTCCGAGGCCCCGGCCATCGCCGTGAAGCTGCTCGCAATGGCCCCTCCCGTGCACGATTCGGCCGTGCCGAGCGTCTCGCCCCGCGCCGTCAGCAGGTCGGCCACGGCCGACTGGACCGTCGCCCCCTCGAAGCCGAGGAAATAGGCCGGGATCAGCTCGCGCAGCGCGGCGAACTGCCCTTCGATCTCGCGCGCGGCCCGGTCGTGCTCGGCCTCGTACGCCGACAGGCGGAGCCGGATGAACTGCGGATTGGGCAGGTAAGCCAGCTTGAGGTACGGCGGCAACGCTTCCTCCCACGGGGCGATCGTCGTGGCCAGTACCGACTCGGCGAGCCCGAAGGTGATCGCCGTCCGGTGCACGATCGACCGCAGCCTGAAATGCTCGCGCAGGCGCGGGAGCACCTCGTCCGTGACGAGCGCTTTCATCTCGAACGGTACGCCGGGCAGCGAGACCAGCACCCGCCCGTCGCGTTCGAACCACATGCCCGGTGCCGTGCCGTTGCGGTTGGGGAGTACCGTGCAGCAGGTGGGCAGGTAGGCCTGTCCGCGGTTCAGGTCGTTGAACGCGATACCGCGCTCGCCGAGCATCTGTTCGAGAAACGCATGGGTGGGCTCGTGGAGCGCCAGTTCGCCGCCGAAATAGGCGGCCAGTGTCTGTTTGGTGATATCGTCTTTCGTCGGTCCGAGCCCTCCCGTGACGATCACTGCCTCTGCCCGGCCGAGCGCCCGGTCGACCGCGCCTGTGATCTGCCCGGCCTCGTCGCCGACGGTCACGCGCTCGCGCACCCGGATACCCGCATCGTTGAGCTGCCGGCTGATCCATGTGGCGTTCGTGTCGTGGATCTGCCCGATCAGGATCTCGTCGCCGATCGTAATGATTTCCGCTTTCATAGCTTATCAGTTAGTCTCTCGTATCCCCCCGGAAAATAAAAAAGCCTGCCGGGGCAGGCCTTCATCGCTTATTTTCGCCCGGCGGCAGCCTCGGCCTCCCGTTTCAGCCGCTTGCAGATGCGCCGCACGAACATCGGCCCCCCATAAATAAAGCCGGTGTACACCTGGATCAGGCAGGCTCCGGCCCGGAGCATCTCGACAGCATCGTCCTCGGTCATGATGCCGCCTACGCCGATGATCGGGAAACGTCCCTCTGTCTTGTCATGGATGTAGCGCACCATCTCGATCGACCGCTTGGTGAGCGGAGCCCCGCTCAGGCCGCCGTTGCCGATCGCCTCGACCGTCCGGTGCGGTGTCCGGAGCCCTTCGCGGCTGCGCGTGGTGTTGGTGGCGATTACGCCGTCGAGGCTGCACTCGGTCATCACGGCGATCATGTCGTCGACCTGTTCGCGCGTGAGGTCGGGCGATATCTTGAGCAGGATCGGGCGGTACTGGTTCTGTCCGCGCCGGAAGTCGAGCAACCCCTGCAGGATCTCCTTCGTACTCTCTTTGTTTTGCAGGCCTGTCAGGTTGACCACGTTCGGGCAGCTCACGTTGACCACGAAATAGTCGACGTACTCGTACATCGCGCGGAACAGCTTGAGGTAGTCGCTCGCAGCCGTCTCGTTGGGCGTCAGCGTGTTCTTGCCCAGGTTGCCGCCCACGACCAGGCCCCGCCGGCGGTTGCGCAGGTTGCGCACCGCGTTGTCCATACCCAGGTTGTTGAAGCCCATGCGGTTGACGAGCGCCTGGTCCTCGGTAAGGCGGAACAGCCGCGGACGCGGGTTGCCCGGCTGTGCCTTGGGCGTTACGGTACCGACCTCGACGAAGCCGAAGCCCATGGCTGCCATCTCCTCGTACACCTCGGCATCCTTGTCGAAACCGGCTGCCAGGCCCACCGGGTTGGGAAACTTGAGGCCGAACACTTCGCGCTCGAGCAGCGGGCTGCGGACCGCACAGAACCGGCTCATCAGCCACCGTCCCCCGGGCACGTAATGCACCGCCCGCAGGCCCTTCACAATCAGCTTGTGAATGGTCTCGGGCGCGATCCTGAAAAGCAATGGGCGTATCAAATGCTTGTACATGGCTGACTATTGGTTTATTCCGGCCGCAAAGGTACAAATTATTTCGGATATAATATAAGGTCTGGCCGAAGCGGTGAAAATCCCGGCGTAACCGTCTCCGGACGGACTAAAAATATTCGGTCCGGTAGTTATAGTGGTTGCGCAGCTCTTCGAACGCCCCGGGCCTCCGCCGGAGCCGTTCGCTCTCGGCCGCAATATCGAAATGGCTGCCGATCGTGCGGCACATCCCGTCCCACGTGAGATCGGGATCGGGTACCGTGCGGCACACCCCCTGCGGGTACCAGTCCGCCAGCGGCAGCCCGAAACGGCGCGCCAGCGCGTCGACCACCGTCGCCGTGCCGTTGGCCTTGCCCTGTACCGAGTAGCCCGCGACATGAGGCGTGGCGTACCAGGCCATGTCGAGCAGCTCCCGGTCGATCCCGGGTTCGTTGCGCCAGGTGTCGATCACGCACCCGCCGAGGTTCCCGCGCAGCGCCCGTTTCAGCGCATCCTCGCACACCACCTCGCCGCGCGAACTGTTGACGAACAGCGCCCCCGGTTTCATGCCAGCGAAAAACGCGTCGCCGGCCATGTCGGCCGTGCCGTCCGTGCCCCCGCGGACCAGCGGAACATGCAGCGTCACCACATCGGCTGCCGCGAGCAGGCGGTCGAGCGGGACAAACCCCGCACCCCCCTGGCAACGGGCGCGGGGAGGGTCGCACCTCAGCACCCGGAAGCCCCAACGGGCGGCGTAATCCGCTACGAGCGACCCGACATGCCCCACGCCCACCACGCCGAGCGTCATCTCGTGCGGCGCGCGGCCGGTCCGTCGGCTCCACGCCGCAAGCACGGCCGCCACGTACTGCAGCACCCCGCGCGAGTTGCACCCCGCAGCGATGGCCACCCCGATGTCGTGGACCCGGCAATAGTCGAGGTCGATATGGTCGTAGCCGATGGTTGCCGTGCCGATGAAGCGCACGCGCGAGCCTTCGAGCAGGCGGGCGTCGCACACGGTCCGCGTACGGACGATGAGCGCGTCGGCATCGCGCACGTCGGCCGGACCGATGGCCGCGCCGGGCAGGTAGGTGACTTCGGCGTAAGGCTCAAGGACGCCCTGCAAATAAGGTATGTTCTGGTCGGCAATGATCCGCATAGCTCCGTGTGTCTTGCAAGTTCGCTGCCGTAAAGGTACGTAACGGCACCAAAAAACAAAAACCCCCGCCAAAAGGCGGGGGCCACCCAACTTAATGTTTTTGATTATGAAAATTAACTAATCCGTGGCCGCAGTTATCACAACTATGCCGCGGATCGCTAATATAACGCGGCGGTACGCACGCATATTGTGAAATATTATACCATAAATTAACAAATTTATAAAATTATCACAATGTATGGCATTGCTTTTCCGGTTTTTTTTCGCCAGGTCCGATGTTGTACTATCTTGAAGAATGGCCCGGAAGTGGTTCGGCATTCGCCGGAACAACCGGTGTTTCTTTCGAATACGCTCGGCTTTGCACGGTGATAGGAAGGCTTCCTTGGCCGAGTGGAAAGCAAACTCCGGCTTTCGTATTCTCGGCAGGAGACACGACGCGGCTCGGCAATTTTTCCGGAAAAATTTGTTTTTCCCCGATTGCCATCGGCTTCTGCTATATTTTAGGATTCGGTTCGGGCATCTTTGCAAATCGATGTGCACGATGCCTCACGGCTTTCGCTATATTTGCAGAATATAGGCTGCGCCTCGGGCAAGTCTGAAAACAGGTTTTCGCCTTGCCGCTCGGCTTTCGCTATATTTGCAGAATATAGGCTGCGCCTCGGACAAGTCTGAAAACAGGTTTTCGCCTTGCCTCTCGGCTTTCGCTATATTTGCAGAATATAGGCTGCGCCTCGGGCAAGTCTGAAAACAGGTTTTCGCCTTGCCTCTCGGCTTTCGCTATATTTGTAGAATATAGGCTGCGCCTCGGGCAAGTCTGAAAACAGGTTTTCGCCTTGCCTCACGGCTTTCGCTATATTTGTAGAATATAGGCTGCGCCTCAGGCAAGTCTGAAAACAGGTTTTCGCCTTGCCTCTCGGCTTTCGCTATATTTGCAGAATATAGGAGGCGCCTCGGCAATCCCGGAAAACAAGTTTTCCCGATTGCTCTCGGCTTTCGCTATATTTGTTAGGTCATAAATCTAAAAACCCAAGCTTATGTCAACTTCTGTTTCCATGCCGGAGGGGAGGATCGTCTGGCTCGATTTTATCCGGGTCGCGGCCTGCCTGATGGTTGTTATGGTCCATTCGTGCGATTTCTTTTACTACACGATCGGCGAGGGCAATTATTTGTGGATTAACCTGATCGACGGCTTTATGCGTCCGTGCGTTCCGCTTTTCGTGATGGTTTCGAGCTACCTGTTACTGCCGCTTCGCGACTCCGAGACGCCGGGCATGTTCTACCGGCGACGTTTCGTGCGTATCCTCGTTCCGTTTGCGATCTGGTCGGTGCTCTATGCCGTGCTGCCGTGGAGCTGGGGCGAGTTCGACGGTGCCCGGGTTGCGCGGGAGCTCGCCCGCCTGGCCTACAATTTCAACGATTATGCCTACCATATGTGGTTCATGTACATGTTCGTCGGCATCTACCTGATCATGCCGGTCATTTCGCCCTGGCTCAAGGGGGTGTCGAAACGGTTCGAACAGGGCTTCCTGGTCGTCTGGTTCGCCGTGACGTTCATCGAGTACGTGCGGCTATGGCAGCCGCAGCTGCTTGGCGAATGCGGGTGGAACGGATTCGGGCCGTTCTGGTACGTCTCTGGCTATATCGGCTATGTCGTGCTGGCCCACTATATCCGCATGCACGTCGACTGGTCGGTGCGCAGGAGTCTTGCGGTCGGCATTCCGATGCTGGCGGTCGGCTACGGTGCCACGCTGCTCATTTTCGACCATTTTGCCGCGACCTCGGACAATTGGGTCGACTGGGAGCTCGGGTGGCGCTTCTGCACGCCCAACGTGGCGCTGATGGCGGCCGGTATCTTCGTGATGATGAAGCGTATCCGGGTCCGGAGCGGTCGCGTGGCCGCCGTGGTGGGCGATATGTCGAAGATGAGCTTCGGCATCTACCTGATACACCTGTTCGTGCTGCGTGCGGTGAACGACCTTGTGGGGCCGCATATCGAGTCGATCCCCGGGACGATGTTCACCGTCGGGGTCGTGACGTTCCTGCTCAGCTACGGGATCACCAAGGCGCTTTCGTACCTGCCCGGCAGCAGGTACCTGGTGGGGTAGGGGCCGATGCGCGATGAATCCCCGGGGACGACAGCCCCGGGGTTTTCGTTCCGGCCGGCGGAGGGCTCGGATGATCGCCTTTCCGCCGGGGCGTGCCGCGCGCATCGATTTTTTATTATTTTTGTTACGCTAACCTTAAAACTGATTCCTGATGCATGCCTCTACACTCAACCCGCCGGGACGGATCGTTTACCTCGACTTTATCCGGGTGATCTCCTGCCTGATGGTGGTCCTGGTCCATTCGTGCGAGTTCTTCTATCCGACGATCCTTGCCGGCAATTCATTCTGGCTCAACCTGATCGACAGTGCGCTGCGCGCCTGCGTGCCGCTTTTCGTGATGGTTTCGAGCTACCTGCTGCTGCCGCTGCGCGACCACGAGACACCGGGTGTCTTCTACAAGCGGCGCTTCATGCGGGTGCTCATTCCGTTCCTCATCTGGTCGGTGCTCTACGCCACCGTACCGTCGCTCTGGGGCGAGTTCGACGGGGCGGAGGTCAGGAACAAGCTGGTCCGGCTGCTGTATAATTTCAATATGAACGCCGGTCATCTCTGGTTCGTCTATATGCTGATCGGGGTCTACCTGATCATGCCGGTCATCTCGCCGTGGCTCAAGACCGTGTCGAAGCGGTTCGAGCAGGTCTTCCTCGTGCTGTGGTTCGCCACGACGTTCTACCATTACGTGAAGCTCCTGCTGCCCGAGATCCTGGGCGAGTGCGTGTGGAACGAGTTCACGCCGTTCTGGTACGTTTCGGGCTATATCGGTTACGTCGTGCTGGCCCATTATATCCGGATGCACGTCGACTGGTCGGTCCGCAAGAGCGTGGCCGTCGGCCTGCCGCTCTACCTGGTGGGCTACGTGGCGACGTTCTTTATTTTCGATTACTTTACCCGCACTTCGGTCGAGATGGCCGATTGGGAGCGGGGCTGGCGCTTCTGTACGCCCAATGTGGCGCTTATGACGGCCGGCCTGTTCATTATGATGAAGAAGATCCGGTGCCGCAATGAGCGTGTGCTGCGCGTGGTGAACGATATGTCGAAGCTGAGCTACGGGATCTACCTGATGCATATTTTCGTGCTCAACGCGGTGTACTGGACGCTTTCGCCCTGTTTCGGGTCGATCCCGCTGACGATCTTCGTGGTGGGCATCGTAACGTTCGTCCTGTGCTATGCCCTGACCAAGCTGATCTCCTGTCTGCCGGGCAGCAGGTACCTGATCGGGTAGCGCGGGCGGTCCGATCGAATATCCCCGGGAAGGCGTTGGCCTTTCCGGGGTTTTCGTGTTGTACGCCTGGCTTGAGCGGCTTTTCGCAGGCCCCGCGTTGCCGCTGCGGAGCGGGTATGACCATGTCGCCGGACACTGCGGCAGGCGTCCGGTCGCTGACACGGATCAGTGCCCGGGGTTATGAAAAGCGACAGGCTGGAACCACAAAGTTCCAGCCCGTCGCTTTTCGAAAATGATGTAAACCCCGAGGGGTTGTCGCAAAGTGGAGCTTCGCGTTTATTTGACCGACATATCCGACATGTCGGGCATCGCTTTCTTGTACTCGCCGGCGAGCAGCTTGCCGCGGATGGCGTCGAAGGCGTTGAGCGTGTACTCGACATCCTCGAGCGTGTGTACGGCCGTCGGTATGATGCGCAGGATCATCTCGCCCTTCGGTACGACCGGATAGACGACGATCGAGCAGAACAGGTTGTGGTTCTCGCGCAGGTCGACCACCAGGTTGGTGGCTTCCGGTATGTCGCCCTTGAGGTAGACCGGCGTCACGGGCGACAGCGTGCCTCCGATGTCGAACCCGCGGTCGCGGAATCCCTTCTGGAGCGCGTGGGTGATCTCCCACAGCTTCTCCTGGTACTCGGGATGCTTCTTGATCAGCTCGAGACGCTTGAAGGCGCCCATGACCATCGGCATCGGGAGCGACTTGGCATAGGTCTGCGAGCGCATGTTGTATCGCAGGAAGTCGATGATGTACTTGTGCGATGCGACGAAGGCGCCGATGCCGGCCATCGACTTGGCGAAGGTGTTGAACAGCACGTCCACGCCGTCCGTCACGCCGAAGTGCGAGGCCGTGCCGCGTCCGCCCTGGCCCATCGTGCCGAAGCCGTGCGCATCGTCGACCAGCAGGCGGAAGTTGAACTCTTTCTTCATGGCCACGATCTCGTCGAGCTTACCCAGGTCGCCCTTCATGCCGAACACGCCTTCGGTGATCACGAGGATGCCGCCCCCCGTCTCCTCGGCCAGCTTGGTGGCATGCTCCATCTGCTTGCGGAAGCTCTCCATGTCGTTGTGGCGGAAAACGAACCGTTTGCCCGTATGCAGGCGCAGGCCGTCGATGATGCAGGCGTGGGCCTCGGCGTCGTACACCACGACGTCGTTGCGCCCCAGCAGGCAGTCGATGATCGAGATCATGCCCTGGTAGCCGTAGTTGAGCAGGAAGGCGTCCTCCTTGCCGACGAACTCGGCCAACTGGCGCTCGAGCTCCTCGTGGTACTTGGTCTGGCCGCTCATCATGCGTGCGCCCATCGGGGCAGCCATGCCGAACTGTGCGGCGCCTTCGGCGTCGGCCTTGCGCACCTCGGGGTGGTTGGCCAGGCCGAGGTAGTTGTTCAGGCTCCAGTTGAGGACCTCGCGGCCGCGGAATTTCATGCGCGGGCCGATCTCGCCCTCGAGTTTGGGGAATGAAAAATAGCCGTGGCTTTTCTTCTGGTACATGCCGATCGGGCCGCCGGCGTTCTTTTGTATTTTCTCAAAAATATCCACAACAAAAGTTTTTATATGATTGATTTCTCGTTTTAAGTTCGGGTTCGGCCGCGGAGTGAGAGCCGCCCGCAAAGTTAGCCAATTTCCTTATATTGGAAAAAAAACAATATATTTTTTTTCTACTCGTTAAAAATGTGATAACTTTGCGCACGCAGAGTGTAGTAGGCACTTAAAAGACGGAGTATTAGGATGAGAAATTGTTGGCGTATCATGCTGGGGCTTGCGGTGGCGGTGGCGTTCGCGTCGTGCAACACGCTGAGCAAGGTGCTTTCGAGCAGCAACCAGACAGTAATTTATGAGAAGGGGCTCGAGCTGTACGAGGCGAAGAAGTACCAGAAGGCCCTGGTTTGCTTCGACCAGGTGGCGCCTTATTTCACCGGGACCCCGAAAGCCGACACCATCCTGTTCTACGCTGCGTCGTGCAGTTACAATATGGGCGATTTCGAGGCCAGCGGCGTGGGTTTCGACCAGTTCCGGCGCCAGTTCGGCCGTAGTCCGTTCCTCGAGGAGGCCGAGTATATGTACGCGCTGGGCTTTTACTATATGTCGCCCGCCCCGCAGCGCGACCAGAGCGCCTCGCTGCAGGCGGCCCGCGCGATGCAGATGTACCTCGACCGTTATCCCAATAGCGTGAAGCGCGACCAGACGCTGGCCAAGATCGAGGAGATCAAGCAGAAGCTGTTCGACAAGGCTTTCCTCAATGCGAAGGTGTACTACGATATCGAGAACTACAAGTCGGCCGTGGTGGCTTTCCGCAACGTGCTCGATAAGTTCCCCGACAGCAACCACCGCGAGGATATGCTCTACCTGATCACCAAGTCGCACTACCTGCTGGCGCACGATAGTTACGCCTCGCTGCAGCGCGAGCGCTACGCCAATATGATGGATGCCTACTATACGTTCGTTTCGGAGTATCCCGAGAGCAAGCGTATCAAGGAGCTCGACAAGATGCAGGCCGAGGCCAAGCATTACCTGGCGCGTTACGAGACGGACGAGGAGAAGCAGGCTGCTGCTGCCCGCGGCGAGCAGGCGTCCGTCCCGGCCGAGGATGTGGAGCAGGAGGCTGCCCAGATGGGCAAGAGCAAGCGTGGGGTGAGGAAGATGGACCGCAAGATCGACCGCATTGAGCGCAAGGCCAACCGGGTGGCTGTTGCGGAGGACGGCAGCATCCTGCCGACCGAGCGGCTTGACAGACGGAGCGAGCGCCTGGAGCAGCGCGCCGCAGAGAAAAAGGATCATTCAAATCAAACAGATAATCAGGAGCATGGAGACGAAAAAAAATAGCGTTCCGACCAATACGGTGACCCGTAAGCTGACGGACCTTGACACGCCGACGGGCAATATCTACGAATCGGTGGTGATCATTGCCAAGCGTGCCAACCAGATCGCCTCGGAGGTGAAGCAGGAGCTGACGCGCAAGCTGGCCGATTTCTCGAGCACGTCCGACTCGCTGGAGGAGACGTTCGAGAACCGCGAGCAGATCGAGATCTCGCGCTATTACGAGCGGCTGCCCAAGCCGACGCTCGTGGCTACGGAGGAGTTTCTGGAAGGCCAGGTCTATTTCAGGGAGCAGCCCGGGGAAGGGAACGCAGAGGCCTAAAAGCCGTGACATATGCTCAAGGGTAAGAAAATAGTATTGGGCGTAACAGGGAGTATAGCAGCCTACAAGGCTGCTATACTCGTTCGTTCGCTGGTGCGTGAGGGGGCGGAAGTGCAGGTGGTGATGACCGCGCTGGCCAGGCAGTTCATCACGCCGCTCACGATGGCTACGCTTTCGCGCCGCCCGATCCTGGTCGAGTTTTTCGATCCCGAGAACGGGCAGTGGAACAGCCACGTCAGCCTGGGCGAGTGGGCCGACGCGATGCTGGTCGCCCCGGCCACGGCCAATACGCTGGCCAAGATGGCGACGGGCGTGGCCGACAACCTGCTGCTCACGACCTACCTTTCGGCGCGTTGTCCGGTTTTCGTGGCTCCGGCCATGGATCTTGATATGTATGCCCATACGGCCACGCAGCAGAACCTGGGGCTGTTGCGTTCGCGCGGCGTGCAGGTCGTCGAGCCGGGCGAGGGCGAGCTGGCGAGCGGCCTCACGGGCAAGGGCCGGATGGCCGAGCCCGACGAGATCGTTTCTGCGCTCGATCGTTTTTTTTGTAAACGGCGGAGCCTTGCGGGCAGGCGCCTGATGGTGACGGCGGGCCCGACGGTCGAGCCGATTGACCCGGTGCGCTATATTTCGAACCACTCGACCGGCAAGATGGGCTATGCCATTGCCGGCGAGCTGGCCGCCCGGGGGGCCGAGGTGGTGCTCGTGTCGGGCCCGACGGCGCTCGACGCTCCGGCCGGTGTGCGGCGTGTCGATGTCGGTACGGCTGCGGCGATGTGCGAGGCCGCACAGCGTGAGTTCGCATCGTGCGACGGGGCGGTGATGTGCGCCGCCGTAGCCGATTACACGCCTGCCGAGGTGTCCGGCGTGAAGGTGAAGAAGGGAGGCGAGGCCTGGCGGCTGGAGCTGAAGCCCACCGAGGATATCGCCGCGCTGCTCGGGCGGCAGAAGGGCGACCGCCTGCTGGTCGGATTCGCCCTTGAGACCAACGACGAGCAGGCGCACGCCGGGGATAAGCTGCGCCGCAAGAATTTTGACTTTATCGTGCTCAACTCGCTGCGCGACGCAGGCGCGGGGTTCGGGCACGACACCAATAAGATTTCCATCTTGCACCGCGACGGCCGCGTGGCCGGGTATGCGCTCAAGAGCAAGCGCGAGGCGGCGGCCGATATTGCCGACGCGGTGGAGGGCTACCTGTTGAAATAGGGAGGATCGTCATGCTGCAGAGGTTGTATGTCGAAAATTATGCGCTGATCGAGCGGCTCGATATCGGGTTCTCGCCGGGTCTTAACATCATCACGGGCGAGACCGGCGCCGGTAAGTCGATCCTGCTGGGTGCTCTCGCGCTCATCCTGGGCGGCCGTGCCGAGGCCGGTGCGCTGATGCAGCCCGACCGCAACTGCGTGGTCGAGGGCGAGTTCGACATCGAGGGATACGACCTCGGCGACCTGTTTGCGGAGCACGACATCGACGCGCAGCGGGTGACCGTGATCCGACGCGTGATCAATCCCTCGGGCAAGAGCCGCGCCTATATCAATGACATTCCTGTTCAGCTCGCTGTGCTCAAGCAGTTCGGCGACCGGTTGATCGATATCCATTCGCAGCACCAGACGCTGATGGTCGGCGACAGCCGCTTCCAGACGGGGCTGCTCGATGCCGTCTGCGGCCACGACGCGCTGCTCGGCGAGTACCGTACGGCCTATGCGGCGTGGTGCGGGGCCCGGCGGGCGTTGGAGGCGTTGCGCGCGCGCGCGGCCGGGAATGCCCGCAACGAAGAATATATCCGCTTTCAATACGAACAGTTGGCCGAATCCCATCTGGCAGCCGGTGAGCAGGCCGAGCTCGAAAGCGAGCGGCGCGAGCTGTTCCATGCCTCGGAGATCAAGGAGGCGCTGTTCGGCGCCGTGTCGTCGCTTGGCGACGACGAGCGCAGCGCGATCGTGCTGGTCCGGGAGGCCGAGCAGGCGCTGGTCCGGCTGGGCGATAACTACCCGCGTGCCGCGGAGTTTGCCGGGCGTCTCGGGAGCGTCGTGGTCGAGCTCAAGGATATCTATGGCGAGCTGGGTGCCGAGGGCGACCGTATCGAGGCCGATCCGGAGCGGCTCGAGCAGGTCGACCGGCGCCTCGACCTTATTTTTTCGCTTGAGCAGAAACATCGTGTCGAAAGTGTCGAAGAATTGTTATCTTTGCAAGAGAGCTATGCGCGCCAGCTTGCCGAGATCGAGGGTTTCGACGACGAGCTGGCCCGGTTGGAGGGGGAGATGAACGGGTGCGAGGCTGAGTGCCGTAAGCTGGCGGGTCGGATCACGGCTGCGCGGCGTCGGGCGGTGCCGGGGGTCGAGCGCTATGTGGGAGAGATGCTGGCGTCGCTCGGGATGCCCGATGCGCGGCTGGAGGTCGGGATCGCAGGAGCGGAGCCCGGGCCCGACGGTGCCGACCAGGTGCGGTTCCTGTTCTCGGCCAACCGGAGTGGCGCGATGCAGCCGGTCGAGCGGGTGGCCTCGGGAGGCGAGATGTCCCGCCTGATGCTTAGCCTTAAGTCGCTGGTGGCTGCGTACAGCCGGTTGCCGACGGTGATCTTCGATGAGATCGACACGGGCGTCTCGGGGCGCATTGCCGACCGCATGGGTGCGATCATGGAGGATCTGGCCCGTAGCTTGCAGATTGTAAACATCACGCATCTGCCGCAGGTGGCCTCGAAGGGGGATCACCATTTCCTGGTCTACAAAGACAGCAGCAGCGGCGCGACACGGACGCATATACGTAAACTGACGATGGAAGAACGCGTGGAAGAAATAGCCAAGATGCTGAGCGGTACTGATATTACGGCCGCCGCAGAGGAGCAGGCCCGCCTGCTACTAGGGATCGGTGTGCGCTGACCCTAAGGATTGCTGTACCTATGGCCCGGGGTCTCTGACCGCCGGGATTTTTTATTTTACGGGGGCAGGGGCCGGAACGGAAACGGAACGTTCCGGACGCGGATCAGGTTCCCGGCTTCGCGGGATGAGGTTTCCGCCCGGAGGACCGGAGCCGTGGCCCGCGCCGCCGGTCACGCCGCCTTCGCGGGCTTCCGGATTCCCGGTACGGGTCCCGCGCTGCGGGTGCTTCCGGCCTTTTGTCCCGTGCATGAGGGGACGGGCTCCTTTCGGTGCAGGCCGCGACACTTTTTGGTCCCGGGTTTTCAGGTGCGGATTGCCGGAGGTTACTGCCTCGAAAAGAAGAAGATGTGCTGAAATGTTTTGTTTTTGCTGTCGTATTTTGTACTTTTGTGAGCTGGTGCCATTTTAACAAAAGTATGTAAATTTCGACATTGACTTGAAGAATGTAACTTACATACTATTATTCAGAAAGCTATGAGTGAGAAATTGTTTGTATTCGACACCACGTTGCGTGATGGAGAACAGGTTCCCGGCTGTCAGCTCAACACGGTCGAAAAGATCGAGGTTGCCAGGACGCTGGAAGCGCTGGGTGTGGATATTATCGAGGCGGGTTTCCCGATCTCGAGTCCCGGTGATTTCAATTCGGTCCGCGAGATATCGAAGGCCGTTTCGCTACCTACCATCTGCGCGCTAACCCGTGCCGTCAAGAAGGACATCGACGTGGCCGCCGACGCACTCGCCCTGGCTAAGCACAAGCGTATCCATACCGGGATCGGGGTTTCGCCCTACCATATATATGACAAGCTCAAGTCGACCCCCGAGGAGATCATCCGGCGGGCCGTCGAGGCCGTACGCTACGCCAAGAAGTATGTCGAGGACGTGGAGTTCTACGCCGAGGACGCCGGCCGTGCCGACAACGAGTACCTGGCCCGCGTGGTCGAGGCGGTGATCAAGGCCGGCGCTACGGTGGTCAACATCCCCGATACGACGGGCTACTGCCTGCCGCACGAGTACGGCGCCAAGATCAAGTACCTGGTCGAGCATGTCGACGGCGTGCACCGGGCCATCCTCTCGACGCACTGCCACAACGACCTGGGTATGGCCACGGCCAACACGCTGGCCGGCATTATGAACGGAGCGCGCCAGGCCGAGGTGACGATCAACGGTATCGGCGAGCGGGCCGGCAACACCTCGCTCGAAGAGGTGGTGATGACGCTGCGCTGTCATAAGGACATCGGTGTCGATACGTCGATCGACGCGAAGCTGATCACCAAGGCGAGCCGCATGGTCTCGAACCTGATGAACATGCCCGTGCAGGCCAACAAGGCCATCGTAGGTCGCAATGCGTTCGCGCACTCGTCGGGCATCCATCAGGACGGCGTGCTCAAGTCGCGCGAGACGTACGAGATCATCGACCCGAAAGACGTCGGCGTCGACGAGTCGGTGATCGCGCTCACGGCCCGCAGCGGCCGCGCGGCGCTCAACCACCGGCTTGAGCTGCTCGGCTATAAGCTTGAGCAGGAGGAGCTCGATATCGTTTACGAGAAGTTCCTCAAGCTGGCCGACTCGAAGAAGGATGTGCGCGACGACGACCTGCTCTACCTGGTCGGCGATACGGCGGCTATCCGCCACGATGCGCGCATCCGTCTGAAGTACCTGCAGGTGGTGACCGGGACGTTGGTTCCCACGGCCACGATCATCGTCAAGTTCGGCGAGCGCGAGGTGATGGCCACCAGTACGGGCAATGGCCCGATCGACGCTGCGGTGACGGCCATCAAGGGGCTGATCAACGAGGAGGTGGTGATCTCCGAGTTCCTGATCCAGGCCATCAACAAGGGTTGCAACGACGTTGGCCGCGTGCACATGCAGGTGCTCAACGGCGAGCGCACGGCCCACGGCTTCTCGGCCAATACGGATGTCGTGCGCGCTTCGGTCGAGGCGTTCATCGATGCGATCAATAAACTGAATGTTACAGAAAAAGAATAGGACACAAGATGGGAAAAACACTTTTTGACAAGGTTTGGGACGCGCATGTGGTGCGTCAGCTGGACGGAGGCCGCAGCGTACTCTATATCGACCGCCACTATATCCACGAGGTGACCTCGCCGGTGGCGTTCCTCGGGCTCAGGAACCGCGGGCTCAAGGTGGCTCGACCGGCGCAGACGACCGCGACGGCCGACCATAACGTGCCGACGATCAACCAGCATCTGCCGGTCGAGGACCCGCAGTCGCGCGGCCAGCTCGAATCGTTCGCGCGCAATTGCGCCGAGAACGGCATCGAGCATTTCGGCCTGGGTCATCCCAAGCAGGGTGTTGTGCATATCGTGGGTCCCGAGCTGGGCTTTACGCAGCCGGGCATGACGATCGTTTGCGGCGACAGCCACACCTCGACGCATGGGGCGTTCGGCGCCGTAGCCTTCGGTATCGGCACGTCGGAGGTGGAGATGGTCTTCGCCTCGCAGTGTATCTTGCAGCCCAAGCCGCGGACGATGCGCATCACCGTCGACGGTAAGCTGGGTAAGGGCGTTACGGCCAAAGATGTCGTTCTCTATATTATTTCCAAAATTTCGGCTTCGGGCGGCACGGGCCACTTCATCGAGTTCGCCGGCGAGGTGATCCGTTCGCTCAGTATGGAGGAGCGCATGACCGTCTGCAACATGAGTATCGAGTGCGGCGCGCGCGGCGGTATGATCGCTCCCGACCAGACGACCTTCGACTATGTCCAGGGCCGCGAGCATGCCCCCAAGGGTGCTGAGTGGGACAAGGCGGTCGAGGGCTGGAAGAAGCTCTACTCCGATCCCGATGCTAAGTTTGATAAGGAATATACGTTCGACGCGGCCGATATCGAGCCGATGATCACCTACGGTACCAACCCGGGCATGGGTATGGGCATCACGGGGACGATCCCGTCTGATGAGGGGCTGAGCGGCAGCGACAAGGTGTCGTTCGACAAGGCGCTCGAGTATATGGGCTTCAAGAGCGGTGAGAAGATGATCGGCAAGAAGGTCGACTATGTATTCGTCGGCAGCTGCACCAACGGCCGTATCGAGGACCTGCGCCAGTTCGCGCAGGCCGTCAAGGGCCGTCGGAAAGCCGATAACATCACCGCGTGGATCGTTCCGGGTTCGCACATGGTCGAGAACCTGGCCCGCGAGGAGGGTCTCGACAAGATCCTGGCCGAGGCCGGCTTCGAGCTGCGCCAGCCGGGCTGCTCGGCCTGCCTGGCGATGAATGCCGACAAGATCCCCGCCGGGAAGTACAGCGTGTCGACCTCGAACCGCAACTTCGAAGGCCGCCAGGGCCCGGGTGCCCGCACGATGCTGGCCGGTCCGCTGGTGGCGGCCGCCGCTGCCGTGACGGGCCAGATCGCCGATCCGCGCGAAGTGTTTAACCTTTAATTCCGAACCAAGACAATGGCTATACCTAAATTTATAAAGACGGTGACCACGGTGGTCCCGCTCAATATCGAGAACGTAGATACCGACCAGATCATCCCGGCCCGCTTCCTGAAGGCTGTCGAGCGCAAGGGTTTCGGCGACAACCTGTTCCGCGACTGGCGTTATGATAAGGACGGCCAGCCGGTTGCGGGCTTTCCGCTCAACGAGGGCAAATATAAGGGTGAGATCCTTGTGGCTGCCAAGAACTTCGGCTGCGGATCGTCGCGCGAGCATGCCGCGTGGGCGATCTTCGACTACGGGTTCCGCGTGGTGGTGTCGAGCTTCTTTGCCGACATCTTCAAGAACAACGCGCTCAACAACGGCCTGCTGCCGATCCAGGTGAGCGAGGAGTTCCTGCAGAAGATCTTCGCAGCCGTAGAGGCCGATCCGGCCGCCAGGTTCGAGGTCGACCTCGAGAACCAGACCTTTACGATCTGCGCGACGGGCGACAAGACGGGTTTCGATATCGACGGCTATAAGAAAGAGTGCCTGCTCAACGGGTACGACGATGTCGACTACCTGCTGAGCATCAAGGGCGAGATCGAGGGCTTCGAACAGGCCCGCAGGTAGGCCGCCCGGCTGCCGGCCGCTCCCTCGTGGGCTATCGGCCGTGACGGGCCCGAACGTGCGGGTTGCGGTAGTCGCAGCCTGCGAACCAACTAAGAGGAAGGAATAAACCGATGATTGAGATACTGGATACCACCCTGCGCGATGGCGAGCAGACCTCGGGCGTGTCGTTCTCGGCGCGCGAGAAGCTGAGCATGGCCCAGTTGCTGCTTGACGAGCTGAAGGTCGACCGCATCGAGGTGGCCTCGGCGCGTGTTTCCGACGGCGAGTTCGAGGCAGTCGGGATGATCGCGCGCTGGGCTGCCGGGCATGGCTACCTCGACCGGGTCGAGGTGTTGGGCTTCGTCGACGGCGGCGTGTCGCTTCGATGGATTCACGAAGCGGGCTGCCGTGTCGTGAACCTGCTGACCAAAGGCTCCGAGAAGCATTGCCGTGAGCAGCTCAAGAAGACGCCCGGGGAGCACCTTTCGGATATCCGGCAGGCGATCGCCGCGGCCCGTTCGATGGGCCTTGCGGTCAACCTTTACCTCGAGGACTGGTCGAACGGGATGGTCCATTCGCCCGATTACGTGCATTTTATGGTCGACGGGCTCAAGGACGAGCCGGTCGAACGCTTTATGCTGCCCGACACGCTGGGTATCCTCAATCCGTACAATACCGAGGAGTTCTGCCGCGAGATGGTGACGCGCTATCCCGGGCTGCGTTTCGACTTCCACGCCCATAACGACTACGACCTGGCCGTCGCCAACGTCGCAGCCGCGGTCAGGGCCGGGGTGGGGGGCGTGCATGCGACGGTCAACGGGCTCGGCGAGCGGGCGGGCAATGCGCCGCTGTCGAGTATCGTGGCGGTCCTGCATGACCAGCTGAAGGTACGCACGTCCGTCGTCGAGCAGAACATCAACCATGTGAGCCGCATGGTCGAGACCTATACGGCCATCCATATCCCGGCCAACAAGCCGGTGGTGGGCGAGCATGTCTTCACGCAGTGCGCCGGCATCCATGCCGACGGCGACAACAAGAACAACCTTTATTATAACGACCTGCTTCCCGAGCGTTTCGGCCGGGTGCGCGAGTACGCGCTGGGCAAGATGTCGGGCAAGGCCAATATCCGCAAGAACCTCGAGGCGCTGGGCATCACGCTCGACGACGAGGCGATGCAGAAGGTCACGGCGCGCATCATCGAGCTGGGCGACAAGAAGGAGATGGTCACGACCGAGGACCTGCCGTACATTATTTCCGACGTGCTCAAGCAGGATGTGCAGGACGCCCGGGTCAATATCCTGAACTATAACCTGTCGCTCTCGCACGGGCTCAAGCCCGTGGCCACGCTCCGTATCGAGATCAACGGCGAGGAGTATGAGGAGACCTCCAACGGCGACGGCCAGTACGACGCCTTTGTCAAGGCGTTGCGCAAGATCTACAAGAAACAGCTCCGGCGCGACTTCCCGATGCTGTCCAACTACACGGTGAGCATTCCTCCGGGGGGGCGTACCGACGCGTTCGTCCAGACGATCATCACGTGGACGTACCGGGGCGAGAGCTTCAAGACGCGGGGGCTCGACGCCGACCAGACCGAGGCGGCGATCAAAGCCACGGTGAAAATGCTGAATAAAATTGAAAATATGTAGCGAGCCCCTGCGCGCCATTGGTCGCGTGCATCGGCCCTGATTTAAACGAAAGAAGAAATGGAACTGAAAATTGCAGTGCTGGCCGGCGATGGGATCGGCCCCGAGATCGTCGGAGAGGCAAGAAAGGTGTTGGACGCGGTAGCCGCCAGATACGGCCATACCTTTATATATAAGGAGGCTCCCGTGGGCGCCGCCGCGATCGATGCGACGGGCGATCCGTATCCGGCCTCGACGCATGCCGTGTGCGAGGAGTCGGACGTAGTGCTGTTCGGTGCGATCGGTGACCCCAAGTACGACAATGACCCGAAGGCCAAGGTGCGCCCCGAGCAGGGTCTGCTTCGGATGCGCAAGTCGCTCGGTCTGTTCGCCAACCTGCGTCCGCTGGCCGTTTTCGACTCGCTTGCCGAGCGCTCGCCGCTCAAGACCGAGCTGGTGCGCGGCGCCGATTTCGTTTGCGTGCGCGAGCTGACCGGGGGTATGTACTTCGGTCGTCCGCAGGGCCGCAGCGAGGACGGCAATACGGCCTACGATACCTGTGTTTACACCCGTGAGGAGATCGAGCGCATCCTGCACCTGGCGTTCAAGCTGGCCCGCAGCCGTCGCAAGCAGCTGACCGTGGTGGACAAAGCCAATGTGATCGCCACCTCGCGCCTGTGGCGCCAGATCGCCAAGGAGATGGGGCCGCAGTATCCCGATGTGCAGCTCGACTTCATGTTCGTCGACAATGCGGCGATGAAGATCATCCAGTGCCCGACGGCGTTCGACGTGATCGTTACGGAGAACCTCTTCGGGGATATCCTGACCGATGAGGCCAGCGTGATCAGCGGTAGCCTCGGTATGTTGCCCTCGGCCAGCGTCGGCGCCAAGGTGGCGCTGTTCGAGCCGATCCACGGCTCATACCCGCAGGCGGCCGGCAAGAACATCGCAAATCCGATGGCCACGATCCTTTCGGGCGCCATGCTGCTCGAGCACGTAGGGCTGGCCAAGGAGGGCAAAGCCGTGCGCGATGCCGTCAACCGGGCGATCGAGCAGGGCATCGTGACCGAGGATATCGCCAACAAGGGCGAGAAGGCCTATTCGACCACTGCCGTGGGCGATTTTGTCGCCGCCCAGATCTAACGGGTCAGGCACATATACCGTATGAGAGATTTCCTGCGCTTTGCGCGGGAAATCTTTTTTTTGCGGGTGTGCCAAAAAGCCCCATTGTTGTTTCATGTGACAAAAAAGGAACGGATATGATATGTTACCTACATTTTATGTCTTAATTATACATACTTTTGTTTTGTGGATGCAGATACATCTATTGTTTGGTTCTCAGAATAATACTCTACTTAATACTCCCTGCTATGAAACACATCGTACAACTTTCGTTATTCGCCCTATTATGCGTGTCATGCGTCAAGAATACAGACGAGACGCCGGGTAAGGATGCCGCCGGCATCGATGCCATCGAGTCGCTGGCCGACTTTGCCGTTCCTGTCAGGGCCGGGCAAACCTCCATCGTAACGCTCGGCGCCGATACGCTTGCCGTTACGGCCGAAGCCGCCACCATCAGCGTCCCGCGGTATGCGGCCCTTGCCGGCGATATCCGGGTGACCTACACCGATGCGGATATCTACGATAATTTCGCGTCGTTCACTTACTGGCAGTACGTCTCGTTCGAAGATTCGCGCAAGGCGGATTACGATTACAACGACCTGGTGATCCACGGCCGCATCTTCAGCGAGCAGAACAAGTCTAAGGAGGGAGGCAAATTTATTCACAAGGTGGCCGTGCAGCCGGTGGCTTTGGGCGGTTCGGTCAGGATCTCGCTGGGTATATTGTATAAGAAAGACAAGAAGTCGCCGGAGATCTCGGAGGTTATCCTGGCCGCGGACGTGCGTGCCACGCTTTTTAACGGCAATCCGCTGTTCCCGATCAATACCGATCCCGGGAAGGAAGTGAAGAAGGTGTCCGAAGTGCTGACGACCCTGTTTACGACCACGACCGACGATCCGCAGTTTCCGGTGGTATGGTTCATCGAGGCCGGCGGCCAGCGTTTCTATGCGGCCACGACCAACTTCGGATCGGACAAGAACTGTGAGATGCTGAGCGAGGACGGTCTGCCTTACGGTATTTCGTTGACCCAGAAGTGGGACTATCCGCAGGAGAAGGTGCATATCTGGGATGCCTATCCGAACTTCAACAACTGGGTGAAAAAGGGTAACGAGCAGAAGTTGCTGAAAGACCGCAACCAACAGCTGGTGTTCAAAGCTTGCAAGCCCACGGGCGGTCCGTACGACGACCTTTGGGATTGGACCTACTAAGCCTGTTTTTCGCGATGGTATAATCCTTCTTCTTTTGTCTTGACACAAAAGGAGCAAAAAGTCAAGGCCTGCACGGCTGGCGTGACCCGCTATGCCGCTCGCCGTCCTGAGCCGCACAACTCGCTGCGCTCAGACACGCGCGGCTCTCCTCGGACGGCTTCGCGGAGCGGGTGCCCCACGCCAGCCGCAGGGCCGGAGCTCCTGCAGAAAGATCGCCTGCTATAAATCCCGCCTGATAAAACCGACGCCCGGAAGCCGGGGAGGCCGGACGGCAAAAGCGACGGCTGCTGTCCGACGAACGTTAGGCCGGAGTGCGGTATAACCGCGCGAACGGACTAAAAGGAGGAGTTAGTCGTCGCCCGGACGGACGGCCCGGTTTCAGCCGCGTTTTATGAGCGGTAGACCTTTTGGTTACTTTTGCGGCAATGGCAAAAGTAACTGCCCGACAGGGCTCTTTGTAAAATACCATCATATAATAAATGAAGACCGGGGAGCGTTATCACTCTCCGGCCTTTTTTGCGGGAAGTCTGTGGTGTCTTCGGCTCCGGAGAGCTGCGCGTGAACGACAAAACAGCGGCGTTCGCACAATATTCCCGGCCGCGCAGCGTTTTTAAATCCTGTGCTTCCCGCCTCCCGGTAACCCTTCCGGCAACATGGAGGCCTGTCCGGGGCCCGCGTGGGCGTTAGTCTAACAGCTTGCATGTTAGCGGATTGTTAGGCTAAGGTGATTTTTGTGTGAAAATTGTCCGGCAAAAGTTTGGAAGTTGAATTAAAAACGGCTTATATTTGCACCCGCAAAACAGAAGTAACACACGGGTTGCAGGGTTCTGAAAAGTTTTAAAGTTTTTCGCAAAAGATTTGGTGGTTTCAAAAATTACTCTCATCTTTGCACCCGCAAACAGCGATACGCCTGTTGAGCATAAGTTCTGAAAAAGTTTTTTAAAGTTTTTCGACCAAAGATTTGGTAGTTTCGAAAAGACTCCTTATCTTTGTGCCCGCTTGCTTTTCGGAAGCGATTCCGAAGAGTCCGGGCGAAGAAAAACGAAACAAGAAATTAAGTTCTTTGAAGTAATTTAGCAGCTAAAGTTTATCCATTATCTTTTGATAATGAGATTACAATACCTTTGAGTGAAGCTAGGATATTTAAAACAATTTTATACAATGGAGAGTTTGATCCTG
>JAFQJK010000045.1 GCA_017415005.1 Rikenellaceae bacterium
CCGGAGCGGGCGGCGCCCGTCCCGGGATGGCGGCCGATCCGGATGATCGGTCGTCTGGTACCATATATAAAGGGCATCCATATAGGGATGCCCTTTATATTATATATGGTGCGGCGTGCACTTAGAAACGTATGCCCAGCGAGAGCGTGACGATATGCTTGTTCTGTTTGGTGGTGATCGGGTAGGGTTGGCTGAAGATGACCTGCGTGTCGCCGTTGTCCGGCCCCTCGTAGTAGAACAGGTTGTAGTCCGAGTACTTGGTGTTCATGTAGACGTAGGCCAGGTCGAGCGAGGTGGCCGGGGTAAACCGGTAGCCGATGCCGCCCGAGACGGTGTAGCTGTCGAGTGCTACGGGGCCGTTGAACATGACTCCGTCTTTGGTCAGGTCCTTGTTGACTCCCGAGTCGTAGTAGCCGTAGCCGGCGCGGATCGCCAGCTGCTGGGTCGGCTTGAGCTCGAGGCCCACGCGTACGTTGTTGGTCGCGCGGAACAGGTTCTTAGCGTCCTGCTTGAAGAGGTCGTGCCATCCCTGTTCGACGTTGCGCAGGCGCATGCCGTTGTACCAGGCCCGCTCGTAGTCGGCGGCGATGATGCCGACGGTCCCGAACGTGTACGAGACGCCGGCGAGCAGCCGCGTGGGCGTGTTGAACCGGTAGTCGTAGATCAGGTCGTTCGAGTATCTCGATACGTTGACCGCGCCGCCTGCTTCCTCGAAGTTGGTGTTCATTGAGGCGTTGTAGGTCCGTGTCACCGTCGAGAAGGTGGGCGTGTGGACCGCCAGGCCGATGCGCAGGCCCGTGATCGGGCGGTAGATGGCACCGAACTTGAAGTTGACGCCCGTGCCGTTCATCTCGACGCTCTGGTCGTAGAGCAGGTAGTTAAGGTCCTTGTAGTGCGGGACGGCCTGTCCGTTCTCCACGTTGTAGAAGCTCTCGTCGTACTGCAGGCTCTCATTGTAGTAGAGGTCCTGAATGCCCACGGTAAGCCCGAGGTAGAGCTTGTTCTTGATGTTGAGCCCGGCCGAGACGGAGTACTCGCCGATCCGCCCCTTGCGGATGCTTTTCAGGTAGTTGTCTATGTAGGCATTGTCGTCGATGACCCGCCCCGAGGCGTAGAGTGCTTGTGTTTCTTCCTCACCATAAACATGATCGCCGACGTAGTCGATCAGCTCTGTCTGGTAGGCCAGCACGCCGCCCCAGTTGGCCGTGGGGATATCCCCGTTCTGGAACGGCCCGTCTCCCGATCCGAGTTTGTCAGGGGCGAATCCCCTCATCTGCATGGCAAATACGTCGGCTATCGTCGAGCGTTCGCCGTACAGGCCGATCGACGACTGTGTGTTGAAGTCCGCGAGGCGGTTGTAGGCGAAGCCGAACGTCACGCTGGTGACGTCGCCCGATCCCTGGTATACGTTGACCGCGATGCCGGCGTTGTTCGGCGAGAAGCGCGTACGGCCGTTGGCTCCCTGCCGGTAGGGGCTTTCGGAGCTGCTGTTCGTCCTGGTCGATAGGATCGAGGGTGAGAAGCCGAACTCCGAGTTGCGGTACATGCCGAGGCCCGCCGGGTTGATGCTCATGGTCGACAGGTCGGCCCCGAGCGAGGCGAAGGCCCCGCCCATGGCTGCGGTCCGCGCCGTTCCGAAGACGTACTGTTGTTGCGAGAACTGCATCATGTCGGTGACCGTGAAGTCGGACAACCCCATCAGCCGGCCTCCGACGATGCCCGGTGCTATTTTCTGTCCCGATGCCGTGAGCGCCGCGAGCGACGCCAGGGCGGCTATGCCAAATACTGTTGTTTTCATAATCGTGAGGTGGTGTGTTGGTTATCTGCCCCTGTAAGTTCCCGTTGCAGTCGATCCGCGTGTGGCGCCCGAGCCGCCGCTGCCGAAGCTTCCCGAGCTGCTGCCCGAGGTTCCGAAGCTGCCGCCCCGGTTGATGGTGCTGCCGGCGCTGCTGCCCATATTGCTCCAGCCCGAGCTTTCGGTCCGGCCCGTTGAGCGGCGGAAGTAGCTGCTGCCGGTGTTGTTGCGGTTACCGCTGCTGCCCGAGACTGCCGGGGTCCGGTTGGGACGGGCGTTCGTGTTGTTGCGGTAGGTGCCGCTGGTCGACGGGGCGCGTCCGGTCGTCACCGACGAGTTGGGCGCGCGATAGGTGCCCGACGAGCCGCGGTTGCCGGCCGTGTATGTGCCGTACGACGGGCGGTAGGTTACGTTGCTGTGCACCGGACCGTGGTGATGTCCCGGATACCAGCCGCCTCCCCACGAGGGGCCCCATCCCCACGACGGACCCCAGCCCCAGCTCGGGCCCCAACCCCATGACGGACCCCAGCCGGGGTACCAGGGGTCGTACCAGCCGCCGCTCCATCCCCAGTAAGGCCGGTTCCAGCCCCACCAGTACGATGAGCCCCAGTAGGGGTAGCTCGCGCCCCAGTATGAGGGGCCCCAGCCCCACGATGCGCCCCAGTACGGGGTGCCCAGGCCGAATCCCAGGTTGATGTTGACCGTAGGCTGGTCCCACTCGCCGTAAAGCGATGCGGCATATTTGGGCTCGACCACCACGTTGTCGCCGTCGACCATGACGTTGTAATACGACGGGTCGCTGTCCATCGGACGCTGGTAGCCGTTCGAGTTGAGCCGGCGCGACGACGTGCCGGTCGACGAGGCGATCCCGTCCGTGCCGCCCACCAGGTCTTTCGACGGGTCGCCGGTCACGCGCAGGAACGTTCCGCTTTTGGCTCCGCTCTGGTGCACGGCCTGAGCCGCTTCGGCAGCGGTGGCGGCACGTGCGACACTCGCCGCCGAGGCCCTTTTCTCCTCCTTTGCGATGGCATTGCGGTCATGTGTTTCATAAAGGTCGTCCTCGAAGATTTTCTTGGGAGGTGCAGCCTGGGCCGTAGAGACAAGCCCCGCCGCCATGATTCCTACCATCACGGCAGCCGCTTGCGATAAAGCTCTTGGTTTCATGGTTTCCTGTATTTTATTCGTGTTTTTGCTGCGTATACTATAATAACGAAAATCATACCATAAAGTTGCATGAATCCGTCGGTCGCGTCCCCCTGCCATAGCCGGGTGCCGCATTTGACAGAAAGATGCCGGCCGGGGGCCAAACGTTGCATGTGTGGCGCTTTTGGGGAGAGTCGGGGGTCAAGTCAAAGATAATACTTTTCTATGGATTTCGAAAAAAAAAACTAACTTTGCGTAAATTTTACAGATAACTAAAAATCAGCGATATAAAATGGCAAAGGAACTTAAGGAGCTGACCAATCGCGAGGAGAATTATTCGCAGTGGTACAACGATCTGGTGGTGAAGGCCGGCCTGGCCGAGAACTCGGCCGTTCGGGGGTGTAGGGTGATCAAGCCCTACGGGTACGCGATCTGGGAGAAGATGCAGCGCGCGCTCGACCAGATGTTCAAGGATACAGGGCACGAAAACGCCTATTTCCCGCTCTTTATTCCCAAGTCGTTCTTCAGCAAGGAGGCCCACCATGTCGAGGGCTTTGCCAAGGAGTGCGCGGTGGTGACCCACTACCGGCTCAAGAACGATCCCGAGGGTAAGGGCGTCGTGGTCGATCCCGATGCGAAGCTCGAGGAGGAGCTGATCGTGCGTCCCACTTCGGAGACGATCATTTGGAATACGTACAAGAACTGGATTCAGTCGTACCGCGACCTGCCGATCCTATGCAACCAGTGGGCCAACGTGGTGCGTTGGGAGATGCGCACGCGCCTGTTCCTGCGCACGGCCGAGTTCCTGTGGCAGGAGGGTCATACGGCACATGCCACGCGCGAGGAGGCGATCGAGGAGGCCGAGCGCATGATCCGTGTCTATGCCGATTTCGCCGAGAACTGGATGGGAGTGCCGGTGATCGTCGGCCATAAGAGTCCCAACGAGCGCTTCGCGGGTGCCGAGGATACGCTGACGATCGAGGCGCTGATGCAGGATGGTAAGGCGCTGCAGAGCGGTACCTCGCACTTCCTCGGGCAGAATTTTGCCAAGGCGTTCGATGTGCAGTTCACCAACAGGGAGGGTAAGCTCGATTACGTATGGGCAACGTCGTGGGGCGTCTCGACCCGCCTGATGGGTGCGCTTATCATGGCGCACTCCGATAACAACGGCCTTGTACTGCCCCCCAGGCTCGCGCCGATCCAGGTGGTGATGATACCTATATATAAAGGTGAGCAGGAGCTGGCCGAGGTGACCGCCAAGCTGTCAGCGATCGCCGCCGAGCTGAAGAAACGCGGCATCAGCGTGAAGCTCGATGCGAGGGACAATGTCCGCTCGGGCTTCAAGTTCGCCGAGTACGAGCTCAAGGGCGTACCTGTACGGCTGGCCATGGGGCCGCGCGACCTGGCCGGCGGGACGATCGAGATCGCGCGCCGCGATACGCTCACCAAAGAGGTCGTGCCCCAGGAGGGGCTGGCCGACCGGATCGAGGGATTGCTGGACGAGATCCAGGCCAATATCTATAATAAGGCGCTGAAGTTCCGCGAGGGGATGATGACGCCGGTCGATACGTATGACGAGTTCAAACGCGTGCTCGACGAGAAGGGCGGCTTCGTGCTGGCTCATTGGGACGGGACGCCCGAGACCGAGGAGCGGATCAAGGAGGAGACCAAGGCGACGATCCGCTGTATTCCGGTCGACGCTCCCGATGAGGAGGGCGTGTGTATCTATTCGGGTAAACCCTCGCAGCGCCGCGTGATCTTTGCGCGCAGCTATTAGCCGGCGGCTGCCCGTCATTCCGGCCCTCGTGCCCTTGTTACTGTATATATAGTAGGCCCTGTCCACCGTTAGGCGGACAGGGCCTTGCTTATTCCGAGGGTGTGGGTGCGGCGGTGCGTCCCGTTTTTTTTTTTTTTTAACCATCCCGATACCGCGAGGTGCTTTTTCTGCGTTTTATCATTCCGCATTTCGGGTGGGATGGATGGTGTGGATGGGCTCAATGCGGGGCTTTGCGGGCCGGGCCGAATTGGAGCCGGAACGGAAAATCGCGAGCGATAGGTGCATTTTTTGAGGCGCGATGGTCGGGCAAAACGCGTTTTTTTCAGTGCTGTCCGCCCGGTTTCGGGAGAAACGAGGCCGCAGAACGTAGCTTTGTGTAAGAAAAATCGGGGAAAATGACCGTTTTTCAGATTTTAGCCTTCTGTTGGTGTATTGTGCTGATTTAGCGGTTGATCCCGGAGTTGGGGCTGCGTGCGCTGATGCCCGCATTCGGGAAAAATCACCGGGCGAATGCAAAAAAGTCGAGGGAAAATTTGCAGATAACGAAAAACTCCCTACATTTGCACCCGCAATCGAGAAACAACGGTCGTCACGACGAAGTTCTCCAGCAGACGTTCTTGAAAAAAGATTTGGAAGTTTCAAAAAAAGGTCTTACCTTTGTGGTCCTTTCGCTTCGGTTTTCGAGCGTCAGACAAAGGGTTGCAAAACCCGTTCCAAACAAGGTTCTTTGAATTACTGGTAATATTGAGAAGATAAGAAAATGTAGTATTTATCAATTCCTAATCCAACAGGAAATCAGATAGTCAGGACTCTAACAATTTATTTATTTTATACAATGGAGAGTTTGATCCTGGCTCAGGATAAACGCTAGC
>JAFQJK010000046.1 GCA_017415005.1 Rikenellaceae bacterium
CGCCGTTCTTGATAAAGATCAGCGTCGGGATATTGCGCACGGCATACTTTGCAGCCACTGCGTCATTCTCGTCCACATCGCACTTGCCGATCGTCACGCGTCCCTCGTACTCTGCCGCCAGCTCATCCACGATCGGGGCGATCATGCGGCACGGGCCGCACCATTCGGCCCAGAAATCAATCACGACGGGCTTTCCTGCCCCGATAATCTCGTCCAGATTATCTTTTGTAATACTCAATGCCATAATTAGCTGTTTTTAGTTTATCGGATAATACAAAATTGCAAAATTCTTTCCATGAATCGTATGCCGTCCGCGGAAACGATCAACATTCGATCAACCACCGGGCACTATTATAAAACGGCGCCGGCGCTACATTAGTGTGAAGCGCAGGTCGTAGTCCTTGCAGAATCCGATCATGCCCCCGGCGATATTGACCTTCATCGTCTTCGAGAAGAGGTTGACCGCCACGTCGGCTTCGGGATCGAACACCTTGACCCGCAGCATCACATTGCCCTTGCTCTCCTCGATCACCGAGCGCAGCGAATGCGTCAGCTCGCCCGTGAGGTCGCCGATCGGGATCGACACGGTCATCTCCCGCACCAGCGTCTCCTGCGCTTCCGAGAGCATCATCATCGACGCGATCTTCGGTTCGAGCTCCTTGTCGTTGTAGGGCCGCGGCCGCACCTTGCCCCGCACGAACAGGTAGTACCCGACGTAGAGGTAGCGGCGGAAATTCTCGTAATCCTTGTCGAACAGCGCGAACGCGTAGGTTCCGCTGTAATCCTCCAGCGTGAAGCGCCCGAACGGCTTGCCGCTCTTGGTCGTGAGGTGCTGCACGGCCGTCACCATGCCTGCGATCACGAAGTCGCGCCCCGCCAGCCGGGCCAGGTCGCTGCCCAGATCGGCGAGCGTCGTGTTGCACAGGTTCTCGATGATCACCTGATAGTCGTCGAGCGGGTGCGACGAGAGGTAGATACCCGTCACTTCCTTCTCGCGGTTGAGCATGTCGAGTTTCGACCACTCCTCACTGTTGGGCGGCTCGGGCTTCTGAATGTCGGCCGTATTCGAATCGCCTCCGAAAAGGCTCTGCTGCGAGTTATTCTTCTCAAACTGCACGCGGTTGCCGTAGCGCATCAGCTGCTCGAGGAAAGTCGTGTCGCCCTCGGCCCCGAAGAACTTGCTGCGGTGGAACGTAACGAGCGAGTCGAACGCCCCGGCCACGGCCAGGTTCTCCAGCGTCTTCTTATTGACGGCCTGGATGTTGATCCGCTCCATAAAGTCGTAGATCGACGTGAACGGCCCATTGGCGCGCCGCTCTTCGATAATGCTCGATACGGCTGCCTCGCCCACGCCCTTGATGGCTGCCAGCCCGAAACGCACATTGCCCTGCTTGTCGGTTGAGAAGCGATGCAGGCTCTCGTTCACGTCGGGCCCCAGCACCGCGATCCCCATGCGCTTGCATTCGTCCATGAAGAAGCTGAGCTTCTTGATGTCCGACAGGTTGCGGCTCAGCAGCGCGGCCATGAACTCGGGCGGATAATGCGCCTTGAGGTAAGCCGTCTGGTACGAGACATAGGCATAGCAGGTCGAGTGCGACTTATTGAACGCGTATGACGCGAACGCCTCCCAGTCGCTCCATATCTTCTCGCATATCTTGCGATCGTGGCCGCGTTCGGTCGTACCGTCGAGGAACGTGGTCTTCATCTTGTCCAGCACGTCCTTCTTCTTCTTACCCATCGCCTTGCGCAGCGTATCGGCCTGGCCTCCCGTAAATCCGGCCAGTTTCTGCGACAGCAGCATGACCTGCTCCTGGTAGACGGTGATGCCATAGGTGTCCTGCAGATACTCCTCCATCTCGGGCAGCTCGTAGACCACCTTCTCCTGTCCGTGTTTGCGGGCGATGAACTGCGGGATGTACTCCATCGGCCCCGGCCGGTAGAGGGCGTTCATCGCGATCAGGTCTTCGAAACGGTTGGGCTTCAGGTTGCGCAGGTGCTTCTTCATGCCCGGCGACTCGAACTGGAACAGACCCGTCGTATCGCCGCGGCTATACAGCTCGTAGGTCGGGGCGTCGTCGAGCGGAATGGCGTCGATGTCGACGTCGATCCCCTTCGAGATCTTGATGTTCTCAAGCGCGTCCTTGATGATCGAGAGCGTCTTGAGCCCCAGGAAGTCCATCTTGATCAGCCCGACATCCTCGACCAGTTTACCCTCGAACTGCACGACGTTCAGGTCGGCGTCCTTGGCGATGGCGATCGGGGCGAACTTCTCGAGGTCGTCCTGCCCGATGATCACCCCGCAGGCATGCACGCCCGTCTGGCGCACCGAGCCTTCGAGCTTCTCGGCATAGCGCAGCGTGTCGCGGATCAGCGGGTTCGGCGACTGGCGCTCCTGCGCCAGCTCGGGCGACTCCTCGTAGGCATCCCTGAACGAGGTTCCCGGCTTCTCGGGCACCAGTTTGGCCAATCGGTCGCTCTCCTGCAGAGGCAGTTTCTGCACACGCGCCACGTCGCGGATCGCCATCTTGGGCGCCATCGTGCCGAACGTGATGATCTGGGCCACGCGCTTGCGGCCATATTTCTCGGTCACATATTTGAGCACCAGCTCCCGGCCGTCCTCATCGAAGTCGACATCGACATCGGGGAGCGAGATACGCTCCGGATTGAGGAAACGCTCGAACAGCAGGTCGTATTTTACAGGGTCGATATTGGTGATCTTCAGGCAGTAGGCGACCACCGACCCGGCGGCCGAACCTCGTCCCGGCCCCACCGAAACGCCCAGCTCGCGCGCAGCGCGGATAAAGTCCCACACGATCAGGAAGTAACCCGGGAAGCCCATCCACTCGATGATCGACAGCTCGTACTCGATACGCTTGCGGATATTCTCGTCCAGCGGCTTACCGTAGCGCTTGTACGCACCCTCCAGGGCCAGGTGCTCGAGGTAGACGAACTGCCGGGCGACCATGATCTGCTCGGCCATCTCGGGATGTGCCTCCTGCAGCGCCTCGGGCGATGCACAGGCTGCGATCTCGGCCTTGAGCCCCTCATCCTCGATTTTTTTACTGATCGACGCCCGGAACTTCTCGACATCCACCGCAAAATCATCCGGCAACGGGAAATTGGGCATCAGCGGCTTATGCTTCAGCGAGTATTCTTCGATCTTACCGGCTATCTCGAGCGTGGTGGCCAGCGCCTCGGGATGGTCCGGAAAGAGCGCCCGCATCTCTTCGGCGCTCTTGAGGTACTCCTGGAACGTATAGCGCATACGTTGCGGATCGTCGAGGTCGCGCCCGGTATTGAGGCAGATCAGCCGGTCGTGCGCCGGGGCGTCGTCGGCCATTACGAAGTGTACGTCGTTCGAGCAGATATATTTGATACCGTGCCGGGCCGCCAGGTCGAGCAGCACCTTATTCACCTTGACCTGCTCCTCGTATACTTTTGCGTCGATACGCGGCTCTCCCGACGGATGGAGCTGCATCTCGAGGTAGTAGTCCTCGCCGAAGATATCCCGGAACTCACGGACCACGCGGTCCGCCTCGTCAAGGTTCCCCTTCATGATGGCCTGGGGCACCTCGCCGCCCAGGCAGGCCGAGCAGCAGATCAGCCCTTCGTGGTACCTGCGCAGCAGGTCCTTGTCGATACGCGGCTTGTAATAGAACCCCTCGGTCCACGAGTACGAGACGATATGCAACAGGTTGTGGTAGCCCTCGAGGTTCTTGGCCAGCAGGATCAGGTGGTCGCCTGCCTTCTCGTCCTTGTCCTTCTCGAAGCGGTTGCGCACCACGTACACCTCGCAACCGAGGATGGGCTTGATACCCTCTTTGGTCGCCACGTCATGGAATTCCTTGACGCCGAACATATTGCCGTGGTCGGTGATGGCGATGGCCGGCATGTCGAGCTCTTTGGCGCGTTTGATGAGCGTCTTGATGGCCGACGCGCCGTCAAGGATCGAGTACTGGGTATGGACGTGCAAATGAACGAATTCAGGCATGGCAAATAAGGCTTTCCAGGGTCATCCGGCTCCAGAAACGGAAGCCGGTTTTTACAAAGATAGCCAATTTTCACCCTAAAATCGGGCGATGTGGCATGCAAATTATTAACATATTTATTGTATCTTTCATCATTAACCGAACGCTAAAATAGCACAGCCATGAATAACAAATAGTTTGTCACCCTCATGCGTTTCAACCAGTACAACCGGGCCGTCATCTACCAGACACTGCTCGAATCGAGCGGCATCGAAGCCGTCCTGATCCACGACACGATGGCCGACGTGCTGCCGCTTTCCGACCTGTCGATCAATCTCTGCGTCGCAGCCGCCGATGCTGCGCAGGCACAGGAGATCCTCAACGCCTCGTTCGACAAAAAGGAATTCCAGGAGGAGGCCAAAGCCAGCAAGAAAGAGAAATAGCCTGCGCGGCCCGGCCGACAACCGGCCCGAACCACTTCGGCGGCTATTTGTGCGGCTTTACGTTCGGCAGGAAGGCCGCCACGCAGCCCAGCAGCGGCATATAGGCACAGAAGCGGTAGACATACTCGATCCCCCGCACGTCGGCCACATGGCCCAGCACGGCCGCAGCGATGCCGGCAATGCCGAATGCCAGCCCGAAGAACAGGCCCGAGATCAGGCCCAGGCGTGTCGGCAGCAGCTCCTGTGCATAGACCAGGATCGCCGAGAAGGCCGACGAGATGATCACGCCGATCAGCACGCTCAGTGCGCAGGTCCAAGCCAGCCCTGCATGCGGCATCAGCAGCGCGAACGGCGCCGCCCCGAGGATCGAGAACCAGATCACGTACTTGCGCCCGAACCGGTCGCCGATCGGACCGCCGAGCAAGGTCCCGACCGCCGACGCGAACAGGAAGGCGAACAGGAACAGCTGCGACTGCTGGGTGGTCACCCCGAACTTCCGGATCAGGTAGAAGGTATAGTAGTTCGTAAGGCTGGCCAGGTAGACATACTTCGAAAAGATCAGCACGAGCAGGAGCAGCAACGACATCTGTACCTGGCGCTTGGGCAGCCGGATACGGTGCACGACCTCGCGCGCGCCGCCACCCGGGTCCGAGCGGCGTATCCGTTCGCGGTACCAGTGCATGATGGGACGCCGGATCAGGATCGAGAGCAGCGCCACGCCGGCGAACAGTGCGATGTAGCGCTGGCCGAGGGGAGCGACGATCGCGGCGGCCAGCAGCGGCCCGATCGAGCTGCCGAAATTGCCGCCCACCTGGAAGATCGATTGCGCCAGTCCGTGCCGTCCGCCCGAGGCGTAGTGCGTGAGCCGCGAGGCCTCGGGATGGATCACCGACGACCCCAGCCCGACGAAAGCCACCGCCACGAGTGCCGGGGCGAGCGACCGGGCGAAAGCCAGTGCGAGCAACCCTACCAGCGTCGAGCAGGTCCCGAGCGTCAGGTACCACGGATTCGGGCGCTTGTCAAACAGCACCCCGAACGCAGGCTGGAACACCGACGCGCAGATCTGGTACGTCAGTGCGATATAGCCGATCTGCCCGAACGTAAGGGAGAGGTTGGCCTTCAGAATGGGATAGACCGAGATGACGACCGACTGCAGCATATCGTTGGTCAGGTGCACGAGACTCAGCGCGGACAGGATGCCGAGCGTCGTGCCGGTTGCTGCGGTGGATGCGGGTGATTTCATAGGGCTCCGGTTTGAAGCGCCAAAGATAAGGAAATATACGGTACGTCGAGCCGCAGCGACACCCGCGACGCCATAGAAACGCCGCCGTCACACAGGTCCTCCCGTCCAATGTCCCGGGCGGACCGGATAGCGCCCCGGCAACTCGGCTTTCCAGTTTCCGTACCGGAGGCCTGCGGCGGCTTAACGCCCGGGCAGGTTCTCCTCCAGACGGCGGAGTTTTGATTCAAGAGCTTCGATGCGGGCCTGCATGATGCGGTCCCGGTCATTGAGCAGGGCGATCTGTGCCTGTTGCGAAGCGATCAGTTCGTTCTTGGCTTGTAGCAGCGAGGCCAGGTCGGGCTGGTCGGTGGCCGGCCCGGTCAGATAGGCCGGCGCCTGTTCGCTGGCGAGCGGCGAGGTCAGCTGCCCCGGAAGCGCCGCATAGTCAGCCGCGGCCGATTCGTCCTTGAGCATGGGACCCCGGCCGCTGACCAGCCATTCGGTGTGAAAGCGGGCAGCGTAGGGAGAGCGGCTGAAACGGTCGAAGAAGTCGAAACTCGGCAGCGATTTACCCTTCAGGATGTCGTAAATCGTTTGCGAGCGGGCGTAGCCCAGGTGATTGGCGAACGCATTGGGCGTAACTCCCAGCGTGTCGATAATCTGCATAATTCTTGCAGAAATTCCTGAATTATTATTCAATTTATCTTGCATGTCAGAATTATCTGTAATATATTTGTCCCGGTTACCGGAACAAATGTAGTGATATTTTCCGTATTTCCGGCAGCTGTATCTGTGTAAATTTCGATTATTCGGATTGATACCCTCTGGAATATGCTCAAATCGATCAAATACCTGCCGGAAAAGGATCAGGAGAATCTGAAACAGGTCGTTTCCCTCATACTGGAAGAGCTGTATGGCTGTGAGCGCATTATTCTGTATGGACGCTGGTCTCGGGCGGGTTACAGGGCGTCGGCACATCCGGTGCAGCGTGCGGACTACGAGTTGTTGATCCTGATCGCGCCCGGATCGTCCGTAGAGATGACGGTCCGTAAGCTGAGAAAGGTACGTAAGCGGTTCCTCAGGGGCAGTGCGGGAGGGGCGGACCTGTTGTTGCAGGCTGCCGACATATTGGTCTTCAACCGCTACCTGGATGAGTCGCGCTACTTGTATACCTGTATCAAACGCGACGGGATCGAGCTGTATTCGTCGGGACAGTATCGACTGGCCAGACGACGCCCGGTGGATTACCGGGCTGTGGGCCTGCTTGCCCAAAGCTATTTTGACGGGAAGCTGGCCACGGCCACCGGTTTCATGAGCGGAGCGGCCTTTCATCTGGGGGAGGGGAATTACGCATTGGCGCTTTTCAGCCTGCATCAGTCGATCGAGAGCCTGTATCATACGATTCATCTGGTCTTCACCCTGGTTAAGCCGCGGGAGCACGATCTTGAGCAGCTGATCTTCCGCACCAGGAACCTTGCGCCGGGTATCGAGCAGCTTTTTCCCCGGTATGGACCGGATGGCGAAAGGCTATTCCAGCTTCTGCGCAGAGCCTATATCGAAGCTCGCTACAACCCTGAGTTCACCGTGAGCCGTGAAGATGTCGAGACACTGCTGCCTCTCGTTCGGCATATCGGGGAGACGGTGGCCTATGTCTGCCGGGAGCAGATCGCCGCATACCGTGCCCTGGCTGCCGGGAAGAGTGTGGGCAGGCGGCGTGACCCGGGAGGGGGTTTGTAAAAGAAAGGAGGGATACCGGTGTCCGGGAAGGGAGCGGGGATCGGGGATCAGCGCCCGGTTTCCTGCCAGATCTCCCATGACCGGATAGCCTGGCCGACGAGCATATCGTATCCGTTCATGATGGCTGCGCCCTGTGCCTGGCCGCGCCGCAGGAACTCGGTGAGGGGCGGGTTGTAGACCAGGTCGAACAGGAAGTGTGACGGGGTGAGCGCGGCGTAGGGGAGAGCCGGGCAACCGCCTGTGTCGGGGAACGTGCCGAGCGGGGTGGTATTGATGATCAGGGGATGGGCGGCGGCGATCTCCGGGGTCAGCTCGGTATAGGCGATCTTGCCCGTGCCGGCTGTACGCGATATGGTCTGGTGTCGGATACCGAGTCCGTCGAGGACGAAGCGCACGGCTTTCGAGGCTCCGCCTGTACCGAGGACCAAAGCGTCGGGCCGGGCCGGCCCGAGCAGGTTGAGCAGCGAGGCGCGGAAGCCGTATACATCGGTATTGTAGCCTTGCAGGCGGCCGTCGTGGATGCGGACGCAGTTGACAGCTCCGATGGCATCTGCCTCAGGATCGATCTCGTAGAGGTATGGCCGGATCAGTTCTTTGTACGGAATGGTGACGTTAAAGCCACGGAGATCGGGATGGTCGTGCAAGAGCCGGGGCAACTGGTTGATGTCGGGGATCGGGAAATTGCGGTATGCGCAGTCGTCGATCTGCTCTGAGCTGAATTTCTCGGCGAAGAATCGGGCCGAAAATGAATGCCCCAGTGGGTAGCCGATCAGTCCGTATAGTCTCATGGCAGTGTCAGAAGGCGTATTTTATGGCAACGAAACCGCCGATCAGCAGGACAGTGAATGCAATGGCGAGCCAGTTGAAATACTTTTCGATAAAGGACTTGATGGGGGCGCCATATCGCCAGATCAGCCAGGCGAACAGGAAGAACCGGAGGCCGCGGCTGATGATCGAGGCGAAGAGGAACATCAGAAAGTTGATGTCGAAGACGCCCGAGGTGATGGTGATCAGCTTGTAGGGCAGCGGCGTAAAGCCGGCCGTGAAGACGATCCAGAAGTCGTACTGATCGTACAGTACGCTGATCTTGTGGTATTCCTCGGGGGTGAATCCCGGGATAACGCGGAAGAAAAAGTCGGCAATGGCTGTGAATTCGCCGGATGGGGTCTGCCAGAGGAAAAATCCAATAGCATAGCCGGCCATTGCGCCGAGGATGGAGCCTGCGGTACAGATCAATGCGTAGCGGAATGACCGCGCGGTGGCGCCCAGGCAAAGGGCGATCAGCAGGACATCGGGCGGGATGGGGAAGAAGCTGGATTCGGCGAATGCGAGAATGAACAGGGCGAGTGTGCCCCACTTCGAGTCGGCCCAGCTCAGGACCCAGTTATAGCATTTTTTCAGCATAGTGCATCGGGCTTTGTGCGCTTCGGAACGGAGTGGCGGCGGGGCTCGGATATGTGCCCATCGGGACCGGGCCACGTTTCCGGGAGGCGCCCCAAAGCTAATAATATTTTTCAAGAATGCCTCCGCCGAGCACTTTATCTTTCCGATAAATCACGACTGGCTGCCCGGCGGCCGGAGCCCAGGCCGGCTCGGCAAGGGAGAGCAGCAGGCGGAGCGGTGCGCTTCGATCCGTTTGATGGCAGGATGGCGGCCCGGGCGGGAGGCTTTCTTGGGCCGGCCTCGGGGCGGGGCGGGTGGAGCGGGACGGCTGCGCGGGATCGATCGGTGGGTAGGGAATGCTGTCTGAGAGGCTTCGGGAAGTGTCCGGGAGGGGGAAGGCGCAACGTGTTGCAAAGTCGCAAGGGGCGGTGGATACGGAGGAGGCCAGGGTATTGGCGCGCAGGCCGGGGACCTCCGAAGTGTAAGACAGGCCGAAGGGGACGCCGAGAGGGGTAAAAGAGATACGCCCTGGGCGAGAGGGGACCTGTATGGCGTCCGGATTGCTGCTCTGGTTATATCGGGTGGGGAGGCCTGCCTCCTGACTGGTGCATGGACCGGCGGGAAGTCCGGTGGCATGGCATGATACGGGGAGTAGCTCGGCACGGGCGTATCCTTCCGGATTGCGACCGACTCCCCGGATGCGGACCGAGAGGTCCCGGCAGTGGAGTAGCTCATGGAGATCGACGACCGCGCATTCGCCGATGATCAGATGATGGTGCCGCAGGTCGCTGTCCGGGCCGGCGAAAAGACGGTTCGTGGCAGGGTCGCAC
>JAFQJK010000007.1 GCA_017415005.1 Rikenellaceae bacterium
GGCCCGACAATCTTGTCGGGCCGCTTCCACATAGATCCGGATGCGCTACCCGAGCGATACGATCTCCTCCTCGCAGATCGTCAGCTTCTCCACGCCGCCATCCGTCACCGCGAACGTGTTCTCAATACCGACGGCCCCCGTACCGGGGATCACGAACTTGGGCTCGAAGGCGAACACCATCCCCTCGGCCAGCACATCGCGCGAGCGGGGCGCCAGCACCGGAGCCTCATTGATCTCGATGCCCACGCCGTGCCCCACGAAACCGGCCTGCTGGCGGTGCCCCATAAAATACTCACCGAGCCCGGCCGCGACGGCCATCTCGCGGCATAGGTTGTAAATATCGGCGGCCGGTGTCCCGGGCCGGGCCATCGCGGCCATCTCATGCTGCATGTCGAGTGCCACGCGGTGAGCCCGGTACGCCTCGTCCGGCAACCGCCCCACCGAGAACACCCGCGTCATATCGGTCATATAGCCCGTAAAGTTACCGCCCACATCGACCATCACGCTCATCCCCTCGCACAACACCGTACCGTCGGCTCCCACCGGGATCGAACGGTCGAGACCACCCCCGCCCATCGCAAAATCATAAGGAGACGGGGCATCGGCATTGTCTCCGGCCAGCACGCTGCCCGCAAAGATCTCCATGCTCTGCCCCGCAATGCGGAATATCCCGAGCGACCCGTGCAGGCGGCTTTGCCGCTCGATCTCGATCGAGAGGCCGAGATCGGTCATGCCCGGACGGTACAGCGACGGGATCGTCCGGTACACCTCGGCATGCCGCTCGCCCGAACGGCGGATCATCGCGATCTCGCGCGGCGTCTTCACGGCACGCGCCTCGCGCAGCACAGCCGAGCCATTGCGGATCTCCGGCCGGCCGAACAGCTTCTCATAACGCATATACTCGCTGTACGGCACGCTGTCCGACTCGAGCATCAGCACGCGGGGCATCGCCACGCCGGCTGCGGTCATCAGCGCCGGCGCCTCCTCCGGCTTACGGACATAGTGCACACCGTCGCCCCCGAGTCCCACCGGGCGCCGGACAAAGAACAGCAGCTCGCCTTCGGCCGGCAGGTATATATGGCCGCTGAACACGCGGCCCGACAGGTAATACAGGTTTACATTCGACGAGACCCAGAGTCCGTCGACGCCTTCGCGCTGCAACAGGCGCTGCAACGCCTGCCGGCGCACCCGAAGCTCGGGCAGGAATTCATCGCTCAACATATCGATCTATGGAATTAAGAATGGATCGGAGACCAGAAAAGTGCGGAAAAATCCGGGCCTCGCAAGCCCCGGTATCAAAGTGTGCCCGGGATATCCGGCCGACAGCGGAGGCCCGATCCGGACACCGGCAACGGGCAGCGGCCGCTCGGCAAACCGGTCGACGTCAGGCCATCGCTCGACGCTCGCCAGCGCATCGCGCATCATACCGTCGATCAGGCCCGGGAACCGCGACCCCTTCCACGAGCTGGTATTCGTAACGAGCATCCAGGTGATCCCGTCATGCTGCCGTTTGAGCATGGCACTCGTACCCGACAACGTCCCGGTCCGCCACCAGTCCCCCCGCTCGTTGGTGCGCATCCACCCGATCGGCAGCTCGTCCTTGCGGGCCTCGGTCATCAGGCGCACCGTTTCGGGTCTGAGCAGGCGATACATCGAGTGCTCGCCGTCGATAGCGTCGACGATCCGCAGTATCTCGGCCGGCGAGGCGACCCACCCCCCGGCACCCGACAGACACTCGATGTCATTACCCTCGTAGCAGCGAAGCACCATACGCCCCGACCCGTCACAGGCCGGCACCGGCTCGTCGTCGGGCGAGCAGTAATAACGCACCTCGTTAGGCAGACGATGGATATAGGTATTATGTCCGATGCACATGCCCACGCACCCCAGCGGGTCGAGCACATGCTCCCGGATATACTGTTCGTAGGGCTGCCCGCTGATCTTCTCGATCACTTTGCTCAGGATCACGTATCCCAGGTTCGAGTACGAGGTCGACTGGCCCGGCATGAAACCGAGCCGCTGGCGCAGCGCATAGCGGATGATCGTATTGGCATCGGCCGGGGGAGCCACCCCCATGGCCCGGGCCACATCGAGCGTGTTGAACATCGGGTCTCCCGCCCTGAGCGAGAATCCGCCCCGGTGGCGCAGCAGATGATCGACCGTGATCGTCCGTACCCGCTTGTCCCTGATCTCCCCGAATATCGAATCGTTCAGGATACCCCCCTGGCCGAACACCCGGTCGTCGAGACCCAGCTTCCCGGCCTCGTACAGTTGCATGACGCCCACAGCCGTGATGAGCTTCGACACCGATGCGATACGCATGACGTGCCCCGGGGTCATCGGCACGCTCCGCTCCACATCGGCATACCCGTACCCTTTCGTATAGACCAGCTTCCCGTTGCGGGCCACGGCCAGCGAGGCCCCGTTGATCTCCCATTTACGCAGGAATCGCGTGACCATCCGGTCGAGCCGCTTCATCGCCTCGTCCTCGCTGTCGGGAGCCTGCATCGCGTACACTCCGGCCAGCCGTTCGGCCAGGCCGTCCGTCGCCGCCGCTGCCTGCACTGCCTCTCCCGCCGCCGACTCGGCACGCAGGTGATCCCCATGCCGCCACGTGACGACATAGATCACCATCAGCGCCGAAACCGCCAGAAAAAGAAGCGTCTGTTTTAGCCTTTTCTTATAGATAACGATCATACGCATTGCCCGGCCCATCGGGCCTGTTACAAATATAGCTCCGTCCGCCGCAATCCGGCTGCCCGGCCCGCCGTAAACTTATCAACAATTTCCCGCTCCCCGCCCCCTTGCCGCTCATCAACCGCCACACAGGAAAGGCATTAGCGATCCCGCCCCTCTGTGGAAATCTTAGCCATACGCTTCGGACTGCGCTCCCGGAACGATTCCCGGACGGGCCTGCCGATCGTCCTGCGGGAACGTCCACGAACACCCGGTCCCCTGCAAGCCCCCCATTCGGCCATACCTCCGCCATCCCCTGCACGCGAGACCGCACACCTTCCGAGCCCCGGAGCTCGCCTCGGCACGCCCTGCCGGCCACCAGGCAGGCCGGACATCCTCTCCCGCCGCATGGGCGTTGTCACCGCCGTCCGGCTCCGGCCGCCCGCAACGTCCCGGCAGCCCCTTCCTCGGACAATTACCCTCGCCTCCTTCCCTGCCGACCGTCCCCTTTCCGGCCGGCTACGTCCCCGCATTGCCCGATCCCGCGCCATCTCCCGGTCCAACAAAAGGCGGGCGCCTGCCATGCAGACGCCCGCCACGTATCCCCTACGGATCCGGCTACAAATCCACCAGCGCCTTGCCGGTCATCTCAGCCGGCTGTGCGAGGCCCATCAGCTTCAGCACGGTCGGGGCCACATCGGCCAGCACGCCATTGTGCACCGCTTTCACACGTTCCGACACGACGATAATGGGCACCGGATTGAGCGAGTGCGCCGTGTTGGGCGAACCGTCCGCGTTGACCGCATTGTCAGCGTTGCCGTGGTCGGCGATCACCACCACCTCGTATCCGTTGGCTTTGGCCGCCTCGACAACATCCTTCACACAGGCGTCGACCGCTTTCACGGCTTTCTCGATCGCCTCATATACGCCGGTATGCCCCACCATGTCGCCGTTGGCGAAATTCAGGCAGATGAAGTCGAACTTCTGCGTGCCGAGCGCCTCGACGAGCTTGTCCTTCACCTCATAAGCGCTCATCTCGGGCTGCAGGTCGTAGGTAGCCACCTTGGGCGAGGCCACGAGGATACGCTCCTCGCCGGCAAACTTCTCCTCGCGGCCGCCGTTCAGGAAGAACGTCACATGGGCGTACTTCTCGGTCTCGGCGATACGGAGCTGGCTCAGTCCCTGCGACGAGACATACTCGCCGATCGTATTTTGCACATTGTCCTTGTCGAACAGGATGTGCAGTCCCTTGAACTTTGCGTCGTACGGGGTCATCGTGCAGTAATACAGCGGAATGGTCTTCATCCCGGCCTCCGGCATATCTTCCTGCGTCAGGGCGATCGTAAGCTCTTTGGCGCGGTCGTTCCGGAAGTTGAAGAAGATCACCATGTCGCCCTCGCCGATCAGCCCGACCGGCTTGCCGTCGGCACCTACCGCCGCGATCGGCTTGATGAACTCGTCCGTAACGCCCGCATCGTATGAAGCCTGGACGGCAGCCACCATATCCGTCGCCGGCGTGCCCTTACCCTCGACGAGCAGGTCGTACGCCTCCTTGACGCGCTCCCAGCGCTTGTCACGGTCCATCGCATAGTAGCGGCCGATGATCGAGGCGATCCGGCCTGCCGACGTCTTCATATGGCTTTCGAGCTGCTCGATATAGCCCTTACCGCTCTTGGGATCCGTGTCGCGACCGTCCATAAAGCAGTGCACGAACGTCTTGTCGATGCCGTATGCCTTCGAGATGTCGCACAGCTTGAACAGGTGGTCGAGCGAGCTGTGCACACCGCCGTCCGATACGAGGCCCATGAAGTGCGCCTGCTTGCCGTTCTTCTTCGCATACTCGAACGCCGCTGCGACCTCCGGGTTCTGCATGATCGAATTATCGCGGCACGCGCGGTTGATCTTCACCAGGTCCTGATACACGACACGACCGGCGCCGATATTGAGGTGGCCCACCTCCGAGTTGCCCATCTGGCCCTCGGGCAGTCCGACATTCTCGCCGTCGGTGAGCAGCTGCGCATGCGGGTATTTGGCCTCCAGCCCCGAGATATATTCGGGATGGGTCGAGTAGATCACGTCGCTCTTACTGCGGTTACCGATACCCCATCCGTCGAGAATCATCAACAATACTTTCTGTTTCATCTTTTCGTCTTATCTGTTTGTTTGTCTTTTATCCGTTACCCCGTCTATTTCAGCGCCGCGCGCACCAGCTCGACCGCCTTGAGGATCGCCTTTTCGATGCCGGCCGCGTTCTTGCCGCCCGCCGTAGCGAAGAACGGCTGTCCGCCGCCGCCGCCGTTGATCTCCCTGGCCGCCTCGCGCACGATCTGGCCGGCATTCGCACCCTGGGCCACGATCTCCGGCCCGAGCATGACCGTCAGGGTCGGCTTGCCGTCGAGCACCGAGCCGATCACCATCACCAGCTTGGGATGGGCGTCCTTCAGCCCGAAAGCGACATCCTTGATCATAGCGGGCGCCAGATCAATCTGCCGGGCGAGCAACACCATGCCGTCCTCCTCATGCAGCTCCTTGGCGATCTTGTTCTTCAGCACCTCGGCCCGCTCCCTGCGGGCATTTTCGAGCTCACGGCTCAATTCGGCGTTCTCGTCGAGCAACTTTTTGACGGCCTGCTTGACCGATGGGTTGTTGACGAATCCCTGCACTTCGCGCAGCGTATCCTCCAACCCGTACACATACTCCTCAGCCGCCGTGCCGGTCAGCGCCTCGATCCGGCGCACACCGGCCGAAATAGCGCTCTCGGACATCACTTTGAACATCCCGATCTGCCCGGTGGCCGCCACGTGCGTACCCCCGCACAGCTCGACCGACGTGCCGAACTTAATGACCCGCACCCGGTCGCCGTACTTCTCACCGAAGAGCATCATCGCCCCCAGCCCGCGCGCCTCATCGATCGGGCACTCGCGCTGCTCCTCGAGCGGATAGTTGGCCCGTATCTTCCGGTTGACGAGCCGTTCGACGCGGCGGATCTCCTCATCGGTCACCTTCTGGAAATGCGAGAAGTCAAAGCGCAGGTAACCCGGCGTCACGAGCGACCCCTTCTGCTCGACGTGCGTTCCGAGCACCTCGCGCAGCGCCTCGTGCATCAGGTGCGTCGCCGAGTGGTTGTTGGCCGAGGCCGTGCGCTTCTCGGCATCGACCACCGCCCTGAACGATGCCTTCACATCCGACGGCAGCCGGTCGGCGATATGGATCGTCAGGTTGTTCTCTTTCTGGGTATCTGTGATCTCGATACGCTCGGTGCCGCTCTCGATATAGCCCGAGTCGCCAACCTGTCCGCCCGAATTGCCGTAGAACGGCGTGCAGTCGAACACGAGCTGGTAGAACTCCTTGCCTTTCGACACGACCTTACGGTAGCGGGCGATCCGCACCTCGGCCTCCAGCGCGTCATAGCCGACAAAACGGCTCTCGGCAACCGGCGCAACCTCCACCCAGTCGTCGGTCTCGACCGTCGCGGCATTGCGCGAGCGGCTCTTCTGGGCCTCCAGCTCGACGCCGAACGCATCGAGGTCGACCTCCAGACCATTCTCGCGTGCGATCAGCTCCGTCAGGTCGATCGGGAATCCGTATGTATCGTACAGCAGGAAGGCATCCCGTCCGCTGATCTGTTTTTTCTTCTCATCCTTCACTTTCTGCATCACGCTGTCGAGCAGTGTAATGCCGGTGGTGAGCGTATGCAGGAACGCGGCCTCCTCCTCAGCGATCACCTTCTCGATCAGCGTCTGCTGCGCGCGCAGCTCGGGGAACTGGCCCCCCATCTGGGCCGCCAGCCCGTCGACCAGCCGGCAGATGAACGGCTCGTTGAAACCGAGGTAGGTATACCCGTAGCGCACAGCCCGGCGCAGGATGCGCCGGATCACGTAGCCCGCCTTCACGTTCGACGGCAACTGCCCGTCGGCGATCGAAAAGGCAATGGCGCGCAGATGGTCTGCGATCACGCGCATGGCGATGTCGACCTTGGGGTCGACGCCGTATTTCTTGCCCGAGAGCGCCCCGATCCGCTGGATCGTAGGCTGAAACACATCGGTATCGTAGTTACTCTTCACGCCTTGCAGGATCATGCAGAGCCGCTCGAAACCCATGCCCGTATCGACATGCTTGTGCGGCAGCGGCTCGAGGCTGCCGTTTGCCTTGCGGTTGAACTGCATGAACACCAGGTTCCATATCTCGATCACCTGCGGATGCCCCATATTGACCATCTCCCGACCGGGCTTCGCAGCCCGCTCCCCGTCGCTGCGCAGGTCGAAGTGCACCTCGCTGCACGGTCCGCACGGCCCCGTATCGCCCATCTCCCAGAAGTTGTCTTTCTTGTTACCCAGCAGGATGTGGTCCTCCGGCAGGAACTGTTTCCAGTAACCGTAAGCTTCGGTATCCCGGGGTACGCCGTCCTCGTCGCTGCCTTCGAACACCGTGGCATAGATGCGGTCTTCGGGCAGGCCGTACACACCCACCAGCAGCTCCCACGCCC
>JAFQJK010000047.1 GCA_017415005.1 Rikenellaceae bacterium
CGCCGTCGTCGTTGACATAGCTGAACTCCCAGCTGAGGATCATGGTCCGCACGCCGAGCGAGGTCAGCTTGCGCAGCAGCGGAACGTAATCGGTGTCGGCGACGATCAGCACAGCCACGTCGATTTTGCCCCGGAGCGCGAGCCCATAGGCCTCGAGGGCCAGCCATACATCGATGCCGCGCTCCTCTTTCTTGCCCTGGATATTGCGCAGGGGGAGGAAGTGGGTCTGGATGCCTTCGGCCATCATGATATCATCGAATACGCGGTCGTTGTAGAGCTGGTTGCCGCGTTGCGAGGCTTCCATGGCGTTGATCCGGCCACGGAAATAATGTGATTCGACAACCTGGCACCAGCGGGGAGCGACCTCCTCTTCTTCGGCGACGCGTATTTTGATGTAGTTATGGATGCCGCTAAGACTCAGGCGACGGTGCTGAGGGTGGATGTAATTGTAATAATTGGACGCATGAAGCAGAAAATTACCGTCGTAAAATATGCCTATGCGTACAAAATCCGAAGGTGCATTCATGTGGTAGACGGATTATATACGGAATAGTATTTGGGTTAAAATGTTAGCTACACATCCGAGAAATCACAAATATAATCGATAAATTTATGTAATACATAAAAATGTGTTTATTTTTTTATATGGGTAAGGACGTTTTTTTATGGTTTGTATGAGTTCAAATGCTGTCATTTTGGGCTTTGAGACGGCGTGTGGAGGCCTGGGAGTGTGCTGTTCGGTTGTCCTGGCATGATACGAAGGTCGGCCGGAGATGGGACGAGTGGGTGGGAACGGAGGGAAAACAGGGGCGGAAATTATTCTTGTCGGTAAAAGTGGCCCTGTGCATTAGTTTTTTTTATCTTTGCCGTTAATAATGATAACGGTAAACAAACGATGGATCATATGAGCGTGAAAGATATTCGTTCAGAGCTGGATAAGATATTCCGCATCGTGGCGGGATGGCAGGGCGACGTCGCCGTCAGCGATATCGAGCGGGAGCTCGTGCTTGACAAGTTGAAGCATGTGTATGAGCAGGTGATGTTCTTCGAGCGGGAGGCCCTGCCGGCTGACGGTCCTGCGACCGCAGCGAGCGGTGGCGTGGCAGACGCGTGTCAGGGCGCGACGGTTGCCTGCGGAACGGCGGTGGAGGCTGTGCCCGAGGTCGAGCAGCCTGCGGAAGACAAAGCGGCTCCGGTTCCGGATGCCCCGTGTGCGGCCGGCGCGGACGTCGGGGTCCCGACGGCAGAGATGCCTGCGGCGGCCGAACAACAGCTATTCGATGATGCCGAGGTGCGGCGCCCGACCGGTAGCCGGCGGCAGGTGATCCTGTCGCTTTACGGCGATGAGCGGCCGTGCGCGGCCCGGCCTGCGATGCCGGGTACCCCGGCGGCGGACCGGACGGAGGGGGCGCGCGAGGCGGAGAGACCCGCCGCTGCGGAAGGCCACCACAAGCGCGTGCTGGGCGAAGTGATCGGTGCGGCGACGACGTCCGTGTGCGATGATTTCGCGCGCCATAACGACAAGACCGACCTGGCCTCGAAGATACAGGCGTCGCAGGTGAGCGAGCTGCGTCGGGCGCTCGGGGTGAACGACCGCTTCCTGATGATCCGGGACCTGTTCGGCGGCGACGCGGCAGCCTGCGAGGCTGCCATCGCGCAGCTGGACAGTTTTACGGACCTGGACGATGCCCTGGTCTACATTCAGGAGACCTACGCGTGGAGCCCGGACAGCGAGGCGGCCAAGCTGGTGGTCGATCTGTTGACGCGTAAATTGGGATAGCCTTTGGTATGGACAAGGCGAAACTCTATATCGTGCCGACGCCGATCGGCAATCTCGACGACATTACGCTGCGCGCTGTCAAGGTGCTCGGCGGGGTCGACGCCATTCTGGCCGAGGATACCCGCACGACGGGGTTCCTGCTCAAGCATCTGGGGATCGAGAAGAAGCTTTACTCGCACCACAAGTTCAATGAGCATGCGACGGTCGAGCTCGTGGCCGGGCGGATCGCGTCGGGGCTGAGCGTGGCGCTCGTTTCGGATGCCGGGACGCCCGGTATCTCAGACCCCGGATTCCTGCTGGTGCGTACCTGTATCGAACAGGGGATCGAGGTTGAGACGCTGCCCGGGGCGACGGCCTTCGTGCCGGCGCTCGTTCAGAGCGGATTCCCGTGCGATCGTTTCTGCTTCGAGGGTTTCCTGCCGCAGAAGAAAGGACGGGCCAAGCGGCTGGCTGCGCTGGCCGGCGAGGAGCGGACGATGATCTTTTACGAGTCGCCTTACCGGGTGGTGAAGGCGCTCGAGCAGTTTGCCGCAGTGTTCGGTGCGGAGCGCGAGGTGTCGGTCTCGCGCGAGATCACCAAAAAGTTCGAGCAGACGGTGCGGGGAACGCTGGAGGAGGTGGCCGCATATTTCCGGGCGCATGAGCCCAAGGGCGAGTTCGTGATCGTGGTGGCCGGACGACCCCGCTGCAAGAAGGGCGGCGAGGAGGAGAACGAACTCGGCGGGTCGGACGAATAGGAACGGTCGCGCTGGTGCGCGTCCGGAGCAAGGCCGGACCGGGAAGCCGGTCTGGCGTGCCAATCCGCCACTGGCAGTCCTGTGCCTCGCCGGCTCTGTCAGAGCCGGCGAGTGTCCGGCAGGGCGTTGGCGGGAATGTAGGCCGGTGCGTGCCGAGACGGGGGCGGAGCGGCGGATGGCGTGCGGGATGTGTGAAACAGTATGAAATTATGGCAGAAAGTAATCAGGATAACGGGACACGGGGTGGGGCGCCGAAGCGCTCGGCCTACGAGGGGCTGATGTCGTTCCTCGGCAAGAAGTTCGACCTGGACGAGGATAAGGCCACGCAGGAAGAGGTCGTGTGCAACATAGCCAAGGGCGTGGAGTTTCAGGGGACCAACCTCTGGGTGCTGATCTTCGCGACGTTCGTCGCCTCGATAGGACTGAATATGAACTCGGCGGCGGTGATCATCGGTGCGATGCTCATCTCGCCGCTGATGGGGCCGATCATGGGGATCGGCCTTTCGATCGGCATCAACGACTTCGACCTGCTCAAGCGCTCGCTGCGCAATTTCGGCTTTATGGTGCTCGTGGCGATCGTCACCTCGACGTTCTATTTCTGGGTGTCGCCGCTCAGCGAGCCGGGCAGCGAGCTGCAGGCCCGCACCACGCCGATGACCTACGACGTGCTGATCGCCTTCTTCGGCGGCCTGGCCGGGATCGTCGCTCAGTCGCGTAAGGACCGGACCTCGACCGTGATCCCGGGCGTGGCGATCGCCACGGCGCTGATGCCCCCGTTGTGTACGGCCGGCTTCGGGCTGGCCAACGGGCAGTGGAACTATTTTCTCGGCGCGTTCTACCTGTTCTTTATCAATACGGTGTTTATTGCGCTGGCGACCTACTGTATCGTTCGTTTCCTGAAGTACGACAAGAAGGCGTTCGTCGACAAGGCGCGCGAGATGCGGGTCAGGCGCTATATGTTTCTCACGGTGCTCGTGACGCTGGTGCCGAGCTTCTTCATCGCCTACCGCATCGTGCAGCGCACGTGGTTCGAGACCAATGCCGACCGGTTCGTGGCCAATGTACTGCGTTTCGATAAGGCCAAGGTGATCGACTACAGGCGCGAGTACAATCCCGACAGCTCGACGATCGACGTGATCCTGTTGGGGGATGTGGTGTCGAAGGATGCGATCGAGAACGTGCAGGCGCAGCTTCCGGCCTATAACCTGGGCCGGACGAAGCTCGTCGTGCGGCAGTCGCGCGATACGGAGCAGGTCGATTTCAGTACGATGCAGCTCAGTTACAGCGAGCTGCTGCATGAGAAGAATCGTCAGATCAGGGATCTGGAATACCGGCTGTCGCAGCGTCAGGTAGACAGCGTCGCTGCCCAGGATCTCTCGCGAGAGCTTGGGGTGATGGTCGGCAGCGTGGCCCGCATTTCGCTCTCCAAGGCGATCGAGTACTCGCCCGAGGGTGCGCCGCAGGACACGACCATGCTCTGCGTGATCACCAAGGCATCGCACAGTCCGAAGATCGACCGCGACAAGGTGGTCAAATGGCTTCGGGTGAGGACCCGGACCGAGAAAATCAAACTTTACGTCGAATAGCTATGGATTACGAAAAGATATGCACTGCCGTGCGCGAGGTGGCCCGCGAAGCGGGCGAGTACATTGCCGCGCAGCGCGAGACGTTCAGCTTCGAGCGCGTCGAGTTCAAGGGGGCCCATAACCTCGTGTCGTATGTCGACAAGACGGCCGAGCAGATGATCGTCGCGCGGTTGCGGACGATCGTGCCCGAAGCGGGCTTTATCACCGAGGAGGGAACGGCCGGGAGCCGCCGCGAGCACCTGAGATGGATCATTGATCCGCTCGACGGGACGACCAACTTCGTCCACGGGTTGCCGCCCTACTGCGTGAGCATCGCGCTGGCCGAGGGCGACGAGATGGTCGTTGGCGTGGTGTGGGAGGTGACGCTGCGCGAGTGCTTCTGGGCGTGGAAGGGGTCGAAGGCCTACCTGAACGGTGAGGAGATATCGGTCTCGAAGGTCGATCGGCTGGAGAATGCGCTGGTGGCCATCGGGTTCTCGTACGCTACGCTGGCCGAGGTGGAGGACTATCTCGATATGATCGCCTACTACCAGAAGAACACGGACGGTATCCGCCGGATCGGGTCGGCCACGGCCGACCTGGTGTATGTGGCCTGCGGGCGTGTCGACGCGTTCGCGCAGGTCAAGCTGGCTGCGTGGGACGTGGCGGCGGGCGCGCTGATCGCGCGGCAGGCCGGGGCCGTGGTGACCGACTACTCGGGCGGCGACGACTATATTTTCGGGCGCGAGATCATTGCGGCCAACCCGATGATCTACGAGGCATTCAAAGAGCACGTGCGATGAAGTTCGGGACAAGGCTGCAATACGGGCTTCTGTTGGGGGCGTGCAAGGTGGTCGGGTGGTTGCCCGACTGGTTCCTGTACCACTGCCTGCTTGACGTGCTGTACTTCGCGCTTTATCGCGTTGCCCGCTATCGGGTCGGGGTGGTGCGAACGAACCTGCGCAATTCGTTCCCCGAGCAGACGGAGGCCGGGCTGCGTACGATCGAGCGCGGGTTCTACCGTCAGCTGGCCGAGGTTTTCGTCGATACGATCGACATGGCCAGCATCAGCCGCCGCAAGCTCGCACAGCGCATGGTCTTCGTCAACGCCCGCGAGATGGAGGAGCGGCTGCACGGGCAGTCGTGGATGGCGGGACTGGCTCATTACGGGTCGTGGGAGTATATCAACGGTTACGGACTGGTGAGCGACCATCAGGTGTCGGGTATCTACCATCCGGTGCACAACAAGGCGTTCAACGCTTATTTCAAATATATCCGATCTCGGTTCGGCACGGTGCCTATCGCTATGCACGAGCTGTTGCGGGCGGTGGTGCGTAACGAGGCGGACCCGCGCGCGAGGCGTCTCACGCTCGGCCTGATCGCCGACCAGATACCCCCGTTCAATGAGATACAGTACTGGGGCTGGTTTCTGAACCAGCCCACCGCATTCTACACCGGGATGGAGAAGCTGGCGCTCCGGTTCGGGATGCCGGTGTTCTTCATGCACGTGCGTAAGGTGCGGCGGGCCCGGTACGAGGCGTGGTTCGAGGAGATATACGACGGCAAGGAGCCCGTCGGGGAAGGCGTGATCGTGGACCGCTATGTGAAACGCCTCGAAAAGATGATCCGCGAGCGGCCCGAGCTGTGGATGTGGTCGCACCGCAGGTGGAAACATAATATGCCGGAAGATGCCGTCTGTCACTAAAGTAGTTATCCTGAACTGGAACGGGAGGGCCCACCTCGAACGGTTCCTGCCTTCGGTCGTGCGTTATACGCCCCCCGATGTGGAAATTGTCGTGGCCGACAATGGCTCGGACGACGACTCGCTGGACTATGTGGGTGCTCGCTTCCCGACAGTCGTCCTGCTGCGGCTGGACCGGAATTACGGCTATGCGGAGGGGTACAACCGGGCGTTGGCCATGATCGAAGCGGACCATTATATCCTGCTTAACTCGGATATCGAGGTGACGGAGGGGTGGTGCGATGGTCTCACGGCCCGGCTGGAGAGCGACGAACGTATCGCAGCGGTGGCCCCTAAGCTGTTGGCCTACACCGACCGGCTGAAGTTCGAGTATGCCGGGGCGAGCGGCGGATTCATCGACTGGCTCGGGTACCCGTTCTGCCGGGGGCGCATCCTGCAGGCGATCGAGCCCGACCTGGGGCAGTACGACGACGCCCGCGAGGTGTTCTGGGCCTCGGGGGCCTGCATGGCCGTACGGTCCGACGTGTTCCGCAGCCTCGGGGGGTTCGATGCGAAGTTCTTTGCCCACATGGAGGAGATCGACCTCTGCTGGCGGGCACAGCTGGCCGGCTATCGTGTGATGGTCGATCCGGCATCGGTGGTTTACCACCTGGGGGGCGGTACGCTGCCCAACAATACGCCCCGCAAGATCTATCTCAATTACCGGAACAACCTGGCGATGCTTCATAAGAACCTGTCGGTCCGTTCGCGCGGGTTCGTCCTGTTTGTCCGCATGGTGCTCGACGGGGCGTCGGCGCTGGTCTTCCTGGCGCAGGGCAAGCACCGCTTCTTCCGCGCTGTGTGGGATGCGCATCGGGACTATTACCGTTGGCTGCCCCAGCTCCGTGAGCAGCGGGCAGCCATCCAGGCCGGGGCTGTGGCCCGGTCGGGCCAGATCTACCGGGGATTCATCATCCTGCGCTACCTGCTCGGCCGCCGGCGTTTCGGGCGGATGATGTAGCGCCTGGCTTCTCGCTGGACTGTTTGC
>JAFQJK010000048.1 GCA_017415005.1 Rikenellaceae bacterium
GCCCCCGGCCCCCCCGCCCGCGGCACCCGTACAAAGCCCCGATCCGAGGCACCGGGGCGCGCTTGGATTTTCGGAAATTATCCCTAACTTGGCACCTATATTAACCGAGAAAAGCTTATGAGATCCTTCGCACCAATTCTGGCAGCCTCGCTGGTCCTGGCAGCCTGCACATCCAAGCCCCGGGCCACGATCACCGGCCACATCGCAGGAGTCCCCGACGGCACTCCCGTCTACCTCGACCTACAGGTCGGCAAACAGGTCACTCCGATCGACTCCGCCCGGGTGCGCGACGGGAAATTCACCATGCGCGTGCAGGGCTTCACGCCCAATATCGCCCTGATCACCGTCATCGGCTACGAACCATACATCCCCTTCTTCCTGGAAGACGGCAAGATCAATATCTCAGGGCGCGGCGACTCGCTCTTCATGGCCGAGGTAACGGGAACCCCGGCAAACGAAGGCTTCTCCCGGTACAACCGTGACAACTTCGCCCACATGCAGCTGATGACCGACCAGCAGCGGGCCTGGGACACGGCCACGGTGGAAGGCCAGCGCGAAATCGAAGCCCGGGTGTATGAGATGAGCATGCAGCGCGAGCGGAGAGTGATCGAACTGGTCAGGGAACATCGCGACGACCTGTTCGGCGCCTTCCTGGTCAATGTGGCCTACGCCAACGGGAAAGATATGGCCAAGCTCGACTCGCTGTACAATCTGCTCGACCCCGAGATGGAGAACGTCTTTACCAAGCAGCTCCAGCTCAAAAGGGTCATGCAGGACGCATACTCGGCCCCGACCGTCGAGCCGGCTCCCGACTTTACGATCGCCACGCCTGCCGGCGACTCGATCACGCTCTCCTCGCTGCGCGGCCAGTACGTGCTGCTCGATTTCTGGGCTTCGTGGTGCGGCCCCTGCCGGGCAGAGAACCCGAACGTGGTGGCACTGTACGACAAGTACAAGGACCGCAACTTCACCATCCTCGGCATCTCGGGCGACAACGACCGCGAGGCATGGCTCAAGGCGATCCGCGACGACAAGCTCACCTGGAACCACGTCTCGAACCTGGCCGGCTGGAACGATCCCGTCTTCAAGCTTTACGGGGTCAACAGCATCCCGGCCACCTTCCTGATCGATCCCGACGGAGCGGTCATAGCCCAAGGGCTCCGCGGCAACGAGCTGGCCGCCAAGCTTCGGGAGATCTTCCCCGACCAGCAGTAAAGGAACAGCACAACACAGATCACAGCCGGATATCGTATCATATCCGGCTTTTTTCGCCCCTTACACCACCTCAAACAACCATCGCCGCGTCAAAAAACAACATATACATCCATCGCCTTACAGCACCCGGACAGCCTCCCGAAGCCCCCTGCGCATCATCCGCAGCCTCCCCGCACAACCGACGGGAAAACGGGAGCGGACACCCCATCCTCACGCTCCCCGGCCCAACCCCGAATCCCGGCATGCGATCCACCCGCCGCCCCCACCCATGAACGGGGCACCCGATTCCGTTCCCGGTCCCGGCGACCGGCACAACACGAACAACGGCCTCAGCGACTTAAGCGCCCGCCGCAATAACCAACGCCGCTAACCCGTTCATGTCAAGGATAAAAAAAACGTCAAAATAATTGCTGCGGAAGGCACTAAAATAAAAAATCTTTTTAACTTTGTAATACCTACATATGAACATACTAAATCAACCTAAACTAATACTAACTAAAAACTACATCATGAAAAAAACTTTACTGACCTTGGCAGCCATTGCTGTGGTTGCCGTTGCTTGCGATGATGACGACACCTACGTTATCCCGACCCCTGTCGACCGAGTCGTTGTGGGCTTCAACGGCGATACGACGGTCAACGCCATCAGCCTGTCGTCCGTCGCAACCGATATGCCTACGGTCACAGCCGTAGCGTTCCCCGACGATGCGACCAACAAAGAGATCTACTGGATAAGCAGCGAACCCGGTGTGATCGAGATCGACTCGAAGACCGGCGTCATGACCCGCACCGACTCGGTCCTCACCCAGATATCGACCGTAGTCATCACGGCCCGTGCGGTCAACGCGCTCGACGGCACCGCTACCATCACGCTGGGTAGGGGTGAGTTCGTCGAAGGCGTAGCTATCAACGGGGCTGCCAACGGGTGGATGGACATCTCCGCCACCGGCGATATCCCCGCCATGGCAGCGACCGTATCCCCCTCGACCGTACTCGACAAGACGGTGACCTGGAGGAGCAGCAATCCCGATGTTCTCGCCGTCAATGCCGCCACCGGCGCCGTGACGCGCGGCAGCACCGCTTTAACGGCTCCCGCCATCGTGACCATCTCCGCAACCGCTGCTAACGGCGTGAAAGACGAGATACAGGTCAAGATCGGTGAAGGCGAGCTTCCGGAAACCCTCGCTATGGAAGGAGAATCTTTCGATGGGAAAACAACCATCTCCGAAGGCTCGATTGCCATACAGCTAGGATGGGGAGGTGGTCCTGCTTGGAGTGGGACTGGCCAGCTTTGGTGGCAAACAAATAGTGTAACAGCTATTGGATCGACTGTCAAATTCAATTTTACCAGCACGATCAAGAGCGAATGCAAGGCTGTTGTCCGTTTAACAAAAGCCGTAGATTTCGGCATTTGGAATATCAAAATTAACGGAGTATTGGTTGGTGAGAATCTCGATTGTCGTGGCGCGTTGAGCGTTGTAGATTTTCCGCTTGACAATGTAACGCTCGTACGTGGCACGAATACTTTTGAAGCGATTTGCTCAGGCGTATCGGGCATTGCAAAAACAATGTTGGGTATCGATAAGCTCACTTTTGAAGTAGTTACGGAATAACCTAAAATTAACCAAAATAAGAACGGCAGGCAAAAGCCTGTCGTTCTTATTTTATCCCAATGCATCCCGCTCGCAAAAAATACCTAGGGCCATTCTCTGTAGCAACATCCCGGACCAGAACTCCGGCAGACCACCCATTATATCCCCGTCTGCACATCTTTTATACACGGAAGACGACAGGAGATCATCAAAGACCCCAAATGAACCACGCAACAATCATACAATCACAAAAGACAGTAAGCCTTAACAGTTGCCATAATTACTCCGTGATCCAGCCCCTCAATCTTCAACATGCGACAAACACCATTGACACTTCCTGCATTCTTCTTCCATCTACGGAAATACGTCCAAGCGATTCTCGGGGTGAAACCTTCGCACCACTACTTCACCTTGATCCCGTTGATCTCAAAACCGTCGACACGCTTCTCGGGCAGGTTGTCGGGCTTTTTCCAGTAAGCACGCCCGTAATTGAAATAATAGCCCTTGACATCGCCGTCGCGTACCAGTAACGGGACATACTCGACCGTACTGCTAACGATGATCGGCTTCTTGGTCTTGAGGTCCATCAGTGCCATAATGTCAGCCGCATGGGCGAAGGACAGCACATGCCAGGCCGTCTTCTCGGTCAATCCGTCGCCCGAGCCCCGGATCGTCTCGACCACCTTCCGCAGCCGGTCGGCACTGTACATGGCCTGCTCCTTGTCGCCGAGCAGCCCGTAGGCATAGGTCATGAAGTTGATGTTCGTCGGGCTGAACGGATCGCGCTTCATCACCTCGCGCGCCTGCCGGAGTATCTCGATCGCATCGGTCGAGTCGGGCCGGGCATTGGCCGCCATGACGTTCATCAGCCGGTCGGCAGCCGGAACCGCCTCCAGCGGCCGGTAATCGGGCTGATAGGCAAATCCGTAATAAAGATACCGGTATTCGTCGAGCGTGAGGGTCGTATCGCCGTGGATGTAGCGGATCATAAGCGCCGGATAATAGTAGGGCGACTCACGGTCGAGCGTCGCCTGCTCAATGGCTTTATTATCGGGGGCCTGTCCGAGCGCGATCAGCGGCAAGGACAAGGCGGCAAAAAGGATCAGTCGTCTGATATTCATAATTGGTTGGTCTCGGCAGCGCCTGCCAGGTTTTTCATGCTGCAAAGCCCCTGATCCGGGCAAAGCAGCAAGGCACACCGCCACACCGACAGGGCCTTTTAATCACAACGGTAAAAGTATAAAAAAATTTTGGCTGCCGGGCGGGCAGCCAAAGAATTATCTGATTGCAGCCTGCCACCCGCCTGACCCGGAACCAAACCCGGTCGGCAGGCAGGCTTTCCCCCAAAGGTCCTACAAGTCGTACTTAGCGATCAGCGCGCGCATCTTGTCGGCCAGATGCTCCGAACCAGCCACCAGCGGCAGGCGCAGGCTTCCGTCGATCATGCCCTTGACCGCCATGGCCGTCTTGATACCCGTCGGGTTTCCCTCCTCGAAAAGCGCATCGACAGCCTCCTGCAGGCGGAGCTGGGCAGGTGCGGCCAGGTCGAAGCGCCCCTGCATCGCCTGGGCGACCATCGGGCAGAAGATACCCGAGTAGACGTTCGCAGCCACCGAGATCACCCCGTCGGCACCGAGCGCGATCATCGGAAGCGCCATATTGTCGTCACCCGAGAACACTTTGAACCCGGCAGGCCGATCGCGCAGGATATAGGCCACCTGCTGAAGCGACCCGCAAGCCTCCTTGACGGCCACGATATTGCTGAACTCATGGGCCAGGCGCAAGGTCGTCGAGGCGGCCAGGTTGACCCCCGTACGGCCCGGCACATTGTACAGGATGACAGGCAGCGGCGAATGCTGCGCAATGGCGCGGTAATGCTCGTACATCCCCTGCTGCGAGGGCTTGTTGTAATAGGGCGTCACGCTCAGTACAGCGTCGATACCGGTCGTATCGGTCTCCTCGATCGCACGCACCACCCCCGCCGTACAGTTACCGCCGATACCGATCACGATCGGCAGGCGGCCGGCATTCCGCTCGCGGACACAGGCCACCACATCGGCCTTCTCCTCTTTCGAGAGGGTCGGCGTTTCGGCCGTCGTCCCGAGCACGACCAGAAAATCGGCCCCGCCCTGCGTAACCGTATCGACCAATGTGCCCAGAGCTCCGAAATCAACCTCTCCCCCGTTCCTGAACGGAGTGACCAATGCGACACCCGTACCCTGCATGTTAGTTTTCATACCTTTTGTATAATTTTCACACAAAAGTAGTGATTTTTCTAAAACAAAGTACCCTGTAGGTCATTATTTTCTTTACGGCGTACAATCGCGTCGGAACCCGCATCCGTCTGTCCGCTGACAGACCGCTCGTTAGCCGGTATCACCTCCTGTCCGCCAGCTCCGGCGGCAGGAGCATCGGCTTGTCCCGCAATTGCCGGCCCGGCCGGACCCGGGGCCCCGCTCCCTCCGGTATCCTCCGACATCGGCCGGCCACCGGCAGGAACTCCCGCACGTCCCGTTTCCGAGAGATTGCCGCCTCCGCCTATCGTCCCGTCGCGCTGCGGTTCTTCCATTCCACCCTCGAGCATCCGCTCGAACTCATCCTCTCCAATGATCTTAATCCCCAGCTTATTGGCCTTGGCCAGCTTGGCCGGGCCGATCTTATCGCCGGCCAGCAGGTAGTCGGTGTTCGACGAGACGGCGCTCAGGTTCTTCCCGCCGTGCAGCTCGATGAGCTCCTTGAGGCGGTCGCGCGAGTGGCGCGCAAAGCTTCCCGAGATCACAAAGCTAAACCCGGCGAACACATCCGACAGGCGATCGGCCTCGGCGGCCTCCATCTGCACGCCGGCTGCCCGCAGCCGGTCGATGATCGCCCGGTTGCGCCCATCGGCAAAATAAGCCACGATGCTCTCGGCGATCTTCGCCCCCACCTCGTCGGCCTCGACCAACTCGTCGACCGTCGCCGCAGCCAGCGCATCCATCGACCGGAAGTGAGCCGCCAGGTACCTGGCCGTCGTCTCGCCCACGAACCGCATGCCGATGGCGAACAGCACCCGATGGAACGGCACCTCTTTCGACCGTTCGATGCTTGCCATAATATTCTCGGCCGACTTCTCGCCCAGCCGGGGCAAGACCTCCAACTGCTCTTTCCTCAGATCATAGAGATCGGCAATATCGGCAATGAGGCCCGACTCCCAGAGCAACTGCACGGTCTCCTCGCCCAGCCCGTCGATATCCATCGCCTTGCGGCCGATATAGTGCACGATGCGACCGACGATCTGCGGCGGACACCCGCTCTGATTGGGACAGTAGTGCTTGGCCTCGCCCTCGTCCTTGACGAGCAGCGTCCCGCACTCGGGACAATGCGTGATATAGGTGAACGGCGCACTGCCGGCCGGACGCTGCGCGAGCTCGACCCCCGTGATCTTGGGGATGATCTCGCCCCCCTTCTCGACATAGACCATATCGCCAAGCCGTACGTCGAGCAACGCAATCTGCTCGGCATTGTGCAGCGAGGCGCGCTTGACCGTCGTGCCGGCCAACTGTACCGGATCGAGATTGGCCACCGGCGTGATAGCCCCCGTCCGCCCGACCTGGAAATCGACCGAGCGAAGCCGCGTGAGCGCCTGCTCGGCCTTGAACTTATAGGCCACGGCCCAGCGCGGCGCCTTGGCCGTATTGCCCAGCCGCACCTGCTCGGCATAGTCGTTTACCTTGACCACCACGCCGTCGGTATCGTACGGCAGCGTCCGGCGCAACTCATCGATCTCACGGACATAATCCTCCACGCACGACATACCCCGGCACAGGCGCATATGCTCCGACACCTTGAAGCCCCATTCACGGGCCTTCTGCAGGTTCTCGTAGTGCGAAGCAAAGGGCAGCCCTTCACCCTGGATACCATACAGGAAGCAGTCGAGGCCCCGCCGGGCAACGACCGCCGGATTCTGCTGCTTGAGCGTCCCGGCCGCCGCATTGCGCGGATTGGCGAACGGCGCCTCGCCGATCTCCTCCCGCTCGGCATTGAGCCGGCGGAACGACGCATGCGGCATCAGCACCTCGCCCCGGATCTCGAACAGCGCCGGATAATCGCCGCCCTTGAGCACGAGGGGCACCGAGCGGATCGTTCGTACATTGGCCGTCACATCGTCGCCGACCGTACCGTCGCCGCGCGTCGAGGCCTGCACCAGCCGGCCATGCCCATACGTGAGGCTGATCGCCGTGCCGTCGAACTTCAGCTCGCAGCAGAACGTCACTTCGCCGACCTCCTTCTCGACCCGCTGCTCGAACTCGCGCAGCTCATCGGCCGAATAGGTGTTGGCTAACGAAAGCATCGGGTAACGGTGCACGACCTGCCGGAACTCGGTGGTAAGATCGCTGCCCACACGGTGCGTCGGCGAGTCGGGATCGTCGTACTCGGGGTATTGCTGCTCAAGCTCCGACAGCGTCCGCAGCAGCAGATCGTAGTCATAGTCGCTGATCTGCGGGTCGTTAAGCACGTAATAACGGTAGTTATGGTCGTCGAGCTGCCGGCGCAGCTCCGCAATCTTCTGCTTCATGGTTCCGTTTTTGCTCTGTAAAGGTATAAAATTTGACCGGATCGGCGTATGCCGCCCCAGCGAATTATGACGCATCTCATCACCGCACAACCAGGCAGAACGCAATCGGGACGCCATTTTTCAAAAATGCGTCAAAAAAAGCCCGCTCCCTGTTTTGATTTACAAATTTTGCTTATACTTGCAGAAAATTTTTAGTACACCATGGCTGGAGAAAGCAAGACAAAGAAAAGAATAGTAACAAGTTACAAGAACCTGTCGGACGAACTGAAAGAGGAAGTAAAACGTCAGTATCCTACCGGATATACAGATAGCATGTTGCGTATCGACAAGGGGCCGGGTGATTTCTTTTATGCCATCATGCTCGAGACACCCGATATCAGCTACCTGATCAAGGTCGACGTCAAGGTCGACGACGATGTTCCGGAAGAGGAGGAAGACAAGGATTACTACGACGACGAGATCAAGGGTGCCGACGATCTCGCCGACTCGCCCGATGACGGGGATGACGAATAGCGGAACGGAGGTGGCGCCAGCCTACCTTCCGCACTGAGACCCGGCCCTGCACATA
>JAFQJK010000049.1 GCA_017415005.1 Rikenellaceae bacterium
ATCTAAAGTTAGTTATTTCAATCTTGCGAATCAGATTATTCATAATGATATAGATGAGTTGCTTGAGAATTTATATACTAAGATGATCATAACATCTTTCAATTCGTTTCATAGAATTACGCTGATAAACATATACTTTCAATCATTGGGACTGCATATACAAAAGTACATTTTTATAATTAAATACACATCTTTAGCAGATCTTTTACTTACATTGATTTTAGGGCAATTAAAATGTGCAAAAGTTCTTATCTTTGCCCATGCGAACAATATATTCAACAACTGTTACTATGGAGCTCAATAAAGCAACCATACTTCAAAGGTATGCGCAGAGCCGTTGGGGTTTAGCGACCCGCGAACGGCACTTTATTGAGCCTGTAACAGGGGGATGTATTGTTCGCAGCTGCGCATATTTTTTATTTTATGCGAACAATACATCCCGTCCGTACTCCGGTGCAGACAAGCCGCAAGGCCAACTCCGGGCATTCGCCCCGTGACCAATTATCCCGTTTCCGTTTTTATCTACTGATCTGACAAGCCGATTGTCGGTCAAATTGTTATTTGCTTTTCTGCGCCGCGTGCGCGGCAAAGTCAGAACCTTTATTATCAAAACTTAACAACCGATATAAAATGGAAACAATAGAAACAACCGGGCAAGAACAGCCCATGCTGGACCCATCGCAACCGCAGGGGGTAACCATATCGTTCGGCGAACCGCAATCCGAACCGCTGCAATCCGGAGTGCCGGATCGTGCCGAAGACCTGGAATCAATCGGGGCGACAGGCCAAGCTTCGATCTGCGCACAACCCGCACTGGAACTGCTGTACAACCCGGCGGAGGCCGCCCGCATCACCAACGTACTGCGCGAGGGCTTCGCCCCGGAGTATATCCTGCTGTTCGGCTCGCTCGCTGGTGGTACGCCGCACAGCGATGTTACGGCCTACGACTTGCTCCTTGTCGTGCGCGAGCAGCCGTCTTACGGTTGGCCCTCGGTGAAGCGCTATCTCAAGTATAAGCTACCGTTCAAGCGTCGTAATATTCCTTACGTCAACATCTACATCCATACATTGGGCTTTATTCAATCGCATCCGGTACCGTTCCTGTGGCTCGCGCAGGCCGAGGGAGACTTGCTTTATTGCAACGACCGCTATAATTTCCGCAGGCCCAGAAAATCGTGCGACTTCCGGCAGGCGTATTGCGACGCAAATTTCCGTCTCGATACGTTTCTCGACCTCGGCGACCGGTTTCTCGGACAGGCCGACGGCGCGTTGACCGAAAACGACATCCGGGTTGCTGCCTTTTGTACGGCCCAAGCCGCCGTGCTGTTTTACCATGTTCTGTTCTTCGTCTTTCACGGATTCGATACGGACACGCACGATATGGTCCTGATGCACGACCGGCTCCGCACCCTGTCGGGCGAGCTGATGTTGCTGCTCGATTCCGACAGCAGCCATTACAACGACACGCTGCCTTGCCTGAACCAGTTTCTTATCAAGGCACGCTACGAGCCCGATTTTACGGTGAATCCACGCGAATTGGAGCAACACATCGACCGGGTGACGCAAATGCGAGAGATCGTCGGAAAAGTGTGTAAACAGCGAATTGCGCTGTATAAAGACCGGGCGGCACAAGACTAATTACCCATACTGAACAAAAGGCGGGTCTTCCGGGATTTTGATGATCCCGAAAGACCCGCCTTTTTGTCAAAGGTGCTCCTATCGGTTCAATATACTCCCGATTTTCTGCATTTCGCGGCTGATATTGGCCTCGGACACTTTCGCGTAGTGCCGGGTCATATTCACGTTCGTATGCCCGAGAATCTTGGCGATGATGTCGATCGGCATCCCGTACTCGATGGCGAGGCAGGCGAACGTGTGCCGGGCCACATGCGTCGTCAGGTTTTTGTCGATATTGCAGATCGCAGTCAGTTCCTTGAGGTAGCTGTTCATCCTTTGATTGGTCGGCACGGGCAGCAGCTTGCTTTTGGCCTGAAGCTCGGGATCGCGCTCGTATTTTCTGAGCAGCGCGATCGGATGTGGCAACAGCGGAATCCGGCTCATGACCGCCGTTTTCTCCCTCGGCTTGTGAATCCATACCGTCCCGTTCTCATCGGTCGAGAGGTGCTCCCGCCGCAAATGGTCGGCATCGGTAAAGGCCAGCCCGGTCAGGCAGCAGAACACGAATACGTCGCGGATGCGGTCTAGGCGGTCGTTGGGCATCTGCTTTCGGATCAGCAGGTCGAGCTCCGCCTTGGTCAAAGGCGTTTTTACGTTGGTCCGGTCGATCTTCATCTTGTAGTACCGGAACGGATTCTTGTCGATCCACTCGTTGCGAATGGCGTAGAGGATAAAGTTTTTCAGACAACAAAGCAGGTTCACCGCGCCGTTGTTGTTGCAGTTGTGCGCCGTTTGCAGGAATGTATTGAAGCCGTCGATATACTCGTAGTCCACGAGCTCCAGTGGCAGGTCGTCCTTTCCGTACTGCGCCTGCGTGTACTCCCGCAGATAGCGCAGCAGGCGGTGATACTTGTTGGCCGTGAGTTGGGTGAGCCGCACGCCGACCTCTTTCTGCCGCTTGTCGCAATACTTGGCGAGCTCGGCGAGAAAGGGCCGGGAATTCGCATCGGGACGAAGCAATCGCTCCTTAACGGCAAAGCAAGTCGGCTCTTTGTTTTCCCTAATGAGTTGGTCGTAGGCCGCGAGGATATTGGCCCGGTAGCTGGCGACGATCTCGTTGATTTGCGTTGCCACTTTGTCCTTGAACAGGGAGCGTTCGAGGCGCTGGTTCCATTTTTCAGGCTCGATCTGGCATTGGGTGTAAATCTCGGTGGAGTGTCCGTTGGCGGTGATCCGGGCGTAGATCGGGGCGACGCCCTTGCGCGTTACCTTGGTTTTCTTGCAGAAGAAAACCACGCTGAAAGTCTTTCTTTCCATGACTGCTGATGCTTTAATAATTAAACGTATGCAGCACAGAAATGTTATTGGGTAAGATGCAGCAATACAGCGTAGTAACCCTCAAATCGTGACCTTTTTTCGTTCGCGGCCGAAAGGTCACGAATAAGGTCATGCGAACCTGCTTTTCATTGCTTTTCTCCTCAGCGGCCTGAAAACAAAAAATCCTTACATATCATTGATACATAAGGATTTTTCTTTGTCTTGCAGACTCTTTTGCAAGGCTTTAAGGGTGGAAGATGGGTCTCGAACCCACGACCTTCGGAACCACAATCCGACGCTCTAACCAACTGAGCTACGTCCACCGTATAGTGCCGTTTCCTCCGAAACAGCGTGCAAATGTAACACTCTTTTTTTGTTTTCGCAATATTTTTGTCGTCTTCGATAAAAAAAAGCGGGGCGATCGCCAATCCCCGTGTAAGAGGCCCTGGCTCAATCCGATCGCGTCCGGCCGACAGGGAAAACCGATACGACTCGGCGGATATCGCCCGATTATCCAAATAACTTTGCTATCTTTGTTCATAGTATCAAAACCCCACCCGCCATGAAAGAACAAGCCAAAAAGATCACGATCAAGGACGTAGCCCGCATGGCCGGCGTATCGAAAGGGACCGTCGACCGCGTGCTCCACAACCGCGGCGAAGTATCGCAAGCCAGCAAAGAGCGCGTGCTCGAGGTGATCCGGAAGATCGACTACAAGCCCAATATATATGCCTCGATGCTGGCCTCGAAGAAGAGTTACCGCTTTGTCTGCCTGATCCCGGGATTCCGGCCCGGCGAGTACTGGGAGATGGTACATAAAGATATTCAGAAAGCCATCGAGCGCACGCGCAACTTCAGTTACGAGATCGAGGTGGTATTCTATAACCAGTTCGAGCTCGAATCGTTCCGCGATGCCTGCCGGAAGGTGCTCGAAACCCCACCAGACGCCGTGCTGCTGGCCCCGATCTTCCGCGACAGCACAGTAGCATTCACTGCCGAGCTGGGACGTCTTCAGATTCCGTTCGTATATATCGACTCGAAGATCGATCACACCAACTACCTGGCCTACTTCGGCATGCCGCTGTATGAAAGCGGGTATCTGGCGGCCAGTCTGTTACTCAAGCACCAGCAGGTCACCGAGCTCGCCAACTTCCGGCTTGAGCGCGGCGGCGGTCCGCAGGACAACCCCACGCTGGCAAGGCGCGAAGGATTCCTCACCTATGTCAAGGAAAACAACCCCGATTTACAAATCTACAACGCCTTTCTCAAACCGTACGACCCCGTGCAGAACCTGCGCACGCTCGACACGTTCTTCGACGAACACCCTGACGTAAAGCACATTGTGATGTTCAACTCGCGCGTGCACCTGATCTCGGAATACCTCGAAAGTCATGGCCTGCACGACAAAGTCGTACTCGGGTACGACCTGTTGGGACGCAATATCGAGGGATTGAAGAAGGGTGTCGTCGACTACATCATCGCACAGCGCACTGAAACCCAGGTATATCGCGGCATTATGGCGATGATCGAATACTTCGCCTTCAAAAAGAGCCCGGTTTCGCACGACAATTTCATGTCGCTCGATATCATCACCAAGGACAACCTCACGTTCTACTTCGACGTACAGGAGTTCTAAAAGAAAGACAAACAACAACATAGCACAGCACCGGATCATCCGGGCGGCAGGTGCACGATCAGGCGGGAAACATTTCCCGCCTGATCGTGTGTCGGAGCTTATGCGTTACAGATTGAGGATACGGAGCTCTTTGGGATACATATTGTTGACCCGTGCACCGATCCGCTTGGCCCAGCCGATCGGCAGCCCCGCGTAGCAGACCAGATTGACCCCCTCGTCAAACAGCGCGGCATCGACCTCCTTCTTACGAAGATAATCCTGTGCATCAGACAACTGCAACTCAACCTCAGGCATCGTCACAAACCTGTCGGGAACGACACCTTTGTGACGAGGCTGTGACACAGGAGTGACATCGGGCGACAAGCCTGCGTCAGAGAGCGCCTTGCGCAGGCTGTCGTTCGGCCCGCCGGCCTCCGAGTGCCGTGCAAGATCGTGGAAAAGCGCCAGCGGATGCTCGGGTCGAAGCGTAGTACCGAACACCTGGCCCATCCGAATACCCGACGCCACGACGTTGAGCGATCCGGCCAGTGCAGCGACCGAGTCGTAGGCCGTGGTATAATATCCATACACCTGGTCGCCCACCGACGCGAAGCGCATATAGTCGGGTTGGGCCACCCAACCGGCCACCGGCGCAACGGCCTTGCGCGACAGCGCCGCAAGCGTCGCCTTGCGCGGCCGGGGCGTCTGCTCGTGCGCCCTGCCATCAGCCTTGCGCAGCACGGCCGCAAAAAAGCCCTCGCCGTCGAGACGGTGCGGGTAGAAACGGAAGGTCGGTATGCCCGCTGCCTCACCGCATACGATCCCCCATCCCCCGTCGACTGGAATATCGACTCCCTCGCAATCGAACTCATCGGTCATCCAACGGACGTTGTCCTCGTTCTCGGCCGTATTGAACGTACAAGTGCTGTATACCAGCATCCCGCCGGGACGCAACGACGGCCAGACGCTCTGCAAGATCCGGCGCTGCCGCGCAGCGCACAGGGCCACACCCGACTCGCTCCATTCGGCACGCGCCGCAGGGTCCTTGCGGAACATCCCCTCGCCCGAACAGGGCGCATCGACCAATACGAAGTCGAACCAGTCGCGGAAGCCCGCGAAATGGTCGGGATCGTTGTTGGTCACCACCACATTGCCCAGCCCCCAGCGCCGCACGTTGTCGGCAAGCGCCAGCGAGCGCGGACGGATCACCTCGTTGGCCACGACCGTGCTCTCGAGCCCGGCCAGGGTGGCCAGCAGCGTCGTTTTGCCGCCCGGGGCCGCGCAAAGGTCGAGCACGCGCAGCGGGGCCGAGTCGTCGCCCATGACCGAGCGGAAAACGTGCTCGACGAACATCGAACTCGGCTCCTGCACGTAATAAGCCCCGCCGTGGAACAGCGGGTCGAGCGTGAACTGCGGCCGCTCGTCGAGGTAGTAGCCATAGCGCGACCAGGGAACGCGGCGCCCCTCGGGCTGTTCGGAAAGCTTATAGGGATTGAATCGGATCGAGGTCGGCGAGGCGGTCTCGAGCGCCTCGAAAAGCCGGGTGCTCTCGGCACCGAGCAGACGCTCGCAGCTATCCTGAAAAGGCTTGGGTAACATCATCATCGGATTTAGGGGAAGAAAGATAGGGCATTTTTTCGAAAAACGGTGCAACAGGGCCGGTTGCGGGGGAAGCAGCCCGATAAAAAGACGGCAAAAGCCAGGCAGCGACGCGCCCCGCGGAGCGGACGCGGGAGTCGCCGGGCAAGATCGGATGAATGACCGCAGAGGAACCCGTGTCCACAACGGTCCGGACTGCAACCGGAAGGAGGCGGACTCCGGCAAACCGTGCAAGCATACGCCCCCAAGGGTTGAGAGTTCGCTCGCGGCACCGGGGAATGGGAGAGGACACCGCAACCATAACGGCATGTAGGCGGCACGTACGACGAGCAGAAAGTGCGGCAGAAGCAGCGGGCAGCATGAGGGTGAGCAGAAGCGGGAGCAAAGTACGGCGGGGACGCGAGCGGAGGGAGAGGAAGCAAGGCGGAGGCAGGAAGTGCGGCAGGAGCAGTGTAAAGGTGAGCGGAGGAATGGAGAAAACGAACGGAGCGGACACAGGCCGGGTAGATGTCAAGCGCGGCAAAGACAAAACGCCGGACGGAGCCGGCGTAGAACGCACAAGAAACCCGGAAGGGGACGAAATATCGATGAAAACGATATAACAATATTATTAAGGTAACAGAGGCTGGAGCGCAAAAGCCCGTGGGGAACAGCAGGGCCGGCCGGAAAGGGACATCAGCGGGGTAATGCTGCGATCCGCGCAAACAGCGGATCGAGCACCGCAGGGTCGAGGATAAAGTCCTCGCGGTCGATGTCGAGCGTAAAGACCTCGCCCTGGTAGATGTTCTCGATCCAGTTGCGGTACTTGGCATTGAGGCGTTCGAGGTAGTCGGCCTGGATCGACATCTCGTAGGCACGGCCCCGCTTCTGGATCTGGCTGATCAGCGTCGGGACGCTCGCCCGCAGGTAGATCAGCAGGTCGGGCTTGCGGACCAGCCCTGTCGAGAGATCGAAAATCTCCATGTAGGTCTCGAAGTCGCGCGTGGACATCAGCCCCATCTCGTGGAGATTGTCGGCGAAGATATAGGCATCCTCGTAGATCGTGCGGTCCTGGATCAGGCTGCCGTCGCGGCTCAGGATGTCGGCCGCCTGGCGGATGCGCTTACCGAGGAAATAGATCTGCAGGTTGAACGACCAGCGGTTCATATCCTCGTAAAAGTCGCCGATATAAGGATTGTTGGAATCCTCGAAATAGGCCGAGGACCCCGTCCGCGCAGCGAGTATCTCGGTGAGCGTCGTCTTCCCGCTCCCGATATTTCCGGCTATGGCAATGTACATAATTTCTTATTTGGGCATGAAGATACGATTATTTTATCACACTCGGACAACGGCTGCAAAAAACAAGGGGCGAAAAAACAGAGCCGCTGGCGACGAGCGGAATGCTCCGGGAAGCCATAGCAACGCGAGGCAAGAGAACGAAAGCTACGGATGGACGGGTGAGTATAAGCGGGGAAGCGGGGCGGGGGTCAGGACAGGCGGGCAGATAGCCCTGCGAAAGACGGGCGGGCAGCCGGGATAGGCCGGGCGGCAGGTGGCGGGCCGGGAAAAGGGAGGGGAACAACGGACGTAAGGGGTGGACGGGGACCAGGGGAATAGTTACGCATCGAAACGCAGGGCGACAGCAGGACAGCAGGGAATGACCGGGGAAGCGGGGCGGGAAACAGCGGAAACCCGCAGGGCATAGCAGGAGGACGCGAGGCAGAGGCAGGAAGCATAAGCAGGGCGACCGGAACAGGGAACAGAAGGACAGAGAGACAGGAGGACAGAAGAACAAAAGCGCAAAGGGACAGGGGCACAGAGACGGACAAGAGCGCAGAGAAACAGGAGCACAGAGGGACAAGGGCACAGAGAAGCAGGAGCACAGAAGGACAAGAGCGCAGAGGGAAAGAGGCGCAGAGAGACAGGAGTACAGAGGGACAAGAACGCAGAGAAACAGGAGCACAGAGGAACAGGAACGTAGAGGGACAAGGGCGCAGAGAAACAGGAGTACAGAGGGACAAGAACGCAGAGAAACAGGAGCACAGAGGAACAGGAACGTAGAGGGACAAGGGCGCAGAGAAACAGGAGCACAGAGGGAAAGAGGCGCAGAGAGACAGGAACACAGAAACGGGAACACTCACGGATACAAAGGTGAAAGACGGGAAAGTGCGGCCCTGCAGAATCGGGAAAGAAGCCAAACGAAAAACGGCAGAACGGGCAGCAGCAAGGCAGGCAGCGGCAGGAGGGGCAGCGACCGTACGGTCTCAAAAACAGGACAGGCACGACCCGGGAAGGGATCGTGCCTGCATGGCAGGAACGAAGCGGGCTTAGGGTTGGGCCTCGAGCAGCAGTACGCTGCTCGCCCCGCGACGCTGAAGCCACGGGTTGACCCCGACGCGCATCAGGTAGTCGCCGGTGAAGGTCTGGCCGTTGCCCCAGAACGTGTCGTAGCCGGGCGAGTTGAGCTCGGTCACCCTGTACCGGCGCTCGGGGTCGAGGCCCTGCATCCGGAAGTCGGTGCTGGCCATACGGTCGTGAAAATCGAGGCTGAAGGCGAAAAAAACAGCCCGCGAACGGTCTTTCGACACGAACATCCGCGCGCACCAGCCACCCGGCTCGTAGGGCGAGCGCAGCGGGTAAAGGTCGCCGAGCTGGATGACGGGACGGATGTCCTTGTAGGTCGCCACAGCCTGCCTGGCGAACGCAAGCTCGTCGGCAGTAAGGTGCTGCGGCTGGAGCTCAAGGCCCAGCCGGCCCATCATCGCCACGTCGAAGCGCAGCTTGAGCGGAGCACGGTCGCCCGTCTGGTGGTTGGGCACCGCCGAGACATGGGCCGCCGTGGCCTCGGCCGGATAGATCAGGTTGGTGGCGAACTGCATCCGGATACGCTCGTAGGCATCCGTATCGTCGCTGGTCCAGAACTCGTCGTGGTACGGCAACGCGCCGTAGTCGACCCGACCCCCGCCCGATGAGCAAAGCTGGATCTCGATGTCGGGGAACTCGCGGCGGATACGCTCGTAGACGCTATACAGCCCCCGGGTGTAGTCGACCCAGAAGTGCGACTGCCGGTCGGCGGACAGGTACTCGGACCCGAAGCTCTCGACATGACGGTTGGCGTCCCACTTGACGTACGTGATCGCGGGCGAAAGGTTCACCGTGCCCCGGAACGTCTCGACCACGAAGTCCTGTACCGCCGGATTGGTAAGGTCGAGCAGCCACTGGTTACGCATCGTCGGTACGTCGCGCCCCGGGCTCTTCACCACCCACTCGGGATGGGCGTGCGCCAGGTCGCTCTCGGGATTGACCATCTCGGGCTCGATCCAGATACCGAAGCGTAGACCCTTAGCGGCAGCATACTGCGCGAGCGCGTCGATGCCGTTCGGTAATTTTTTCTGATTGACCTGCCAGTCGCCCAGACCCGCCGCGTCGTTGTTGCGCGGATAGTTGTTGCCGAACCAGCCGTCGTCGAGCACGAAGGTCTCGACACCCATTGCGGCCGCATCGTCGATCATGCGGCGGATCGTCGCCTCGTCGAAATCGAAGTAGGCCCCCTCCCAACTGTTGAGTACCACAGAATTGACCGTCGCCCCGTCGTGCAGCGCATAGCGGCGCGCCCAGTCGTGCAACTGGCGGGCGGCAAGGCCGTAGCCCGAAGCGCTGTAACTCCAGATCATCACGGGCGTCGTGAAAGACTCGCCCGCACCGAGCGTATAGCGCGAGGCAAAGGGGTTGATGCCGCCCAGGATATTAAGCCGCCCACCTTCGTCGAGCTCGAAACTGAGCCGGTAGTTGCCCGACCAGGCCAGCGCCCCGGCGATCACCTCGCCCCGGTCGGCCCGGGCGGGACCGTCGGTCGAGAGCAGGAACGAAGGGTTCTCGGACTGCGTGGTACGCACCCCCTTGCGCGATTCGACCACCTTGACACCCGGTGTGAGGCGCTCCTCGGTGAGCTGCATCTCGCGGGCCCAGGTGCCGTGGAAGTGCGTGAGGTAGAACTCGGGCGCAAGCAGCGGCAGATAGGCCGAATAGACGTTCTCGAGCGTGACCGGACGGTTCTTCCTGTGCTCGTTGGTCACGCGCACCTGCTGCGTAATGACGTTCTCGTCGCGGTAGGCCGTAAAGATCAGATCGACCGCGAGCGGATAGACCTTGTCACGCATATGTACGGTGGTCTGCGTACGGCCGGGCCCAAGATCGGAGACCGTGACGTCGCCGACCACCAGCTCGGTGGTCTGCGAGCCGTCGGCATGCGTCACTTTAAGCGCAGGTTCGAGGTAATTGCGCCCCCCGTAGGCGAGATAAGCCTCGGGGCGCATGTCCTCGTGGGCGTCGGGACGCCCGATATAGCGCCGGGCGGCAAGCGCTGCATCACCCGCGAACGCCGGGCCGAAATAGGCGAACGAGAGGCGCCCGTCGGGCTCACGGAGCATCGCGAGGGTCACGTCGCGGGTCACGACCCGCACGAGGTTGTCGGGGGCCGGCGCGAACGGGGACTCGGCAGCGAAAGAGGCTCCGGGGGCGGTGGATGCGACCGGTATATCGGATGCAGATATGGAGCATGAAGACCCGGCAGCCGCGCCGGAAAGCGGGGAAGCCGGCGCCGGGGCCCCGAAGGACAGCGCGGCAGCACACAGAAGCAAGTAACGGAACAATTTCATCGGACAGGTCGGTTAAGGTCGTTAGGGATTTGCGGTCGGCGAATCGAGGATCACGCGGCGCCTGCGGGCATCGATCGTGACGGGGCGGATCACGGCGCGCGTGGGATGCGAGTTGGGCGCATGGTACGAAATATATGGCTGGCCGCCGAACGAGCGGACGATCATCGCATGGCCGCCGTCGTCGGTGTTGAGCGCACGACGGTCATGGACCCACGGACCCCGCAGATCGCCCGAGGGGGACCAGGCCGCGCCGATGGCGTACCTGCCCTCCGTACGGCCGGCAGCACGGTCCGCCTTCGTGAGGCGCGCGAAGGAAGACCAGAGCATCAGCAACCCGCCCGAGTCGGTACGCCAGATGAACGGGGCGTCGGTCACGTAGCCCGTCACGCCGTATGCCGTAATAGGCGCCGTCCAGCGGGCATCGGAAGCCGAGAAAAGCAGCACCGGGTCGCCCACGGCAGCCGTGAGGTCGCGCGTGAGCGGCATGGCCCACACCTGCCCGTCGGTCACCTCGAGCCACTCGCGGCTGAACAGGAGCCACGGCTGGTCGCCGTCCATGTAGATCGTCGCGTCGAGGCAGGTCCACCCGGCGGGCGTCACCGGACCGTCGGTGAGCGGACGGTAAGGTCCGCCGGGCGTGTCGGCAACCAGTAGCGAGCAGCCCCTGCCCCGTCCCGGGGCGCTGAACGTCGCGGCGATATAGTAACGGCCGTCGTGCAGCAACAGGTCGGGAGCCCAGTAGTCGGACAGGCCCCAGAAAGCGTCGTCGGGAGTGAAGACGGGCCCCAGCGCGCGCCAATAGTGCAGGTCGCGGCTCTCGTAAGCCACGAACGAGCGGGCGTCGCCCCCGCGCACCGGCAGGTAGTAGAGGCGCGAGGCAGGGTCGGCCAGCACGAACGGATCGCGCAGCAGGAGGCTGTCGGAAGGGATGGTGTAAAGGCCCGTGCGGGGCACGGAATCGCCCCGGGGCTCCGCAACAGTCTGGGACCCCGTGACGCCATGTGGCCCGGCGGCATAAACGGCGCCTGCCATCACGCAGCAGGCGGCAAAAGTAGTCAAGGATCGGATCATCGGGACTCGGCGGATTAACGGTCCACCCCGGAAACCCGGGCTTCAGGAACGGACACCGGGTGTTGAAGATAAGACAAATCGACGAGAATCACAACCGGATCAGCGGGGAAACGGACGAAAACAGGCGGGAACGGGGTCAAGCAAGGGAAGCGGGCCGCTGCGCGGGTCCGGCAGGCAGGAGAAGGGAAGGAAGGGAAAGGCCGGGGTAATGGAGCTGGGAGCCGGGAAACACAGGATACGACATAAAAAGGCATCCTGAAAAGGCACAGGAAAAGGACAACACGCCTGTACCTGCGTCGTCCGGACACAGGCCGTCCCCGGACGGAGAGACAGGCAGCAACAGGCCCCGGGTGAGCGCCCAAAGGAAGCGGGGAGAGCGGGAAAGCGCAATCGGGAAGGACGCGCATCGGTTCATGCCGAACAGTCGGCCGCACGACGACGGGAGTTACGGATAAACCCTCAAGACCTGCCGAAAACAAAGGAAGGGCATGATGGTGAACGACCGGAATCCGGGATCAGGTGCCACGAATAGCGGGAGGCGAGCAGTACGGCAGCCGGGACGACACCGGAAAAGGCACGCTCCCGGCCCCGGCAACGCAGGGCCGCTACCTGCCGGCGAAAGAACAGCAGCGCCGGGCCGCAGGCGGAAAGGAGGCGCGAGGTGCACAGGGCGGGCGGCACAGGAAGGCAGCGGAGCGGAGGAAGGACCGGGGCTGAGGAAGGACCGGACGGCAGGCGCCGCCATGTCGATCCGGATACCGGGCAAGCCGATAGAGAACGGGGCGATCCGGGCGTGGCGATGCAAGACGCAAAGCCGGACGGACCGGAGGGGTTCGGAAAAGGAGAGATACGAAGGGAGGGTACGACTGCGACAGGGCGTGGCAAGGCATGGGCCGGCCGGCGCAGGAAGGAAAGGGAGCGGGGCACAGGAAGGCAGCGGGACCGGGGAAAGAAGCGGGGCTGCGGAAGGACCGGACGGTATAAAAAAGAAGGAACAGCAGACCGGGCGGTCCGCCGGGAGAGGACAGTAGTGCCGGGGCCGGGGGTAGAAAGGAGGCGCGAGGTGCACAGGGCGGGCGGCACAGGAAGGCAGCGGGACCGAGGAAAGAAGCGGGGCTGAGGAAAGAAGCGGGGCTGAGGAAAGACCGGACGGTATAGAAAAAGGAGGAACAGCAGACCGGGCGGTCCGCCGGGAAGGGACAGTAGTGCCGGAACCGCGGGCGGAAAGGAGGCGCGAGGTGCACGGGGCCCGA